>NZ_JALDQE010000006.1:0-526530 GCF_022748145.1 Bacillus sp. CCB-MMP212
TTGCATGGTCGCTGAAAGGGATTGGAGATTTTGAATTCGCAAAAGTAAATTTAAATAAATCAACAGAAGAAATGCAAGTTGATCTAAAAGCAGGTGTACCACATAACTACTTTAATAGTACATATGCAAGTATTAAAGTGCAAAACACATCAGGTAAAGTAGTATATAACAAGGAGTTTTATGGGAATAAACAGCAAAATGCTGGAACACAAAAAGTTTCAGTAAAGACCGGCGATTTTATTGAGCTTACACATTTAGAAGGCGGAGAGAGGGCAACATTAATAAATTTAGATAATAATAAACGTGAAAGTCTTGATAAAAAAGTAATGTATGAAGTTACAAAGGATGGCCTGAAAAAAGTAAATCAAATTGTTAATCCGAAACCAGATACAGAAGCTCCCACACAGCCACAAGGATTATATGCAAACAATCTTACTTCTAACAGTGTAGAGCTAAAATGGAATCCTTCTACAGATAATATAGGTGTAAAAGAATATCAGGTATTACGTGATGGACAATTGATTCAAACCGTACAAGGAACGACATTTATTGATCAAAACTTAACAGCTAATAAGGAATATAAATATGCAGTGAAGGCTGTAGATGCAGCTGGAAATACATCAATTCAAAGTGAAATTCTTCCGGTAAAAACCAAAGATCAAAATATATCTTATGAAAAATGGGATCCAAAGAAGGCATATACAAAGGGCGATAAAGTAGAACATCAAGGGACAGTGTATGAAGCGGTTCAAAATCATCAAGGAAATGGTGACCCGAATTGGATATTTGCGTTATCTTTATGGAAACCACTTACAATCAAATAACATGTAAGAATCAGATGTGAAGATAGAACAACATAAAATTGGGGCAGTATTTTAAAGATTTACTGGATGTTGTTTGAATTTTGATAGATTTCTCTACTAAGTTATTATTCAATAATAAAAATTAGAAAAGGATGTAGATTAGTGATTAGTCAGAAAACGAAGAAAAGATTTAATAAAGTTATTATAATGACCGCAGCATGTAGCATGTTTTCTATGTTTGGAACGTCTATTTCGCACACTAAAGCTGCAACACATTCAGCTGCTCCAGCAGTTTATGTGAGTCCCCAAAATATACCTGCCTCAGATATTATTAGTATAGACTGGTCACCAGTTCAGACTCCACCTTATACGTACTGGGCTGTACACAACTGGAATGCAGGTGGTGAAGCTGGAGGATATGCTGGTTTTCAACAACAAAGTGGGTTTGATGAAAATGGAAAACGTACTTTACATTTTGCCTTATGGGATCCAATTTCCTCTAAAGAAGCAATAAAGGCCGAATACTTATCTCCGAATTCGCAAGCTGGACCCTTTGGAGGAGAAGGAACAGGAATGAAGGTTCAAACAACTTATGGTTGGAAAGACTACAATTGGTACACAATGACAATGCGTTCATGGCAAGAAAATGGTCATACTAAATTTGGACAATGGATGAAAGATGTAACAAAGAATAAATGGCATCAAATTGCAATTATGGACTTTCCGGTTGCTAATGTTGCATTTAATCATGGATTAGGAATGTTTCAAGAAGACTGGGCTGATAGTGGACAGAATGTTCGAGAAGCGCGCCTAAAAAATGGTTATAGCCGAAAATTAGTTGATAAACAATGGAGTTCTTGGAATAATCAAAGTATTTCTGGGACGCATGATAATACTTATCAATATGATGGAGGATCTACTTCAGAATATGTATGGGTCAAAGCAGGAGGTAATACGCAGTCTACTATTGGGTCAGGAAAAATATTCACGCTAAATCAACCTACTCAACCTGAAATAGGAAAACTAGATTTTGATATCCAATCTATATATTATGAAAATGAAAAATTAAATGTATCTTGGAAACTAAAAGAAAATAGTACACCGCAATTTAAGGGGAAAATTGAAATTTATAACAATGAAAATATGACAGGCCAACCTATTAACGTAATTAATGATATTAAATCCTATCAAAATGGAATCAGTCAATCTATATCATTACCAACAAATGCTTATGCAAAGATTGTATTAACGGATATATTTGATCAAACTGTTGAGAAAAAGGTACAAATCAAAAATGAGTCTCCAAACATTTTTGAAGGTAATGAATTTGCATGGTCGCTGAAAGGGATTGGAGATTTTGAATTTGCGAAAGTAAATTTAAATAAATCAACAGAAGAAATGCAAATTGATCTAAAAGCAGGTGTACCACATGACTACTTTGATAGTACATATGCAAGTATTAAAGTGCAAAACACATCAGGTAAAGTGGTCTATAACAAAGAGATTTATGGAAACAAGCAGCAAAATGCTGAATCGCAAAAAGTTCCAGTCAAAGTAGGCGATTATATAGAGTTAACACATCTAGAAGGTGTACATAGAGCTACTCTTACAAATGTAGATAATAGTAAACAAGAGAGCTTTGGAAAAAAAGCCATATACGAAGTTACAAAGGAAGGCCTGAAGAAAGTAGAAAAAATGCCAGAAGCAACAATTTTAGAAGGAAACAAGTTTGCATGGTCATTAAAAGGATATAGTGATAGAGAAATTGCAAAAGTAGATTATGATAAAACGGTAGAAGAGATGAAGGTAAAACTAGAAGCAGGTGTACCACATTCCTATTTTGCTAGTACGTATGCGAGTATTAAGGTCCAGAATTCTTCTGGTAACGTTCTGTACAATAAGGAGATCGTGGGAAATAAACAACAAAATGCTGAAAGCCAAACTGTGCCCGTCAAGGTAGGGGATTACATTGAATTTACCCATATAGAAGGAGAAGCAACAAAGGAAAAAACGCGAGCAATTTTAATTAACCTTGAAAATAACAAAAATGAAACCATTGGAAAAACAGCAAGATATCAAGTTACAAAAGAAGGCTTGAAGAAAGTAGAAAAAATGCCAGAAACAACGGTTTTAGATGGAAATCATTTTGGGTGGTCATTAAAAGGATATAGTGATAGAGAAATCGCAAAAGTAGATTATAATAGGACAACAGAGAAAATGCAGGTGAATTTAGAAGCGGGCGTACCACATTCTTACTTTAATAATACGTATGCAAGTATTACAGTAAAGAATTCAACCGGTAGTATTTTGTACAATAAGGGAATAGTGGGAAATAGACAGCAAACTGCTGAAAGCCAAACCGTGCCCGTAAAAGTGGGAGATTACATTGAGTTTACCCATATAGAAGGGGAAGCAGTAAAAGAAAAAACACGCGCTATACTTATTAATCTTGAGAATAATAAACAAGAATATATGGGCAAAAAAAGAACCTATCAAGTTACTTCAACGGGATTAAACAAAATAGAGTAACATGAAAAACATTCTAATTATTAGTTAGATGCAAATAGTCGTTCATTATGAACGGCTATTTGGCTTTTATTTAAAGAGAAGTGAAATGAAAAGATTCTCTCTTTTGTATATACTCTCGTTGCTATCAACTGCTACATTCTTTTATCAGGAGAAAATAATTTAAAAAATGTGCTTGAGAATTGATACATGTTTAAGTGCTATAGATTTGAGAAAAAAGAAACAGAATAGTAAGGTATTTGTTGATAAATCAACTTTTATATTACAATATTTTACATATTTAGTATGATGTATATGAGTTCTGTATATTAAGGGAGGAATGGGAATGAAAAGGTTCATAACACGTGTAAGTGGTAATGCAATCTCAAAAAAGTTAGTTTTAATGGTGTTGTCGATGGTTTTAATGATATTGATGATTACCCCATCGAATGATGTATCGGCAGCCAACCTATCAAAAGCAGGTTCACTAAAAGGCGTGAATTTATTTAATGGAAGTTGGACAGTTGCTATCCAGGCAGCAAATTTACAATATGTTTCCGCTGAGCCTTTTGGAAATGTAATAGCAAATCGTAATGCAGTTAATGAATGGGAGAAATTCGAATTAATTCCGACTGGGGAATTATATACGTACGCTTTAAAAGCTAAAAGTAATGGGAAGTATGTTTCGTTTGAGCCAAATGGTAGAGTAGTAGCAGATCGTACATCAATTGGGGCATGGGAAAAGTTTATCTTATATAATGGTGGAGACAATAGGATATATGTATTACAAGCACTAAGTAATGGTAGATATATATCAGCAAATGGTGGTAGAGAATTAACAGCTACTAGTTATGTAGCTGGAAGCTGGGAAAGATTTGTTATTGTATACTTCTAAACTTTGAAGTGTTATATATTTAAATGATAATGGCATGTTTAGTTTTTATAAACACCTTAATACAATAAAGTGTTAAGTATTTAATACAAGTGTATATTAACGTGTAAAAGGGCTGCAAGTAATTAGCAGTCCTTTTTACATGTTAAATAAGGACTTACTGAGGTTATAATGAAAAGAAAAAGAACCCTATAGGGTTCTTTTTCAAGGCATATTAACAGTAAGGAGAATCATGAAATGCTACTTCAAATCTTTATTAGGGGAAAGATTTTGAATAAGCTTAACATACATCTATTTTTACATAAATGTAATATATAGTAAATTGATAATGTTTATACTTACTATTACTAATATTCAATTAAGATAATTAACACTATTTGTATAGTGTTAATTAAGTCTGTATTTAGAAAACTAATAATAGTCCCCAAGTTGGTTATATATGTATAATATTATATTATATTTGCTAAAAGAGCTTATAGATATATCATTTTAAAAATTAATTAACATTTAAAGAATTTTAACTGAAATTGGGTGTGTATTATCTAAAAGCAAATAAAATAAACAAAGACCCTGTAATTATTGTAGTAAGTTACATAGAACTAAAACCAAGATATTCTTGCGAACTCAAAAAGCCTAAATTCCTTAATTTAGGCTTTGACGCTATGTCATGGATTACAATCGGAATGGAATCGGGCATATCTACTACAACAGAGTTATAATTTCTTCAGCTCATTAAATTAGAAACTGGTGTTTGATTACCGTAGTTGAATTATTTCTCTTTTAAAAGAACGGAAAGATTTTTTACGTTAGCATTTTTTACATAATAATTATTTAAGAGAAAAAATACTACTGAGTAATGCTATTAAATCCCAGTCTAATTTCTAATGGTCCCAGTATCTTTTATTTTGACGTGCGTCTTTACATTTATTTTAGCCTCTGCTAACGCTTGCAACCAATCACCTTTTACTTTTTTCCACTCTTTATATTGAAATGCTCTAGCATATAGGGATAATCCGATTGGATCAATTTTATTCTGCTGTATTTCATACAACATATTTTGTAAATTATTATTAATTTCTTTTTGAATAGCCCTTTTTAAATTATTTATATTTTTTTTATTATCATAGTGCCCCTTAATTAAATTCGCATTGGTTTTTTCTATTAAAGCTACATTAGCATATATATCGAGATTAAATACAAACTTTCCGTTTTGAAAATTAACAACTACCTTCCTTGTCGCGTTCTGTACGAAGATAGAAGTGTTTGTTTTTTTGTTGGACTTTTTAGGAGGAAGCGCAAGGTGTAGTATCATTCGCCCGCTACTTTTTTGCTTATTTATAAGATTGAAAAATTTAACATCTTTTTTAGGGATATGAGTTAAATATTTCCCTTTTCGATTTAAAAATGCAATTCCTACTGTGTCGATTTCATTCTTTGTTTTTTTGATAATTGGAACAGCTTGCGTCATTCCTTCTTCATTTTGTTCTCTCATTAATTGTTGAATTGTAGAAGAGACGGATTGGTTATTTTGAATTGACGATTCAATTACACCATTTATATAAGATGAAAGTGATGGTTTACTAGGCTTATGAATTTTAAAAATTTCTTCTGCAGGTCCATCTACAAGTACTACTTTAGCATTAATGGTAGCGTAAGGATCACGGTAAGAAGAATCAAGCTCCTGCAACCAATTTGCTTCTTGCGCTAATTTTTTCCCAATTAAAATGATTTCAGCTTTGGAAGCTGTCATAAAGCCCGTTAACTTCGTATCTATCTTACTGAATCCAGTATATACAGTTGATGCTTGTGTCCAATGTTCTATAGTACTTTTTGGTTGTTTATGATGAAAGAGTGGTATGCTTGTTCCAACTTTTATGTCTCCATTAGGGGTTCTATCCAAGCCAATTAACAGGATTAATGAAACCTTCTCAAGAGGAATTCTCTGACTACAACCAATTATATATACACAACAAATTACAATCCATATCCATTTTCGAATCAAAGTTGTTTCCTCCTAGTAATCCAAGTAAAAAGAATACTGTAAGTGAAAAATAAGATTGGTAATAGAATAAAGAAAACGACATTCAAGATATCCATAAGAGAATATATAAACAAATATTGATCCACATCAGGATTTAGGAAAATAAATAGGCCAACTATAAATAACATAAAAGCAAGCAGCACCCAATTGCGGGCGTTTTTTTGAAGTGAAATGGTCACAGATTCAAAACTGAAAAATAAATACGGATATATCGTAGTGGAAAATACAATTAAATAGTAAGCGATATATATAATTTCTAATCGTTCCATGAAAGAAAAACGAACCCCTTTTAACAGATGAAATACTGGCCAGATTACGTCTTTTATCCCCTCTGGACTAAAGTATATATAAGAAAGAATAGTAACATATAGATAGAAAAACATGGTTCCAGTATTCGCTATTAGTAGTCCTTTTATGGCTTTTTGTTTTTTTTGTAAGAATGGGTATATATAATATGCAATTTCTAGCCCAGCATAAGGAGTAATGGTTTCTTTTGTTGCTTTTACAATAGGGTATAATCCTTCTTTAAATATAGGTAGTAGGTGTAAAGGATTGTAGTTAGTCTTTAGTGAAAAAAGAAGAAATAGTGGCATCCAAGTAGTGAAGAAGAAAACAAGCATAGAATAACTAGTAAGAGCCCTTAACCCACTCAGGGCTAAAATAATGAAAGGTAATAGTAATAATATGGTGATTTGATAAGCAGGAGTGGAAGGGAATATCCACACTTTTACAATATCAGTTGCCTTTAATAAAGTATTAAATCCAGCAAAAAATAGATAAAAGGCATATGCAAGAAAAAGAATTGTCCCTATCCATTTACCAAAGTATGTTTTTAAGATTTGTGAGAAATTTTTGTTAGGATTTTTTTGTAACATTAATATAATAAATACACCGATTATAGAAGTAACTATCCATCCGAGAATGATCGAAATCCAGCCATCTGTACCAGCAGTAGTAGCAAGTGGGCTGGGCATAATTAACATACCAGATGCAAGTTGCAGCGAATGAATGAAAATAATAAATTCGAATAAAGTTACTTTTTGGAACTTAAGATTCCCCATGTTAACCACCTTCTTTTTTCTTTCTTTGTTTCGGCTGTCCTGTACTCGAGCGGGTGGTAATCATCGAAATAGGAAATCTTACAAAAGAATCTTTTAGCTCTTGGAGACGAAATGGTGCGATTGGCATGCCGTATGGTGAACCATAGGAAGTTAGTGAAACAAAATGAGCAAATAAGAGCATTAATCCACTAACAATACCGACAATCCCATAAAAGTAGGCCAATAACATCATTGGAAAACGGATAAGGCGAATAGAACTTGATAAATCATAATTAGAAACAATAAATGAAGCAATGGCTGTAATAGATACGATAATAACCATAACGTTACTAACAAGACCAGCTTGAACAGCCGCCTGTCCAATTACAATCCCTCCAACGATCCCAATAGTTTGTCCAATTGGTTGTGGTAAGCGAATACCAGCTTCACGTAGCATTTCTAGTGTAATTTCCATTATAAAAGCTTCCAATAAGGGGGAAAAAGGGACTTTGACTCTTGATGTTGCAATAGAAGTGTATAAGTCTATAGGAATAATTTCAAAGTGAAAAGAGACTATAGCAATATAAAATGCGGGTAAAAAAATAGCTATAATAAATCCTGCAAATCGTAATAAGCGAAAAAATGATGCGATGAGCCAATGAATATTATAGTCATCTGGGGTTTGAAAAAATCCAATCAAATTCATAGGAACAACCATTGCACCAGGGGATCTATCCATTAATACTGCTACTTTCCCATCAAGTATATGATTTGAAATGGCGTCTGGGCGCTCGCTTAAATAAGCCTGTGGAAAAGGAGTCCAATTTTGATCTTTTGTATAATTAGATAGCTCTCCAATACTTAATACCGCATCTGTTTTGATTTTACAGATTCTAGTTTCAATTTCTTGGACTACATCTGCGTTTGCTACATCACCTAAGTAAATTAAATAGACTAAAGAAGTGGCTCGTTCTCCAATCGTCAGCTTTTTGATTTTTAACTCTGTAGAAGGAATATATCGACGGATAAGACCTATATTTTTTGTGGCATTTTCAATAAATCCATCATGGGATCCTTTAATAGTAACTTCTGAAATTGGCTCTTGAATTGCTCTCTCTGCCCAGCCTTTTGTATTTATTAGAAGTGACCGCTTTTCTTTCTCCATAAACAGTACACATTGCCCCTCAAGTAATCCTTCTTTAATTTCATTCCATGTATATACTATTTTGGTATGAGTAGCAATAATATTAGAATTAAATATTTGACTGTCTTCATTTACTTCTTGTAATAATGGTGTAACAACATTGGTTTTTAATGCAACACCATCTGTAAGGCCTTCAAAATAATATAGTAAAATATTCGTGTTTGTTTTTAATTGCAAAGGATGTTCAATTAAATCTGCACTAATATCAAAGATATTATCTAGTGTATTTTTAAGTTGTTTTAAGTTACTTGTTTGGATCTTTTCAATGGTTTTATCTGTCTTAGTTTCTAAGGTCTCTTCATGTAAGGACAAAATTGACACCTCTTTAATATATAACGATTAGTTGTATTTATTATTTTTATATGATTGAATTTTATTCACTAATTTAAACTAATTGAAGATAAGAATTAATAAATTTGATGTGCTATATTATTAATTCAATAATTGAGAGCAAAAAGTAGATGTAATTTGTGTGGAAATGTAAGTATTAAGATAGAATTGAAATTTGAATGATTATAATAAAAAGAACCCTCGATAGGTTCTTTTTATTTGGTAAATATGTTGTCAACAATAGATGGCGATAAAGGTAGTAATTTAGATGTCTTTATGTTAATCAGCTAAATTTTGTAGGAAGAATTCTTTTTTCATACCTTAATACTCAATGAAAAAGGATATTTCATTTATTTGGATGTTCTAGTGTATTTGAATTTTGCGCACCAACAAATTTTGTTTAGGGACAAAATGCGTTTTCTTAATTATCAGAAAAAACAGCGCAACAAAATTCCTATTCATTATTTTGGTAGGTATCAAATATTTCTTTGGCCTTATTTTCTTGATATTACCGTACGTTTATATGTTTCTAAGGGAAAGAAATACTTTCATTTTTATTACCATCTATTGTTTGATTAAGATGGTAACATGAAAGTGAAACGTTTACAACCAGAAAATAAAGAAAAAATATTAAAATGCGACTTTTTTCGACAATTATTCTATGTTTATATTTAATTTTATTATAGGAAAAGGCGGAGGGAAGCGGACCTTTTCCTATAAACTGTTTTGTTGGAATTAGAAATAACTAAAAAAGTAATAATAGCTTAAAAGGAAAATGAAATTCAATGATAAAGTTATTATTGAATTTGTAAACCTCAGGTATCTTGAAAGTATGGTCAAATTTTAATCCACTTTGCGTTTCTTCCTTTTGTAACTAGCTTAATATGGCCAAACAGTTGCAAGGAATTTAAAGCCTTACTGATTGTACTCTCTGCAATGTCTGGATAAGTGTTACGAATACTTTCCTTGGTAAAGGGTTGTTTTTGTTTAAGTATAAAATCCTGAATTCTCTCAACTTTAGTATGTTTACATATAGAATCTAGAACTGTGTTATGAAGATCTTTGTAAGCCTCTAATATAATTGTTAAAAACGTTTTTAACCAAAAGCTATTATTATGTTCCTCGCAGTACCAATTCACCGAAGATTTATAAATCGAATTGTAATAATCAGATTCATGTTTCTTAATATATTTATCCAAACATACATATTTTACAAATGTATGTCCACTCCTAATTAACAGCAATTGCATTAACATAAATGCCAACCTGTTATTACCTTGATTGAAAGGGACTATGCAATAAAAATTTAATATAAAACGAGCTATTAATAAAAGTGAATGAAGCCCCTTACTAGTATTTAATGAGTTGTATTGATCACATAATTGCTCCATAAACTGTGGAATAAGTTCATGCGGAAGAATGCGGTAACTATTCAAGTGCATTCCATGTTCTGGAATTCCTGGAATAATAAAAGGTTTTTCACGCCATTTGGCACTGTCAGAGGTAATGTAATGTATTAGTTGAAAATGTAATTCCTGTATAGTTGCTGGATTGATTAATAAAGTACAGGAGTTTTTATGTACAAAAGAAAGTGTTTGATAATAGCAAAAAATAGCATCTTCCGAAATATTTTGAGGTACGATATCATCTAAAATAAGTTCTTTTAATCTTTTATTAGGAACTTTTATATCCTCGTAAATAGTTGTGAAATTTTTTATGTAATGTAGTGGTATAGTTTTTTCTAAGCTATTAAATATGTCCGGGTTTTGTTCCTGATAAGCAGCTAATTTTCCTTTGAATTCGCTAATTTCACTTATTAAATTTATTAACCTCCTTTTCAATTCAATATTTTTATACTTATCATCAAAAAAGTCTCTCATTTTTGTTCCCCCTGTAACCCCTTAACGCGTTGTTGCATATATCTTTCCATTCTAAAGGTATGCCATGAAATCATTGTAAAATAAAGATATTGTAGGTCTGATTTTGAATATATATATATCAGAATCTATATTTTTATTTAACAATTAAAATATGGAAATTATAAAGAAGAATCGTTACGATTCAATTTTAATAGGCATAATCCTAACATCAAATGCAAAAATGTACAATAAAAAAATATAAAATATAAAACTATCAAATCTTTTGAAAGATTATCTAAAAGAGTTTTAAGAAATTGTAGGTATAGATGTTCTTTGGTTTAGGAGTAAATAATAAAGCGATAATAAAGTTTTCATAGGTAATTAAAAAGTAGATAGACTATTAATTTGTGACAATTACGTGCCTAATCTATCATATGCTTTTATGAGAATTCTAAAATTAAATCCTAACGAGCTGAATTTTCTATATTTAGCATAAATATTAGGGAGGCGTGCTGATGAAATGTATCATTTTATATAGAAATATGTAACGTTTAACACTCGTATTGTAAAATATTTTGACATACGTTAATTTAAATATTAGGTACAGGAACATTTAATAAAAACTCAGTACTAAAATACCCTTTAAACGTTTCATCCTAAGAACTTTTCTCAAGCACACTGAAGTTCATCCTTTGTTTCTGTGCCTTATTAGATAAAAATAACACAATAAATTATTAGAATGTGATAGTTAAAATTGCATTTTTAAATCTTTTATATTTTTAAACCTTTTCTCTTTTCTTAAGCATTAACAATTTCTTGATAATCTGTTTAAAATAAGGAAATACAGGATAGAAAATAATGGCTATTAATAAAGAAAATACAGTTAAGCTAGATACCTTAAGTTATTTTATAAGTAATTAAGCGTTAGTTTGAATTAGTAGGAGTATTATATGTGTTTGTTAAAAGGCTTGTTTTATTTGATTTGTTACTATTAATTTATGAATTTTAACATCTAGAAGTTAGTCAATATATAGATAATATTAGTTATGTGGGTTTTAACCTCAAGTGTATATGTTTAAGGTTAAAGAATTTGTGAGTGGTATAAAAGTAGCGGAAGTCTGGAAGAAACGGATATAATCGGTTTCTTCCAGACTTTTTTGCTTTTTGTAATATAAAAAATTTATTTTTCCTACATGAGGAATTTTTTTGTTTTAATATTTGAATTTTTTGTGAAATTAAATGGAGTTTTTAGTCTTCTTTAAATACATAATGTTACAAAATAGCGTAATTGTATTTACTTTATTTTTATAGGAGATTAAAAATAATAATAAATGTACCAATTTATGAGAGATATTAATATATTAATTGGTGATTTGTTCGTTTATCCCTATATTGCTATTATATTAGCGAGAACAATATATTGGGGGGACAAGAATGAATTTGAAATTAACATCTAAATTGGAAAGATTAAGAAAAAGTAAAAAAGGAATTGGTGCTTGTCTTCTGGCTGCAGGGGTGACGGCAATTACAATGATTCCTCAAAGTGCGTATGCACATGGGTTTGTTGAAAAACCGAGTAGTCGTGCTGCTTTATGTAGTCAGAATTATGGGGCATTAAATTTAAATTGTGGAAATGTAATGTATGAACCTCAAAGTCTAGAAGCACCTAAAGGGTTTCCAGATGGTGGACCGATTGATGGGAAAATCGCTTCGGCAGGAGGATTATTTGGAGGAACTCTTGACCAACAAACAACAAATCGTTGGTTCAAAAACACAATTAAGGGGGGAGAAAATACATTTACATGGAAATATACAGCAGCACATTCTACAAGTAAATGGCATTATTACATTACAAAAAAGGGATGGGATCCTAACAAACCGTTAACACGTGCTGAATTAGAACCAATTGGAACTGTGAAACATGACGGTTCGGCTGCATCAAATAATTTAACACATACAATTAATGTACCAACTGATCGTAATGGTTATCATGTTATTTTAGCTGTATGGGATGTAGCAGATACGTCAAATGCCTTTTATAATGTAATTGATGTAAATTTGGTAAATAATGAAACACCTGATACAGTAGCTCCAAGTCAACCAACTGAATTAAATGCCTCTAAAGTTTCTGCCAATAGTGTTGAAATAACATGGAAGGCTTCTACTGATAATATAGGTGTAAAAGAATATCAAGTGTTACGTAATGGAGAAGTAATTGATACGGTACCAGGTACAACTTTTATTGATAAAAAGTTAAAAGCAGATACGGAATATACCTATACAATAAAGGCATTAGACTCTGCTGGAAACATATCAAAAGAAAGTGAAAAACTAAAGGTTAAGACAACACATGCAATCCCAGATAAAGAGGCTCCGACTCAACCAAAAGGATTACATAGTATGGGTACAACAGCGACAACTGTTGATTTGATGTGGAGTCCGTCAGAAGATAATGTAGATGTTGACCATTATATTGTATATAGAGAAAGCGCTGGGGTTATGAATAAAATTGGGACATCAGCTAATACATCCTTTATAGATAAAGGTTTGAAGGCTAATACATCGTATAAATATGTAGTGACAGCGGTTGATTTAGCTGGAAATGAATCTAGTAGAAGTGATGTTTTGAATATAACTACTAAGTTAGAGGATTCCACATATGAAAAATGGGATGCAAGAAAAGTATATACTAAAGGTGATAGGGTAGTACATGAGGGAAAAGTGTATGAAGCGGTTCAAGATCATCAAGGAAATGGCGACTCAAATTGGATTTTTGCCTTATCGCTTTGGAAGCCAGTTTTGAATAAATGATAAGCTGAAAAAGGTAGCTAACAATTTTGGATTTCTCTTTAAAAATTAAGGGCCGTTCCAAATATAATTATCTAATGGATTAAATGATATGTTAATAAAGTGAAAATTTAATCGCCATCCTAATATTTACGAAATGAAATCAAAAAAGAATCCCAATGGGATTCTTTTTTTCTAATTTGTAATAGCGTATATTTTCACTGTGAATTTGCTAGTGGCACCAATTGGACTTGCAATATAATATTTAGTATTTGTGTAAGCTTCAGTCCTAGATTCATGTGAAATATTTTTCCAACGAGTAGAATCTATTCCTAGGGAAACATCAATCATTACATTGAAAGAAATAGTATAAGGATAATCTTTTTCTGAAGGCTCAATAACCCATTTTAATTCTTTGGTACCTACAGGTAAACTATCAATTTTAAAGTTTTGGCTGGATCGATTTTGTTGCCCTGATAAAGGAATAGATTCAGATGATATTTGTGAAATTAATATTTCTTTTTCATTTGAATGTATACCATTTAATTTAATGATACTATCAATTAAACCTGGACCGGGAAAATCAGCCGCGATGATACCAGAATGTTTAATTGCGCCTTGTTGTAAGAGTTCGGTCCCAAGTGTATTCATCCCCCCATAGTATACTTGTCCGTTTCTATCACGAGGGAAATCACTCCACGCATTAGTGGAATTCGTTTGAAGCAATTTAGGACTACTGTCAGTATTCCTACTCTCTTTTCCGCTTGCAACAAACCAAGGATATACATTATTTAAAAATGCGGCTGCGCCTCCCGTACCACTAAAATGGTTGAGATAAATTTTTCCATTATTAAAATTAATATTTGTATTTTGTAGATGGTTTTTTATCGCAATCCATTTTGTATATATTTCGTCTGGTCCGCTTCCAATTTCAAATTTATCTTGTATATTTAAACCTTCGTAATCAATCCCGTACAATTGAGCGGATGTAAAGTTTTGTAAGATTACAATTTTTCCGCGGGTATCTCCTAAAGTAGGGTTATTTCTATCTGAAGTTGGTACGGAATTAGGATCCCAAAAATATGAAGCATTAACGTTTTTATATTTTAAAAATATCTCCTCAAATGATAGAGATCCACTTTCAGGATTAGTTTCTTCTTTTAAGCGCATTAATATTGTTTCTGTTGGATGATCTTTTAAAAATTGAATGGTCTCTTTTAATACATCTTCAAACACTGCTTTTTGATTTACAACGCCATGATACATTGCAAAAGAATCTTTTACACGTTTAACACGCATATCTACATATCGAATTCCGGAATTTAATTGTTGGGATAAACTCATAGTTTGATTTCTTGTCAAATTTTCATCAAGAAAACTCGCTCCATGTAAAGCCATCGTACCGTGAGTCCCTGGAATAGATATTTCACTTATTTTTGTTGAACCTTCTATTTTCGACATCCACGATGGATTTTGATACCCTATATTGGATTCATAGGAGTAACCTGGATGACTATCAGCTAAAATAGTAGATGGTGTACTTAAACTTGCTAGTGTAATACAAGTAAGGATGCTAATTTTAAAGAAATTTCTCATTTTTATTTTGTTCATTTTTTCTCTCCTGACCTTTAAACAATTGTTAGATGATTTTTTACTATATTTATTGTTTTTCATTCTTAAGATAATAAATTTTTGTATTTAAAAATAATTAACAATAGGAGGAGTAAGTTATTTGAGACTTTAATAATTTTTTATTATAAATTGTCCCTAATAGCCAAGCGGATTCTTGAAAACTCGAAGTATAGCCTCCAAAAAACAACTGTTTATCGTATTGAATACAAACAAAACAGAAGTCCTAAAAAAGACTTCTATTTTGTGACATATAATGAATGATAAGGTGGTAAACAAATCAAGATAATGTGATTGAGTGGTAAAAATTTATTAATAGCTGTTTTAGAATCTCTTATAACAAGGCTGATTACAAAAAGCGGATCTCTACACTGCTAATAAAAATTGAAAAATTCTACTCATTAAAACTTAAACTAACTACAGTTGCAATTGATTGGGCTGCATGTTCCCAGCTTCCATCTATAACTTTACCAATCTGCTGACCAAGTGCATTTAAATCATTTGGATTAACTGGAATTCCATTATACGCAGCAAGAATTGATAAAAGTGGAGCAGCAAATGGTGTCCAACCACCTCTATCAATATTAAATACAGGTTTATCTAGTACCTTTCCATCTTGTACTGTAAACTCATAATAAAATTGATCATCTGGACGAAAACTTAAATGATGAGAGATTTGCCCCTTAACATATTTTTTTCCTGCACCTAGATTTACTACTTCTATTTCCTTTACATTAAATTCATGTTCAAATACTTTGATTTTTTTGACTTCTGGACCATTTAAGGCAGCTTGAACGGCTGTTTCCAAATTGTTTTGTGCAAAAGGTTGAATACTTAATTGTGCCTCTTTTTGTTGAATAGGAACCTCCTTTTCTGCAGCAAACACCGAGGTAGTAGGTAGTGCACCTGTAGCTAACGTAGCTGCAAGTGCCGTTGTCATCATGATTTTTCGTTTCATCTTCATAGTTTTCCTTCCTCTCTTAAAGTTATGATATATAATTTTTTAAGATTGACACGGTACAATTTTTTCATAATGCACGCAAAAAACTGGTTTAAGAACTATGTGAAAAACGTGTCGGAAAATTAAAATTAATTATATATGTATTTTAAATGATATATATCTACACGTATTTTTTCAATTTTTAGATAAATTAAGCAGTAATTACTGCATAAGAGTCAATTTAGCACTTTATTTATCTATACACTTCCTATAAACATATTTAGTTCATAGTAAAAGTAATATATTTGATATTAAATGTCTTGCATAATGCGATAAAATTTCACAATTTTATCGCATTATATACAAAAAATGAAGAATTTAAATAAGTATGGTCCCAAAATTCGCAAGAAAAGAAAGAGAACTGCTATTAATACAGTAGAAGAATTTCAAGAAATTTTGAGCAACGTTCACCAAATAGTTGATATAAGAGATGTATCGAGTTTTGCTGCAGGTCATATTGAGAAGTCAATAAACATACCTTATAAAAATTCTTTCACAACTTGATGTGGATGGTTATTAGATTATAAAACAGAAACTTTAATAATTTTAGATGAGGAAAAGGTTAAAGTGGAGGCAGTTATTAGAGAATTTGAATCTATTGGGTTAGATAATATTATTGCTTTTGCACCCTAAAAAGTAATACAGAAACTTAATAGATTTGAAAGTTACAAAGAAAAAACATCGATTGAATTATATTCGCATATAAAAAGTGGAAGTGTTAAGGTTATCGATGTGCGTAGTACAACAGAGTGGGAGGAAGGAAACCTTCATGATGCAATATATCACTTTAGGCAATCTATTTGAACAATTAGATTATATCCCGAAAAATTGTCCAATAGTTTTGCAATGTCGAACCGGATTGCGTTCCCCTATAGCAGCTAGTATTTTACAAAGAGCTAGTATAAAGGAAGTAGTGAATTTAAAGGGAGGATTTCTTGTATGGAAAGAAGAAGGTCGCCATTCAAGGCGACCTTCTTTACTATGCGTTATATCCAAATAATTTTAAATCTTCTCCTGAATCTGAAATGATTTTCTCAAATCGTAATCCTACTTTTTCTAAAAGCTTTCCTGAGGCGATGTTATCTATAGAAGTAATTTTTACAATATAATTTTTTGCATCTTCTAAGTTTCTAACCCCTTTGTCACCAATAAACTGAATCCATGCAGGATCGTTTACTAACTCAAGAATAAAAGAAGCGTCTTTTATATCAAACCAACGAAGATTTAGACGTTCGGTTTCAAGAACTATCAATTATTACACCACCTTTAAAAAGTTATAACAATTAGTATGGATTGTGTAAAACAAAAGTGCAACATATTTTAATGGGGGTGTTTGTTCACATAAAGTTCGTTTGTTTTGTATAGAGAGATATTTTATAATTAGGATTGATTGTAAAGAGTGAGATACTTATACAATGACTCCTAGGTGACTAGGAGTTTTTACTATATAACTATCATTATTACTAAATATGACACACTACACATTCTACTCAAGGAGGTACATAATGAAGAAATTATATAATGCATCGTTTACGTATTTGATTATCGGTTTATTATCAGGGATTTTCGCTAGGGAGTATGGTAAGTATAAAGGGATTTTAGGATCTACTTTGTTAAATCTTTTGCATACACATACACTTGTACTTGGCTTTTTCTTCTTTTTAATTGCTTTAGGATTAGCAAAAGTATTCGCGTTTCATGAAGTGAAAGGGTTTAATAAGTGGTTTGTTTTACATAACATTGCATTAACATTAATGTTAGGTTCGCTAGCAGCGAGAGGGCTTCTTCAGTTAAATGGAGCTGACTTTAAAGGGTTAACTTATATTGTAGGGTTTTCTCATTCGTTGATGGCAGTTACTTTAATTTGGTTTATGTTGTTAATAAAGAAATCGTTTAAAATGTAGTGAAAAAGAACTTGTAGCGTGTGCTGCAGGTTCTTTTTTTTATGTTCAGGTTTAATAATCTTATTTTTCTAATTATTTTGTATAAAGATGGTATACTTGTTTTAAAATTAAAAAGGAGAGTTGATTATGGAAATAACAATTGAACATGTAGTAAATGAATTAAAAGGCATACTTCCTGAAGATCGAGTAGTAATAAATATGACAGTACGAGAGTTACATAGTAAAGATGAATCTTACCACGTTAGTAGTTTACCTGATGTAGTTGTTTTTCCAAAAACGACCGAAGAAGTTAGCGCGATAATGAAAATAGCGAGTCAGCACGGAACAGCTGTCGTTCCATTTGGAGTAGGGTCCAGCTTAGAGGGACATGTAATTCCTTACGAAAAAGGAATTACAATGGACTTTTCTCTTATGAACAAAATACTTGAAATAAGAGAAAAGGATTTTCTTGTGAGAGTACAGCCAGGGGTGACGCGCTCTCAGCTTAATAAAGAATTGAAAAAGTATGGATTATTTTTTAGTGTAGACCCAGGAGCTGATGCAACGTTAGGAGGAATGGCTGCTACAAATGCGAGCGGAACGACAGCGGTAAAGTATGGTGTAATGCGTGATCAAGTTCGAGATTTAGAAGTCGTTCTTGCTGATGGAGGAGTAATACATACCGGGAATTTAGCGGCGAAGTCATCATCAGGTTATCATTTAAATGGTATTTTCGTAGGATCAGAAGGAACACTTGGATGTTTCACGGAGTTAACTTTAAAAGTATACGGTATACCAGAACATGTTATGGCTGCGAGGGCATCGTTTCCAACTATAAATGATGCAGTAGAAGCTGTAATTAACATATTACAAGCAGGTATTCCAATCGCGAGAATTGAACTCGTTGATGAATTATCTATGAAACAAGTAAATTATTACAATGAAACAAGTTACAGAGAAGAACCGACACTGTTTTTAGAGTTTCACGGCAATGAAGCAGGGTTAAAGCAAGATATTGAATTTACGAAAGAAATCGTTCTTGATCATAAATGTATAGAAATTACGTTTGAGACGGAAACAGCAGCGAGAAATAAACTGTGGGATGCAAGACATAACTTAGCGTACTCTTACGTGCATAGTTATCCTGGTAAAAAGCTAATGAGTACAGACGTTTGTGTGCCAATTTCGGAATTAGCTGGAGCGATTCAACATGCGAAAGAGGTATTAGATAAAGTAGGGCTTATTGGCGGTATTCTAGGTCATGTTGGAGATGGGAATTTCCATGTACTCTTAATGATTGACACAAATGATAAAGAGGAAGTAAAGAAGGCGGACGAAATAAACGAAAGTATCGTTCTGTATGCTCTTAAACGAGGAGGAACGTGTACAGGAGAACATGGCGTTGGAATCGGAAAACGAAAGTATCAAGAAGAAGAACATGGGGCGGCATTATTTGTAATGGAGAAAATAAAGAAAGCTCTTGATCCGCAAAATATTTTGAATCCGAATAAGGTGTTTCAATTAAAAGATAGGGGCTGATTGGATGAAAGTACTAGAAGCGATAAGTAATATAGCTGGAAAGTATTTTGCATTTTGGACCGGCTGCTGCACTCCCAAGTGTATTAGCGGCAGTATGGCATAACATTTCAGGGCCAATATTAGCAACCATCTGGTCAAAAAATGCAAAGAACACTTTCAGCGATGAAAATGTATCAATAAATATAGAAAAATAGGAATGATAAATAATGCAAAAACGTATTGTACATTTTGAAGGAATGGTTGTATTTTTAGCCACGATTTATATGTATTCAATATATGAGTTTAGTTGGATTATATTTTTTGTATTCCTTTTAGCGCCGGATTTATCCATGTTAGCGTATGGGATCAATAATCACGTTGGTGCGAAAATATATAACGTATGTCATACATATATCATATCCATATTAATTGTTCTAATAGGTGTCTATTTTAAGATAGATACCGTTATAGTGATTGGCTTAATATGGACAGCACATATTGGAATGGATCGAATGTTTGGATATGGATTGAAATATGAGACGGATTTTAAGGATACTCATATTCAAAGATTATAATTGCTTTTGAGGAGAGGGATACGTTGAAACAGAGAATTACTATCGAAGAATATAACATCAAATGGGAAAGTGAATTTAATAAGCTACAAACTCTCATTAACGATGTGATGGAAGACAGCATTTTATCCATTGAACATGTTGGGAGTACATCTGTTAAAGGGCTTGCATCAAAACCAATACTAGATATTGATGTTGTAATAGAAGAGTACGAAATTTTTCATGAGGTAGTAAAAAAACTTGAGAAGATAGGGTACTATCATCAGTTAGAATGGAGCTTTAAAGGAAGAGAGGCGTTTGGAAGAAAGGATATGTTCGTTCCATGGAACGAGGGAAATACAGTTTGGATGGAACATCATTTATATGTGTGTGATAAAAATAGTGAAGAGTTGAGAAGGCATATAGCGTTTCGAGATTACCTTCGTGAACATACTGAAGTAGCTAATGAGTATGGAAACTTGAAGGAAGAGTTAGCAAGAGAGTCGAAAAATCGATCTAGTTATATTGAGGGTAAGACCGTATTTATTACAAATATATTAGAAAAAATAAACTAAAGCAGCATGGAATACATGCTGCCTATTGTTTTGAAATAGAAAGCTGCCATTATAAAACAAATGCAAACTGGCCCTGTTGATTGATGCGGTTACTAAATATAATAGGAAATAAATTAGAAAAGATCGGAAAAGAGGGAGCTTATGTACATACCAAAATATTTCGCAATACAAGATGAAGAGATGAAGTACGAAATAATGGAACAAAATAGCTTTGCGACATTATTTTCTCAACATAACGGAGAACCATATGCAACGCACTTGCCGTTGTTATTAAATAGGGAGACCCTTACTTTACATGGTCACTTCGCACGGCCGAATGAACAGTGGAAAGATATTGGGACTCAGCAAGTACTAGCTATATTTCAAGGACCACATAGTTATATCTCTCCGTCATGGTATGAAACAAACAATGCAGTACCAACATGGAATTACGTTGCAGTGCATGTATACGGTGAATTAGAAATTGTTGAAGATGAGAAGACATTAGTAGATTCTCTTCAAGATTTAGTAAATAAATATGAAGATCCAGAGAGCACCTACTCACTTAATGATGTAGATCCAAATTATATGGGAGGATTAAGTAAGGGAATAGTTGGATTCAAAATAAAGATAAATAAAATAGAAGGAAAAGCGAAGTTAAGTCAAAATCATTCTGTAGAGAGACGAAATTTAGTTGTGGAGAAACTTGAGAAAGTTGGTAGTGAGGAGAGTAAGAGGATTGCGGAGTTGATGAGAAAATAAAGTCTACATGAAAGGAAAATATTCTAAATAAGCGTATTTAAAAAGACCTTCTTAATTGAAGGTCTTCCGTTTTTTAAAGTGCTTTTTCAGTTGTTGTTGAGTTGTAGTCTTTACTTACGTCAACGGATTGAACAAGACCAGGTCTTTGTGGTGCAGGGGTGTCCCCAATGTTTAATGCTACATATCCTAACTGTGTTTTCGGTGTTTCTGAGGTGAAGCTTAATCCAAGAGTTGTGATGCTAATAACAGCTAAGCCAATGATGCTCAATTTAATCTTTTTCATTATATCAAAGCTCCCTTTTCTTCATGTTTTTTTCTTGCTTGATTGGCCATGTAAAAGTATTGACTAGCTTTTATATGGTCTTCTTTTTCATAAAACATATTTGCTAGAACATCAGTGTACTCTTGTATACATTCCCAAAGGTTTTCTGTTTTAAAGTAAGAAATTCCTTCCAAAATTATCATTTCTAAATCATTTATAGAAGTTTTATTATTTAGTTCTCTTAAAATCATGAAACGATATTGAAACTCTTTGTTTTCTAGTTTATTTGAGATGTTTAATCCTTTTTTTATAAGTTCTTTAGCCTGGGTATATTCTCCAAGCTTGTAGTATTCACGTGCTTCAACAAAAAGTGCTTTAAAGTGATTTGGTTGCTTAGTTGTAACCTCTGAAATATGACGCATTGCTAACTCTGAAAGGTTTTGACTTGCATATAGCCAAGCTAAATTATGTCGTACTCTTAATGATAAAGTCTCCTCTGAATACTTCTGTAGAATATTTAATGCTGAATCAAGTCTAATTTCAGCTTGTTCAAACTGTTTTAAATCAATACAAGATAAACCAAAGATGTTATCACACAAAGCAACATTAATTTCGCAGTTTATATGTTTTGAAAAAATCGCTTTAGCTTCATTTGCAGATTGGATTGCTACTAGTGGTTGATATGTTTGATAATAATAGGAAGCTAAGCGGTAGTTAAATTCAGCATTCTCTAGTTCGTCAGGTACGTGTATTAGCAGCTTTTTAGCGTTCTCGAAAAGGTGTTTTGCTGCATTGTAGTTTCCAATA
Source organism: Bacillus sp. CCB-MMP212 (assembly GCF_022748145.1). Classification (NCBI taxonomy): domain Bacteria; kingdom Bacillati; phylum Bacillota; class Bacilli; order Caryophanales; family Bacillaceae; genus Bacillus; species Bacillus sp. CCB-MMP212. The sequence goes on from NZ_JALDQE010000006.1 coordinate 22,428, forward strand.
ATTGTATTGTGAATAGCCTTAAAAAAATGATAATAATAAGAAAATAGCCCATTCTCTGGAAGTGGGAAAGAATCAATTTTATTAAAATCATCTTTATTAATATTTAAACCATCTGTTAAAATTTTGTATCTGAAATTAAAAAGTGAATAATACAATTGTAGGTTTGTATCTTCTTCTGAATTAGAGATGATATTTTCAATATCTTTTTTTATTTTTGTTGCATGGGTAGTTTGATGTTGTAACATAGCTCTATACCAGTCATTAAATAATTTTGTAATTTGTTCATTACCTTGTAGTTGAACGTTCATGAAATCCCCTCACTTTTTGAATATTCTTATAAAATATAGTATCAAAAATAAAAATATTTAGAAATGATGTTTTATATTTCTCAATATTTGTTTAACAAGCTTACGAGTAATTCTATTGGAATAGTGTAGAATTTATTTTGGATTAAAGAAATGGCATCGGGGGGTGTGCATTTTAAAGTTTTAGTTGAGTGGGGGGATATAAAAAGGGTGCGTTCACACAATTTATATGAACGCACCTTTTTACATATTAAACAATCAAGTCCCACAAAAAGTACGATAAGGACGACTCGTAGGCGCAGGCGGAATGCAGTATTCTTCTTGATCTGTAGAATACGCATAAGGGTTTGATAAAGCTTCAAGAAGTTGCTCCATTACGCTATAGTCGTCATTTGTAACAGCTGCTTCTAGTGCTTCTTCTACACGGTGGTTCCTCGGGATGATTGATGGGTTATTATTTTTCATCATCTCGTAGGCGTTTTCTTTTGATTGTTCTTGTCTTTCTAATCGAGATTGCCAAAGTTTGTACCATTCTTTAAATTCAGGACTTTCAAATAGAGCTGTATTTTCGATAGCATCAAGAGTTAATGAACGGAATGTATTTGTGTAATCCGCTTTATATTTCTCCATCATTTTTAAAAGTTGCTCAATAAGTGATTGATCTTGTTCTTCGTTGCTAAATAGTCCTAATTTCTTTTTCATTCCAAGGAACCACTGTTTTTCATACTGTACGCTAAATTTCGAAATTTCGTCTTGAGCGATTTTTAATGCTTCTTCTTCATCTTCGTGCAGAATTGGCATTAAAGATTCAGCTAGTCGTGCTAGATCCCATGCGGCCATATATGGTTGATTTCCATATGCATAACGACCTTGTGTGTCAATAGAGCTAAATACGGTTCCTTGGTCGTAATTGTCCATAAATGCACAAGGACCGTAATCAATTGTTTCGCCACTGATCGTTATATTGTCAGTGTTCATTACGCCGTGAATAAATCCAACAAGTTGCCATTTTGCGATAAGACTTGCTTGTTTTTTAATGACTTCTTGTAGTAATGCAGTATATCGGTTTTCATGGGATTCACTTTCTGGGTAATGTCTTTTTATCGTATAGTCAGCTAGCGATTTAAGGTCCTCTATTGAACCACGAGCTGCAGCATATTGAAATGTACCGACCCGTATATGGCTACTAGCTACTCTAGTTAAAATTGCTCCAGGTAATTTTGTTTCACGATATGTTGGTTCCCCGGTTGTAACAACTGCTAAACTGCGAGTAGTCGGAATATCAAGTGCATACATTGCTTCACTAATAATATATTCACGTAGCATCGGACCGAGTGCAGCACGGCCATCTCCTCGGCGTGAATAGGGAGTAGGGCCAGAACCTTTCAGTTGAATATCGAAACGCTCACCTGAAGGAGTAATTTGTTCGCCAATTAAAAGAGCACGACCGTCGCCTAACATATTAAAATGTCCGAATTGATGACCAGCATATGCTTGAGCTAATGGATGAGCTCCTTCTGGGAGTGCATTACCAGCGAAAATAGCAATTTCAGCTTCCTTTTTCAGTTCTTCAGGGGTCAAGCCAAGAGATATCGCTAATGAATGGTTTAGTTTAACTAACTTCGGTGAACTTACGGGAGTAGGGGGGATTTCTGTATAAAATGATTGTGGTAAAGTCATATAACTATTATCTAAATTCCAACCTGTTTCATTATTTTTAGTCATTGTATCTCCTCCTTTTTGTATTTTAAATTATGTATTTGTACGTATGTATTCTTTGTAAAGTTAACTAAAAGTATAATACAATATTTCCCCTTGCAATCTATTGTAAGGACTTCATTGTACTATGTCTATTTAACAGCAAATTTAAAACCTCCATTTTTAAAAATGGAGGTTTTATTATTATTTAATTTTTACAATTAATTTTCCTTTTGCTCTTCCAGACTCTGAATATTCCATTGCTTTTTGCGCATCTTCAAAAGGGAAAACTCGATCGATTACCGGTTTAATTTTTCCGGCTTCAATATAGTTTGCAATAGTACGTAATTGATCCCCGCTTGGCTTCATAAATAAAAATGAATATTGAGCATTATGTTTTTCTTCAAGTGCAGTAAGTTTTTTGCTGGCTAATGAAAATAAGAGAGTTTTAAAGAATCCTGAACCAAATTCTTTACCGAAGCGAGCATTCGGCATGCCTGAAACTGAAACAATGTTTCCTCCGCTTTTTATAATATTGAATGATTTTTCAAGTGTTGCACCGCCGATTGTATCAAATACCGCATCATAATTTTTTAGTATATCTTCAAATTTTTCTGTTTTGTAATTAATAATTTCATCTGCGCCAAGAGACGTTACTAAATTCGCACCAGCTTCACTAGCAGTCGTTGTAACAATGGCACCCATTATTTTTGCTAGCTGAATAGCGAAAGTACCAACACCACCGGATCCAGCGTGAATTAAAATCTTTTGTCCTTTTTGTAATTGCATGATGTCATGTAATGCTTGATATGATGTTAAGCCAACGAGTGGAATCGAAGCAGCTTCCTCAAAATTTAAATTTTTCGGTTTTAAAGCTATATCATCTTCATGAATGGCTATATACTCCGCGAAAGTACCAATCTTATTTTTTCTTGGGCGTGCATATATTTCATCATCGACTTTAAAGTTAGTCACTTTTGCCCCAACCTTTACGATGACACCGGAAAAGTCATTACCAAGGATTAGGGGCATCTCATATTTAAGCAACATCTTCACTTTTCCATCGCGTATTTTAAAATCAATTGGATTAATACTAGCTGCATGAATTTCTGCGAGCACTTCATACTCATTAATTTCAGGAGTAGGTACCTCTGCCATACGCATTGGGACTTTTCCGTACTTATCAATTATCATTGCTTTCATTTCTTATACCTCCAAGTTTTAATAAAAGTTTTGCAATAGCTTCTCAATATCTAATACAAGATTTTTTAATAAACCTAATTTTGTACGTATATCAATATAATAAAAATTCTTTGTACCTTCTTTTCTCATTAAAATAATGCCAGCTTCTCGTAAAATCTTAAGGTGATGTGATACGGCTGGACGGGAAAGGTGTGTTTGCTTCGTGATTTCTCCTACACGTAATCCTGTTTGACATTCTGTTTCCATTAGCACTAATAAAATAGCTTGACGTGTTTCATCACCAATTGCCAATAATACTTTTTGAGAATCAATAAAATCTTTTTTTATAATATTTAATTGTTCTTGTTTATTCATTTCAATCACTTTGCCTCCAGGTAATTAGTCGAAAGGTTTAAGATGATGAACCATTACTTCGATACGGTAATGCTACATGATTGTTGTACGAGGTGCAATATTGAGAAAGAAAATCGAGACGAATGAATTTTTTATTGTTGAAAATTATAGGGAGATAGAAAAGGGATTGGAAGGATTACATAACACAATAGATGAAGTTTTAAAAACAAAAAATGATGTAACAATAAAATAAGCGGTCGTAACCTTGTATAATCCATAAGGTTACGACCGCTTATAATGTTTGTATTATTTTTGATTTTTACGATAGAACATGGTTCAACGTAAAGTACATTCTTTTGTTTTACACTTTCATACAGACACAATTCAGGTGGATTATAGATGTATGAAAAGGTAAAAGGAATTTTGGGGCGTAATCTATCTATATGATAATTTAAAATGAAATATAAGTCTATATTTTAATGTTTTTTTTGATTATATTTATGTCACTGAGCTCAGAACAATGATGTGGAGGGTAAATATATGAATGTACCAGTTTTAATTGTTGGAGGGGGATTATCTGGGTTAGCGTCTGCGTTATTTCTTGCAAAACATAACATTGAGTACTTACTTATTGAAAGGCATCCGTCTACTGCCATTCATCCGAAAGCAGGCGGTCTTACTTTACGTACAATGGAGTTATTTCGAGAATTAGGTTTGGAAAAAAGAATTAAATTGGCAGGTAAAGCATTAGAGAACTGCCGAGGAAGAATAGCAGTTCATACAATAGCTGAGGCGAATAAAGAAGAATTGGAACAAATGAGAGCGACACAATACGGAAACGATGAAGAGTTACTTCAAAAAATAGAAAAGATTAGTCCATCAAAACAAACTGCGTGTTATCAAATTATTTTAGAAGAGGTGATGTTACAAGAAGCGAAAATGCTAGGCGGGCAACTATCTTTTTATCATGAATTAGTTTCATTTGAACAAAATGAAAACGGGGTAAAAGCAAAGATTCGAAATCGTGAAACAGAAAAAGAAAGTGTCATACATTGTGACTATGTAATTGCAGCAGATGGAGCGAAAAGTAAAATACGTGAGCAGTTAGGGATTAAAACTGAGGGGCGTGGAACCATTGGTGGCTATTATATGAATATTTATTTTGAAGCAGACTTAAGTGAGTTTATACAAGGAGACGCATTCGGTTTTTCTATGGTACTTCATCCAGAGGTTCTTGGTGCACTGATCCCAGTAGATAACGTAAAAAAATGGATTTACCATGTAGCCTACGATCCATTAAAAGGAGAGGGACCAGAGGATTTCACGATGGAACGTTGTAAACAAATTATTCAAATAGCAATTGGAAGTACAAATATTGAGTCAGAAATATTAAGTGTTTTACCGTGGGAAGCGGCCGAAAGTACAGCGGTGAAATTTCAAGGAAATCGAGTCTTTCTAGTTGGAGATTCAGCACATATTATGCCGCCAACAGGCGGATTTGGTTCAAATACAGGAATACAAGATGCGCATAACTTAGCTTGGAAATTAGCGGCTGTTATAAAAGGGAAGGCAAAACCAAAATTGTTAGAAACATATCATGAAGAGAGACACTCTGTTGCAAAATTAACGACAGCTTATGCAAGTAGTTTACTGTTTCGTGCTGCGAAGAGAGAGAAAGGCAGTTTGAATAATATGGATGGTTTAGCTGTTACAGCTGGATATCAGTATTGTTCAGAGGCGATTATAGATAATTCAGTCACTCCACATAGAATGGATAGCATAGAGTTGAACGGAAGACCTGGAACGCGAGCGCCACATTTATGGGGAACGTATGAAGGAAAGGAAGTTTCTATATTAGACTTATTCGGTAACAGTTTTGTATTACTTACAAGAGTAGAAAATAGTTCTTGGGCTGAAGCAGCACATACTGTTTCAGCTAAATTAGGAATAAATATAAAAGGGTATCGTGTTGGCTTAAGTGGAGACTTTGTTGCTCCAGAAGATATTTTTAGCAAATTATATGGTATAGGGAATGGAGGTGCTGTATTAATTAGACCAGATGGCTTTATCGGATGGCGTTCGGAAAAAACGGTAGTAAATCCAGATATAGTATTGGAAGAGGTAATGAGAAATTTATTATGTGATTTTTAAGTAACTACGGAAATATTGTTTTATGTGCTTCACTGTACTGAAAAAAATATTCACAAATTTCAATAGGTTTGATATTATTAAATTCGACAAGTTAATAGAGGCCGGAGATATTTGAGAAAAGCCATAAATTTATTTAGGGATACAGGAGTGTAGCCTAAATAATTTATGGCTTTTTTTATTGAATGAACCGTACAAAATAGGGAGTTACATGTGAAAAGGAGGGCTATAGGAATTAAATAGGATAATACTAGTTTTCTATATTAATAATATAGAGAAAGTATATTTGTAAGATTGGAATTTTAATATAGGTTTATAAAAATAATGAAAGTGTGTCTTCTATTTCGTGTAAATCTCATTAGCTTGTTGAAATTTGCAACGTAGGAAGGGTTAGAAGGATGAGAAAGATTATTAGCGTTTTAGTTATTTTCTTTATGACGGGAAGCATCTTTGCTGGGGGAGCTGTTCATGCAAAGGCAGAAGGAAAGCATGAGGGGAATGCGAATAAGTTTTTAAATATTGCACATCGCGGAGCGAGTGGACATGCACCTGAGCATACTTTTGCTTCTTATAATCTAGTGAAAAAAATGAAAGCGGATTATTTAGAGTTAGATATCCAATTAACAAAGGATGGCCAATTAATTGCAATGCATGATACAGCAGTTGATCGCACTACAAATGGAACAGGCGAAGTACGTGATAAAACGTTAAGCGAAATAAAGAGTTTAGATGCAGGATCATGGTTTAATAAAGCGTATCCAGAAAAGGCTAAGCAAGAGTATGTTGGGCAAAAAGTTCCAACTCTTGAAGAAATTTTTCAAAAGTATGGAAGAAGTATGAAGTATTATATTGAAACAAAATCACCAGATGTGTACCCAGGAATGGAAGAGAAATTGTTGGCGTTGTTACAAAAATATAATTTAGTAGGTCAAAACATGTCTTCTAGCCGTGTTATGATTCAATCATTTAGTAAAGATAGTTTGAAAAAGATTCATAGTATGAATGAAAATATTCCGTTAGTTCAATTGCTTTGGTATTATCCAAATGAAAACAATGAAATTGTCGAATGGTCTGGCATTACACATGAACCGAAAAGTGTAACGAATGATGATTTTCAAGAAATTAAAAAGTATGCAGCTGGTATTGGACCAAACTTACGTAATGATAACGGAGAACTAATTATTGATGAGTCATATATGAAAATGGCTAGGAAAAATGGACTGTTAATTCACCCTTATACAATTAACGAGAAACCAGATATGAGACTGTTAATCAAATGGGGTGCTACAGGAATGTTTACAAATTATCCGGATCGATTACATAGTGTATTGAAGGAAAAATAAGTGGAAAAGGGTATACCAGTGTTTTAGGTATACCCTTTTTAATTTAACTCCCCGATAAACAGAATCTCTTTTTCATAGCATTCATCTTCATCATAAATAATTTCTTGAAAGCGAAGTGTTTGGAAGGAATGATAAACCGAAATTTTCCATGTCTCCCAAAAATCAATTTCATTTGAAAGAAGAATCCATTTTTGAAATTCACTATCTCTATTAAAGAAATTATGAAAGTAGTTCTCATTTTTAAATATAATGATTTGCGAATCACACAAATTATTTATAGAAATCAAAACAACAACTCGATATGTATGTGTATCGCCCGGTTTCATATTTATTAAATGATTTGCTTGATTTAATAAGGTTTGAATACATAATCGCTTTACTTTTCTAGGTGTTTTACGAGAGTCAATAAAAGCTCGCGAAACTGGCAATAGCATATTCCAATATTCATCGTTATAGAAAGTAGAAGGGAACGTTTTTGTATGTTCCTCAATTCGCTTTATCATAGTGTTTGTTTTTCGTTTCATACCACGTATTTTCTTTTCACGCATTGAGAGTCATCTCCATAAATTTTTGTAATGCAGCAGAGTGATATATATCTTTTCTAGTAATAAAAGTAGTAGGAACTTTTTTGAAGCTATTTGGCAAAGGGTTGAATGATATGTCATGTTGATGACCATTTAAAATAGACTTCATCATAATTGCTACGCCCATACCTGATTTTACACATGCGAGTATCGCTTCAATTGTTCCAAACTCTAATACTCGTTTAGGTGAAATTCCTTCTTCTTGAAGCCAATCTTCTAATAAATTTCTATAATAGCACCCGTGACTAAATGCAAGTAAATTCATGTCTCCTATGTCTTTAAAGGAAGATAAAGGATTTTTGCTAATGAGAACTAATTCTTCTTCATGAAATATATTTGTATGAAGTTCAGCATGCTGAGTGGTTCCAGCGATAAACGCCCCGTCTAGTTTTCGTTCTAATACAAGTCTAATCAATTGTTCCGTCGTATTTGATTCTAAAATCAATTCGACTTTTGGGTATTCCTCATAATAGGCCGTTAATATAGATGGAAGTCTTACAGCGGTTGTAGATTCTGTACATCCAATTTTTAAAGTGCCCCTTGGTTCGATCCCATTACTTTGAACTGCTTTAATAGATTGATCCATTAAGTGGATAATTTGTTTAGCGTATGTTAATAAAATCTCACCGTTAGAAGTTAAAGTTACACCTTTTCCGTTTCGGTAAAATAAAGGTACACCTAGTTCGTTTTCTAGTTGTTTCATACGCATTGTTACGCCAGACTGTACATAGTTTAAATTTTTAGCTGCGTGAGATATGTTTTTTTCTTTCGCAACTTCGTAAAATACAGTTAAATCTTTTATATCCAAGTATCATCCCTCCATAAAAGGTATCATTTTTTTTGATGGATTACATGATAAATCTTTATTTTATATGATATCAGAACTTTCATACAATGGAAGGGGATGGAGGGATTATTGTGTTAATGGAAGAAAGGATGAATGGTACTTATAAGTGGGTTATGTTAATTTTTGCGACAGTTGCTCAAACAACAGCGACACTTATAACGTATGGTGTTGGAGCATTTGCTTTATTTTGGAAAGAAGAATATGCACTTACGAATACGGAGAGTGGATTGTTAGTAAGTGTTGTAAATATAGGACCGCTATTTTGTATGCTTTTTGTTGGGCGGCTACTTGATCAATACAATGAAAAGTTGTTAATTTCGATAAGTTTATTTTTACTAGGGGGTTCGTTTTTACTGACTAATATGGTCAATGGATTTAATGGGTTACTCTTTGTACTTTTATTAGTAGGAACGTTTTATAGTGTTTCGCAGCCAGGAGGAAGTAAGGTGATAATGAAGTGGTTCTCAAAAGAAAATCGCGGGTTAGCGATGGGGATTAGACAAGCCGGTATACCGATTAGTGGTACATTAGCGGGAGTATTGATCCCGTTTCTTACAATAAAATATAATATGGCCTATGCGGTAAATAGCATTGCATGCATTTGTATAATTGGAGGGTTTTTATTTTTTATATTTTATAAGGAACCATATATTCAAGAGAAAGTTAAACAAGAACGTAGTAAACTTTCTTTTTGGATGCAGTTAAAAGAAGTGATGTGCAAAAAAGAGTTGTATGCAATTTATATAACTGGCATTTGTATGATTTCATTGCAAATGGTGTTAGTTGCACACTTTATAAAATTTTTAGTATTGGAACAATCAATCACGCCAATTTTAGCTGGAAAAGTATTTTCCGTTATGTTCTTTTCTGGAATGGTTGGTAGGGTTATATTAGCAGCTACTAGTGATTTATTTTATAAGGGGAATAGGCGTACCCCCTTATTTATAACTGTTTGTATTTCTATTTTCTTCATTCTAATATTAGTAATGAGCATACATACAATAACGAATGTATTGTATGGCGTAAGTGCATTGTTAGGGTTCTTTTCAATTGGATGGTTTAGTCTTTTTATAACTGAAGTTGCGGAATCAGCAAGTGAAGAATCGGTAGGGATGACAGTGAGTTTTGCACTTACATTAAATCAAATTGCTATTATTGTTGCGCCTGCTTTATTTGGTTATATTGTAGATAAGAAGGGATATACGTACGCGTGGTTATGCATAGTTGTATTACTAACTATTTCAGCGGCTAGCTTATATAGGAAGTATAGAAAATGAAGGAATGTTAGCAATGTAAATTTTTTATGAAGAAAGTCTAAAGAAATGTTGAATGAGCGACATTTCTTTTTTATTTGTTGTATAATCAAAATGTAAATGAGATTCGTTTTCAATTTCGTTCATTACCTCTTTTGAAATTACCTGTAATTTTAGCCATAATTAGCTGTTTTTCTTTATCGTTATTTGCATGATTTATTTTATTTAAAAATTTTTCAGCATCATTTCCTTTTAATATCATAATCTGCTTTCCGTAATATTCAATTAATACCATGTTATTTTTTGTTATCCGATAATGAAATATCTTATCATCTAAACGATTGCGTTTATCGGTGTTTTTCATATTACATCTCCATTCTTTTTAGTATGTAACAAATGTTACAAAAGAATTTGAAATTATAGTGTAATGCATCCGATTGTATGTTGGAAATTTTGCAAGAAAGAAATACAATAGAGAGTAGTAAAAATTGAAAATGAGAAAAAGGAATCTAGTTTTAACAGAGTGAATATTAAATAATATTATAATATACTTGATAATTAAAAGATATAAAATAGAATGGATGTACGTTAAGTGAAACTAGATAAAAGAGGGTTCCTAGTATGTTAAAGAAATGGTTAATCGTTTTCTTTATTTTTGCTGTTTTTTGTGGGAGTGTTGTTACACTAATACATGCAAATAAAGGAAAAAAATATGATACAAAGGCATTTTCTAATGTAAATAATAAGCAAAAAGATGTTAAGCAGGAAGTTGATGCGAATGAGAAAAAGCGTTATGAAATTGCAGCTGGAAAACTAGATCAGTACTTAAAAGATAAAGGATTTAATGGGAGTGTTCTTGTAGCAAGTAAAGATCATGTCATTTTACGAAAAGGCTACGGTTATGCGAATGTGAAAGATCAAGTATTAACAACGCCAAGAACGAAATATCGCATTGGGTCTATTACGAAAACAGTAGTTGCAATATCTATTATGCAACTAAAAGAAAAAGGGAAGTTGAACATTGAAGACAATGTAAATAAATATATCCCATCGTTTCCGGCAGATAAAAACATTACGTTACGAAACTTGTTAACACATACGTCTGGATTACCAGAACAGGGACAAGGTAGTGTTGACGCAGCATCACGGTTAAAATTAGTAACGTGGATTGGGGCACAAACGTTACAATTTCCAGCAGGGACAGGATGGAAATATACAGATTATAATTATATGGTGCTTGCATATATTGTAGAAAAAATATCGAATAAACCACTTGCTGAATATGTGAAAGAAAATATTTTGACTCCTGTTGAAATGAATGAATCTGGAATGGGCGCAACACTCCCAGAAGATATTTTCTTAGCAGAAGGGTATACGAAAAAAGATAATAAGTTAATAGCCACGCCTCGCTTAAAAATGAACTGGCTGTATGGTTGTGGTGAAATGTATACGACTGTTGAAGATATGAAAAAGTTAGATGAAGCTATTATGGATGGTAAACTACTTTCCAAACAAAGTGTATCAGATATGTTTTCTGCATCACCTGCAAGAAAATATGGATTTAGTTTCTATATTTACCCAGATTATTATCATAACCACGGTGTATTAGCTGGCTGGAACACTTTTAATAATTTTAACTGGGATAAACGAATGTTTGTCATATTATTTTCTAACGTCCAAAATGGTATGAATGATGCATTTAATCAGGAATTTAGGAAAATGGCGAATGATTTAATAGAAGGAAAGTAATTATAAAAAAATCGGTATTGATATGTAATTATCAATACCGATTTTTTTATTTTGTAAAGTTTTACTTACTGAATAAAGTGAAACTTTAATCAGCAGGGCCCCACCTAACTTCTTTGCTTTCGCTGAATTTTGAGGTGGGGGTCTTACTGCCCACAAATGGCGGGATAAATAGGTAAAAAGGTGATTGGCATTTGAATAAATCTAAATAGGTAGTTAAATGATAAGTAATGCAAAGAACAATTGGTAATTTTTACATTGATAAAAAAGCTTGAGCTTCACACTATGTGAAGCTTTACAGTATTGGAGACAAGAACAGGAGGTTGGAAAAATGAAAAAAGCAATAAAGTTTTGTTTAATAGCTACATTATCTACAACGATTATTAGTGGATGCTCTTTTGAGGGTAACAATGAAAATGTTAAAGGGAAAGAAGGAGAAAAAGTAGAGGTACAGAAAAATGCTGGGAAATATACGATGCCAGATGAAAAAGATAAACATGAAGGTACATGGCTGCAATGGCCACATGAATACACATATGGTGAAGAGTATAAGCAGGAAGTTGAACCTATTTGGGTTAAGATGGCAAGTGCTTTAACTGAGGGTGAGAAAGTTCACATTGTTGCATATGACCAGGAAGAAAAGGAGAGAATCAATAAGCTTTTAACAGATGAAGGGTTAAATATGGAGAAGATTGATTTCTTTATCGCGCCTACTGATGATGTATGGGCAAGGGATAGTGGACCGATTTTTGTTTATGACAGCAACAAAAATCTCAAAATATTAGATCCAGCATTTAATGGTTGGGGGAAGAAGACACCTTATAAAAATGATGCTCAAATACGTAAGAATGTTAGTAAACAATCAGGAATTGAAAGAATTGATTGGGGGAAATTTGTCCTTGAAGGCGGCGCAATTGAATTAGACAGCAATGGGACTGCTTTATTAACTCGAAGTGCGGTAACGAATAAAAATAGAAATCCTGATTTATCAGAAAAGGAAATTGAAAAATATATAAGTGACCTTGGGGTATCAAACTTTATTTGGTTAGACGGAGTACCTAATTTAGATATTACGGACTTTCATATTGATGGATTTGCTAAATTCCATAATAAATCTACCATTGTAACGATGAAAGAAGATGACCTAGCTGAATGGGGTTTATCTAATAAAGATATGGATACATTGTTAGATGCCAAAAATGCTTCAGGACAGAAATATAAGTATGAATACTTGCCGCTTAGTAAAGAAAAGGTTGCTTTAGAGAATGGAAAAACTCTCGATTATAAGGGATCGTATATCAATTATTATATTGGGAATACAGTTGTATTAGTGCCTAATTATAATGATCCGAATGATAAAATCGCAAACGATACGATTCAGAAGTTATACCCAGATCGTAAAGTAGTCGGTATTGATGTGAGGGAGTTGTATAAAAACGGCGGTATGATACATTGTGTGACACAACAACAACCAATTGCATTGAAGTAATTAATTGTAATTTCGTTGTGCTGCTATATAGACAAAATAGGTGAAATCTTATCTTTGCCTATTTTGTCGTTCCTTATTATTTGTAAAAATAAAAATTAAATATAATGATAATTGAATTGTAGTGTATGTTCGCTTTTCGTTTTATATGGTAAAGGAGAAAAATGTTTGTGTTAAAGAATTTTAAAATAGTGTTTTCGTATTTCCCTATCGTTTTACAGTACATTTTAAATGTAGCCTTAATTTGCTTAGGGGTTGTTCTAAGTGTATTTCTTATGAAAGAAGTCATTCAGTTTATACAAGAACTGAAATTGGATGGTAATGAATCTAGTTATCATTTAATTGATAGTATCGTCGTATTCTTTCTGTACTTTGAATTCATCGTAATGATTATAAAGTATTTTCAAATGAATTTTCATTTTCCATTACGATATTTTATATATAGGTATAACAGCTATTGTTCGTCTTATTATTATAGATCACGATAGTCCGTTAGATTTATTGTTATATGCCTGTGCAATCTTTGTATTAATTAGTGCGTTGTTCATTGCGAATTCTAAAATGATGCGTCGAGATTTAGAATAGTGAACATTTGTTGTTGAATTAAATAAGATATTTTATCTTTTTGAAAAAAGGAGTAACAGTATTGAAAGAAATAATCTTAACCAGCCTCATAATGATAGGGTTTATGATTCTATTATTTAATTGTATACTTTCATGATTTAAAAGAATAAAAGGTTAATAGAGAAAGAGGTTTTTGTAAATATGGTTCATTACAATAATCAAAATAGTTTACATCAAATATTTACATTAAAAGGGACAATTATAAGAGATATTTTCCCGCAAATCGTATTATATACGTGTATTTCAACGATAGTAGCTGTGATTAATTATTACTATACAGAAATAAATATAAATCAGACTCCTTGGGTAATCGTCGGAGGAGCTTTAGGATTACTATTAGTGTTTCGTACGAATACTGCCTATGATCGGTACTGGGAAGGTAGAAAGCTCTTTGGCACGGTTGGTGCTTGTACTAGAAATTTAGCAATTAGTTTTTTATGTCATTGGGATTCTAAAGGGAAGAGTATGGAGCAGGAAAAAATAAAATTTTTACATTTATTAATTGCATTTCCAAAGTTAGCGAAAGGACACTTGAGAGAGGAAAAAAATCTATCTGAAGTGAAATCATTGCTCGCTGTCTGTTCTGAGAAGGAAAAAGCACTTTTGGTTGAGTCCAATCATTTACCGATTAGTATAGTTTTTATGTTGAAAACTATACTATCAAAAGGTTTGAAAACGGGGCAAATTCATCCAAATGCGATAATTAGTATGGAAATGGATTTGAATACGTTACTTACATCTGTGGGTGGATGTGATCGTATCAAAACAACACCTATTCCTTTTGCATATTTTGCTCATATAAAAATTTTATTGATTATATTTTGTGCGACTTTACCGATTGGTCTTGTTGATAGTCTCGGATGGTTTACAGTACTTGCGACTACGTTTATAAGTTTTGCATTCATAGGTATTGAAGCAATAGGGGTTGAAATTGAAGATCCCTTTGGTCAGGATCCAAATGATCTTCCGCTAGAAGGAATTTGTATAGGAGTAGAAGCGCATTTAGTGAATTTATATAATCAAAACGATCTATTAGAAGTAATGGGTTTGAATCTTGATACAAAAATCATTTAATCATTTATTGTTGTTTTAAAATAGGTTATTTAAAAAACTTGTCAAGAGTCAATTTAAGGCTTAACGTCAGCTTTATATTTTTTATATAAATATATAATATTTCTCCATGCTATAATCCATTCATGAAATATACGCGGTTCATGAGTTGTAATGAAAAGAGAAATGAATTGAGGAATAGTTGGCTTTGTGAAATCAGTTATGTAACTACTATTAAAAAGCGAGGTAAATAATATGGAACAAAAACATAATGGGATTATTTTTACTGCAATACCAGACGAATCGAATGAATATTATCAACCATTTTATGAAGACTTGATTTACTTTAATGAATGTTTAAATGAAAAGAAATCAATTGCGGATCAACTTATATCTTTATCTGTTGAAGAACAAGACTTTCATACGAGCTGTTTTGAGTATGATGATATTTGGCTAAGAGATGTTGCACCGGTTGTCACAAATCATCTAGTTAAATTTAAATATCGACCAAATTATTTGCCAGATGATCAAGGGCGATATTTAGATCAACAGTTTAATAAATGGTTGAAAAAGAATGACTTTGAATATGTGAAATCCCCATTAATATTAGATGGTGGTAATCTTATTTGGAATAAAAAAGATACCGTAATATTAACAGAACGTATATTTGATGATAACGATGATTGGACAGAAGAGGAAATTATTGAGCAGTTAGAATGGGATTTAGATGTGAGTCGAGTTATTATTATTCCTGCTGAAGAAGGGGATGTACTAGCACACGCAGACGGAATGGTTAAATTTATTGATGAACATACAATGTTTATTAGTGATTTTTTAGGAGATCATGAATTTAGATATAGTGTTCAAGAGATTATTCAAGAACAAATGCCAGAAGCTGAATTTATAGTTGTTCCTTCATCATATACAGAGAAAGGACAATATGATCAAGAGATAGCATCAGCAAAAGGGTTGTATATAAATATGTTAGAATCATGTGATGCTCTTTATGTTCCTAAGTTTGGACTAGCCAAAGATGAGGAAGTTTTACGATATATTCAACAGTATACGGAGAAGCAAGTTATTCAAATTCATGTAGGAGAAATATCAACAATGGGAGGCGCAATGAATTGTTTAACGTGGTATTGTCCAAGCCATTTGTTACCTTCGAAAATGAGAAGATTGAAAAATCAGAATGAAGATTTTTCAATGAAGAAGATTTTTGATTGGTTTTAATAAATAAGTAATGAAAAGAAAATATATTCAAGGAGTATTGATATGTATACCATCGCTGAGTTTTCTCGGATTTGTAAAATGAGTACGCGGATGTTAAGACATTATGACAAAGAGGAGATATTAAAACCGGCATATGTGAATCCGGTTAATGGGTATAGGTATTATGAACAAGAGCAGCTGGAAGTAGCATTGAAAATAAAAAAGCTAAGGGAGTATAAATTTCCTCTTCCAAAAATTAAAATTGTTTTGCAGTCATCGGATCAAGATTCGTTTGTTCAACATATACAATCACAAATTATCGAGTTGTCTCATGAAGTGAAGCAAAATTTACAGGTTATTTCAGAAATGAATGAAATGGTAATGGTGAATAGTAGTCTAAATATTGCTCGCCATAGAAGTTACGATATATTAATGGGAATGAGGAACGAAGTAACGATAATTACTCAAAGAGTAAAAATAGATATAGATGATATGGATGATTATTTTTATGACTTATATGAAGAGGTACAAAAAAATAACTTTCAAATAGTCGGTTCTCCATCTGCAGTCTTTTATGATGAAGAATATATTCCAAGTAACAGTGATATTGAGTTAAGAATTCCGGTTATGCAGGGGAATGATGAAGACGTAGCACCAAAGTATGAAATGAAACAACTAAGTCCACATCATATCGTTACTACTATGCATTATGGAAGTTATGACTATATAGGTTACGCTTATATAGCGTTAGAAGAATGGGTTGAAAAAAATGGGTGTGTAATAGTTAATTCGCCATATGAGGTTTATATAAAGGGACCTGAATGTGATTGTTTAGCAGAAGAGTATGTGACACAAATTTGTTTTTTAGTTACGAAAATAGAATGAGAATAAGGATTGACATTAACATTATGTCAATCCTTATTCTATGTACGAAAGCAATTTATCATAATAAAAAGGCGAAATAAAGAGTCACCTTATAAAGTTGCTACAAGTAAATGAAGATATTCCTGTTGACCTTAACACGATGTCAAAGTATAGACTGTACGTACATTCATATAAGGGGTGAACACGTATGAGAAATATAGAAAATAGTTTGTTTTATATGCCTGCGGAATGGGAGAAACATGAAGGTACATGGCTCCAATGGCCACATGATAAAGCACATAGAGGTGAAGGTTATAGAGCTAAGTTAGATGATATTTGGATATCGATGGCAAAGGAGCTTCACTATGGAGAAAATGTCCATATTGTTGTATGTGATGAAGAAGAGAAAATACATGTCCAATCGAAGTTAATGGAAGCTAATGTAAATATGGATAAAATTGATTTCTTAATTCAAGAAACTGATGATATTTGGATAAGAGATAACGGACCAATCTTTGTAACGGATAAGGAAGGGAATCGCTGCCTAACGCACTGGATATTTAATGGTTGGGGAAATAAATATCCGTACGAAAAAGACGCTAATATTCCGAATAAAATAAGTGAAATGTATCGCATTCCAAAAGTTGAATCTAGTGTCTGTCTAGAGGGCGGGGGAATTGAGATAAACGGAAACGGGACCTTAATGGCGGCGAAAACGTCTATTATAAATGAAAATCGAAATCCCACACTAAGTCAGAAAGAAATTGAAATGGAATTAACGAAATATTTAGGAGTAACGAATTTTATATGGATAACTGGTATACGCGGAGAAGATAATTATGATGAAGATACGGATTATCATATTGATGGCGCGGCACGGTTTGTAAATGAAAATACGATACTCTATGAATATGATCCTTTCGGTGAAGGAGAGCCATACCTTTTGGAGGCGTACGAAAAGCATTATCAAGAATTACGACAAGCGAAAAATATAGATGGAAAGCCATTTCAGCTCATTCCAGTACCAGTAACAAGAAAAGTGGTAAAAGAAGCAGACTGTAAGGGTTCATATTTGAATTTTTATATTGGTAATGAAGTTGTATTAGTTCCTGTATATGGTGATGAACATGACAAGTTAGGGCTGCAAATTATTGAAGGTCAGTTTCCAGGAAGAAGAATTGTCGGTATTTATGTGAATGAATTGTATGCGTATGGTGGTATGATTCACTGTGTGACGCAGCAGCATATAGAATAGAGTAATTCAAATGAAAAAGCATGCAGAGCATATACTCTGCATGCTTTTTATAATGCTGAAAACTCCTCAACAAGTTGAGTGAATTGTTTCAATGCACTTTCAATCGGTTCTGGCGTAGTTAAATCAACACCAGCTTTTTTCAATAGGTTTAGTGGATAATCAGAACTTCCACCTTTCAGGAATTCAATATAATTTTTCTGAGCATTCGGATCACCGCTTAATAGTTTATCAGCGATTTGAATGGCAGATGCGAATCCAGTTGCATATTTGTATACGTAAAACGGGCGGTAGAAATGAGGGATTCTAGCCCATCCGTATTTTACTTCTTCATCAAATACAAGTGAATCACCGTTATATTCTTTAAATAGTTTTTCATAAATTTCACTGAAGACTTGTGCATTTAATGGTTTACCTTGTTCCGCCATTTCATGTGTGATTTTTTCAAATTCTGCAAACATAATTTGTGTAAAGAAAGTACCTTTGAATTTTTCAATAAAATGGTCAACTAAATGGTTACGCACGTTCGTTTCTTTTGCTTCTTTTAATAAATAGTGAATTAATAACACTTCATTTACTGTAGAAGCGACTTCTGCCACAAAGATAGAATAATGTGCAGAAATTCTTGGTTGGTATCCATGTGAATAGTGCGTATGCATACCGTGCCCGCATTCATGAGTAAGAGTGAACAGGCTATTTAAATCATCGTGATGATTTAAAAGAATGAAAGGATGAACACCATATACACCAAAGTTATAAGCACCAGAACGTTTTCCTGGTGTTTCTCTTACGTCTATATATCGTTTATCTTTAAAACTTTTTAATGTCTCAATATATTCTTCTCCTAAAGGAGCTAGTGATGCAATCATAATGTCAAATGCTTCACTATATGGGATGTCTTGTTTTGCACCTTCTACTAAATCGACGCCTAAGTCGTATTGTCTTAGTTCATCTACGTTTAATTTTTCTTTTCGAATTTCATTGTATGTATGTAATGTTTGAATGTTTTTTTTCGTTGTATCAATAAGGTTTTCATATACTTCTTTCGGAACCATATCGCCAAATAATGATTTCTCTAGCGCTGATGGATAGTTTCTTAGCTTCGAAACGGTAACATTATTTTTAATAGCAGCGGATAAAGTAGATGCGATGGAATTCTTTAACTGAACATATGGTTTGTAATATGCTTTATAAGCTTCTTTACGCTTTTCACGATTCGTATCTTCTATTAACTTTGCATACATTCCGCGTGTTAAGTTCACTTTTTCTCCATCGTCAGTCGTCACTTCACCAAATAATATATCTGCATTGTTTAACATACCAAATGTGTGCTGTGGAGAAGAAAGAGCTTCACCCATCTGTGATAAAATTGCTTCTTGGTCCTTATTCAATACGTGTTTTTTATAACGATATAATTCAAATAAGTCTTCTTTATAATATTGTAAGCCTTCTGTTTCTTCTATGTAAGAATGTAATGTGCTTTCGTCTATGCTAAGTAAGAAGGGGGAAAAGAAAGATTTAGCTGCACTTACTTTTACGTGTAATTGTGATACTTTATCGACAAGAGACTGCGCGTCAGTATCGCGTGTATCAAGGTCAGATTGTAATCGTGCATAAGCGAACATTAAAGATATTATGCTAGAAATTTCTTCACTCTTCGTTAAATAAGCTAATAAACTATTGCCATCGTGAATATTGCCATTAAACTCGTGTAATTCCTTCGTTAATACTTCAATTTTATGAAAATCACTTTCCCAATCTTCAATTGTATGGTAAATGTCTGTTAAATCCCATTTTTCTATATCAGCTACTTGTAATCGATCTTTAAGTTCTGTCATAATCATTTCCTTTCTAAACATGTAGTTATATTTCTATATAACTATGAAATACAACAAATTGCAAAAAATCCCTGCTGAAAATTGAAAAGCCTTGCTAAAATAACAAGGCTTACATACTTATAGTGTAATTCCAAATTTTGAATGTAAAAGGTTTGTAAATTGCATGTCTGTAACGGTTTCTTTCGTTTTTTTACCATTTTTCGCTACTGTAAGGCTATCTTTCGTTAAAGAGGCATGCCCATCTTCAGTTAGTTTTACAATAAGAGGTAGTTTATTAAAGGGTGACCCTTCATGTTCAACGATAATTTTTTGTGCTGTATTTGCTTTTTCTTCATCCACTTCTTCTATATAAAATGCATAGCCTAACGTCCAATCATCAGCAGAAGATTGATCCGAGAACTCATTGTTTTTCCGCATCTCTAAAATGTAGTTTCCCTTTTCGGTCATTTCTTTACGAATACGATAATCTCCTGTAACAGAGTGAATGACTTCACCTGAGAAAGGGACAGGGGTAAGAGGTAAGTATGATCCGAATCCTACTTCAATTAAATAAAGTTCATTATGATGTGTTAAAACGGTTGCGATATGGCCAGAATCAACAGCCCATATGGAGTTTGCAGCGTTATAAACTGTTCCTGAAACGAGATGAACATCGAATCCAAAATCTTTCAGGAAGTAATACATAGTAGGATTGAGTTCATAACAAAGACCGCCACGGTTATTTACTAAAATTTTCTCTTTCAAATTTTCTTTTGATATTTCTTTAAAATTCTTTTCGAGAATATTTAAGTTTTCAAAAGGAACAGTTTGTGCCATTGCGTACATAATGTTAGATAAATCTTCAAATGAAACTGTGTCTTTTTCTTCTATATGTAATCGTGCGAAAAATTGTTTTTGAAAGTCTGTCATAGAAATCCCTCCGTTATGTTTTTATAGGTAAATTGTAAACAATCTTGAATAGGATGTGAAATTAAAACTACGTTGAATATTTGAAGTGAGATTAAAAATAATGTGGGAGAGTGAGAGATTGCTACTTTACTAACGGTGGGACGAATATTATAATAATTCTGATAAACTATGCAAACGCTTTCTTAGAAGGGGATGGTGTACAGATGTTTAAAAGAATAACAATAGTCGGATTGTCAGTTGTTTTGTTTTTACCTAGTATATATGAGGGGAGTAAAGCATATGCAGATACAGTTAACAATGGAACGTTAATGCAGTATTTTGAGTGGTATGCTCCGAATGATGGGAATCATTGGAATCGTTTGCGTACTGATGCTGAAAATTTAGCGCAAAAGGGAATTACATCTGTTTGGATACCACCTGCATATAAAGGAACTACGCAAAATGACGTAGGATATGGAGCATATGATTTATATGATTTGGGGGAATTCAATCAAAAGGGAACAGTGCGGACGAAATATGGGACGAAAGCACAATTGAAGTCTGCAATTGACGCTTTACATAAGAAAAACATCGATGTATACGGTGATGTAGTTATGAATCATAAAGGTGGGGCTGATTATACGGAAACTGTCACAGCAGTTGAAGTAGACCCGAGCAATCGAAATGTTGAAGTATCAGGTGATTATGAAATTAGTGCGTGGACAGGGTTTAACTTTCCAGGGCGTGGAGATTCTTATTCTAATTTCAAATGGAAATGGTATCATTTTGACGGAACAGATTGGGATGAAGGAAAGAAATTAAACCGAATTTATAAATTTAGGGGCATAGGTAAAGCGTGGGACTGGGAAGTGTCTAGCGAGAATGGGAATTATGATTATTTGATGTACGCGGATCTTGATTTTGATCATCCAGATGTTGCGAATGAAATGAAAAAATGGGGAACGTGGTATGCGAAGGAATTAAATTTAGATGGCTTTCGTTTAGATGCTGTTAAACATATTGATCATGAATATTTGCGCGATTGGGTAAATCATGTTAGACAGCAAACGGGGAAAGAAATGTTTACAGTAGCTGAATATTGGCAAAATGATATCCAGACTTTAAATAATTATTTAGCGAAGGTCAATTATAATCAATCTGTGTTCGATGCACCACTTCATTATAATTTTCACTATGCTTCAACAGGAAATGGGAATTATGATATGAGAAATATTTTAAAAGGAACGGTAGTTGCGAATCATCCTACACTTGCGGTTACTCTAGTTGAAAATCATGATTCACAGCCTGGTCAGTCATTGGAATCTGTAGTGAGCCCTTGGTTCAAACCGTTGGCATATGCATTTATTTTAACGCGTGCAGAGGGATATCCTTCTGTTTTCTATGGTGATTACTATGGTACAAAAGGAAATAGTAACTATGAAATTCCAGCGTTAAAGGACAAAATTGATCCGATTTTGACGGCACGAAAAAACTTTGCATATGGTACGCAGCGGGATTATTTTGATCATCCAGATGTAATTGGCTGGACAAGAGAAGGTGATAGTGTACATGCTAATTCTGGTTTAGCAACATTAATCTCTGATGGACCAGGAGGGTCAAAGTGGATGGATGTTGGGAAGAATAACGCAGGGGAAGTATGGTACGATATTACGGGTAATCAAACAAATACTGTAACAATTAATAAGGATGGTTGGGGACAATTCCAAGTAAGTGGAGGATCAGTTTCCATATATGTTCAGCAGTAATTTGGTGATGAAAAAGAAGAGGTAGACTGAAACATAAGTCTACCTCTTCTTTTTATATTGTGCATATTTATCCCGCTATTTGTGGTCAGTCCGATTGGTGAGGGCTTATTAAAGTTTCACTTTATTTTTCCTGAATCTTTATTGTAATAAAAGAGTTAGTCGACCTTTATAACAACAAGAGAGGCATTGGAATATATAATGTCACCCGTGGCTTCTCTTATTCGTACTCGAAGAACGTCCCCTTGATTTAAAGGTAGTAAATCAGTTCTGGCGGATGTAGCTCTCACCCCAGAAGCACCACCAACTCGCGTTTCAATTGCGAATTGAATGGAATCGTTTATTGTAAGATTTAATATACTAGACGATATAGTTTGTATTACAAATACAATTGAAAAGGATACAGAGTACACGCCAGTGGTATCAATTGTAATAGAATTATTTAATGGATTTAGGGTAGTTCCACTAGCAGGTCCTGGAATGGTAAAATTAATATTTGTATTAACTACTGCTGAAAAACCGATTCCTACTTCAGAAGTTATTGCTCCAAATATGGGAAGAATCCCTAAACCGGTTGCGCCAGTAGGACCAGTTATTCCGATTCCGGTAGAACCTGTAACCCCAGTAGGACCAGTTATTCCGATTCCGGTAGGACCTGTAACCCCAGTAGGACCAGTTATTCCGATTCCGGTAGGACCTGTAACCCCGGTAGGACCAGTTATTCCGATTCCGGTAGGACCTGTAACCCCGGTAGGACCAGTTATTCCAATTCCGGTAAAACCTGTCGCGCCGGTAGGTCCTGTGATTCCAGTAGGTCCGGTGGGGAATGTAAATGGTGGAATTGATGGTAGTGTGGGACCGATTAAATTTGGTTCCAGAGCAGGTCCATGTAAAATATTATATTCTTCACTCATATAGTAAACCTCCTATCATTGCTTGTCATAATTATTAAATGTATTAGGGGAAGTAAATGACATTCGCAATAGCGGAGGCGCTTCTTATAATTTCTCTTCAGTGAATATAGACCTAATTTAAGCAATATTGAAATCTATAGTTACGTACTACTAAAGTATGACACCTTTACTTCTCACGTAACATATAGTATGATGATTTCAATAAATTAGATTTCAATGACTATAATATAAATTAATGAGAGGTGCTTTTTGTGAGTGCGGTAGGTATTAAATAGGAAAAATTTAATGAAATAAATCGGATAAGACCAGGGGATTTTTATGTACATCATACCCCTAATTTTGTCATGCATTTATTTCAAAACCTATGAAGATACCTACAATACTTTATAAAGCGTGTAATAAGGGACTGCCATCTATTTTTATGGCTTATTTCCTCATACGTTATTACACATGCCTTGTAAATGTAAAAGCTGCGGTATCCCCGCAGCTTTTTTGTATATATTTTTAATGTATAAAAATGGTAATTAAATAATGTAGAGCTCATTGGAATCTAATGAGTAGGTATCTTCATTTATGATAAAAATCAATCATAGTGAGGAGAAACAAAATGAATACGATGACTTTTGAAAAGTTACAATATAACGAATTAAAGGATATAGTGAAATCTTATTGTGTAAGTGGATTAGGTAAGGAATTAGTAAACAAATTAGAGCCGAGTACGAGTATAAAAGTAGTGAGAAATCGCTTGAATGAAACGACAGAAGCACGAGCTATATTAGATGCAGAAGGGCATGTTCCTTTCTTCGGCATTTCTAATATTGCTAGTACAATTCAAAAATTAGAAAAAGGGATGATTTTAGATCCAGAAGAATTAGTAAGTGTTTCAGACTTTTTACGTGGGTGTAGAAAGATTAAAAAGTTTATGTTAGATAAAGAATTTTTTGCACCAGTATTAGCTTCTTATGCAAATTCAATGACTGAATATAAAAGTATTGAAGAGGAAATTAACTTTTCAATTAAAGGAAATAGTATTGATGTAGCTGCAAGTAAAGAGTTAAAACGAATTCGAAATAATATCGATTCTGTAGATGGGAAAATAAAAGAACGTTTAACGAAGTTTTTAAATAGTAGTGCAAATAAGAAATTCATTCAGGAATTCTTTATTAGTAAAAAGGATGACCGTTATACGATTCCAATTAAATCTTCCTATAAAAATCAAGTTGCTGGAAGTATTATTGAAGCCTCGGCAAAAGGTTCTACTGTATTTATAGAACCGCATACGGTTACGAAATTGAATGCAGAATTAGCAGGTTTGAAAGCAGAAGAAGCGGTTGAAGAGTATCAGATTTTAGCGACTTTATCAGGAATGGTGTTAGAAAACATTTATAATATAAAGATTAACATGGAGCTAATTAGTCAGTATGATATGGTATTTGCGAAAGCGAAGTTTAGTAAATCGATTGATGGAATAGAACCGAAGTTAAACGATCATGGCTACATTCATTTAGTGAATTGTAAGCATCCGCTTTTAACAGGGCAAGTTGTACCGTTACATTTTAAAATTGGTCAAGAGTATCGTAGTTTAATTATTACAGGGCCGAATGCGGGCGGAAAGACAATTGTGTTAAAAACGATTGGATTGTTAACATTAGCTACAATGTCAGGTCTTCATATTGCAGGAGATAAAGGTACAGAAATCGCTATTTTCGAAAATGTATTCGTAGATATTGGTGATAATCAAAGTATTGAAAATGCACTAAGTACATTTTCGTCTCATATGAAAAATCTGTCTGAGATTATGAGGATGTCAAATAATAATACGTTACTTTTATTTGATGAAATAGGGAGCGGTACAGAACCAAATGAAGGTGCAGCACTTGCAATTTCTATTTTAGAAGAGTTGTACTTTGCGGGATGTATTACCGTTGCGAGTACGCATTACGGAGAAATTAAACGATTCTCAGAAATGCATGATGACTTTATGAATGCAGCGATGCAGTTTAATAGTGAAACGCTAGAGCCGCTTTATAAATTAGTTATCGGAAAATCAGGAGAAAGTAATGCACTTTGGATTGCGAATAAAATGAGCGTAAAAGAACATGTACTGAAAAGAGCGAAAGAGTATATGGGAAATAAAGAGTACGCTTTAGAAAAAGTGAATGAAAGTAAAATTAGAAAACCGAAATTTGTACAAGAAAAAAGAGAATCTCATTATGAGTACAAAATCGGCGATCGTGTGAATTTATTGGATCATGATGATTTTGGTATCATCTATAAGGAAAAAGATAATTTTTATAACGTTGTTGTATATTATAACGGTGAATTCGTTGAAGTAAATGTAAAACGTATTACTTTAGAAGTAGCAGCGAAGGAGTTATATCCAGAAGGATACGATTTAAATACACTATTTGTTGATTATAAAGAAAGAAAAATGCAACACGATATTGAGCGCGGATCGAAAAAAGCACTGCGTAAAATTCAAAAAGAAATAAGAAAGAATAGAGGATAAGTTAAAATGGTAACGATTAGACAAGAACAAAAAAATGATTATAGAAAAACAGAAGAAGTCATAAAAGAAGCATTTTTAAAGGAAGAATTTAGTGATAAAACAGAACATGAACTTGTAAAACGTATTAGAGAATGTGACGCGTTTGTTCCAGAGTTATCAATTGTTGCGGTAGATGAAGATATAGTTGGTCACATTATGTTATCGAAAATTACAATAGAACAAGATGGAACTTCTGTAGAATCGTTAGCACTTGCACCAGTTTCAGTTGCTAGGGGTCATCAGAAAAAAGGAATTGGTGGAAACCTGATTGTAGCTGCATTAGAAAAAGCGAAAGAACGTGGATACGGATCAGTTGTAGTATTGGGACATCCAGAGTACTACCCGAAATTTGGTTTTAAGAAAGCAAGTGAGTGGAATATAAAAGCACCGTTTGAAGTGCCTGAAGAGGTATTTATGATAATGGAATTAACAGAAAATTCTCTTCGAGGTGTAGAAGGAATTGTACAATATTCGAGTGCTTTTGCTGAGTAGGAGTAACGGTTAAGAAATGTAATCATAAAAGATGCTATCTTTTTGTATGGATATACAGAAAGATAGCTTTTTTTATTAAGCGGATCTACTGACGTATATTTTGCTCAATGAATAATTGAGGTGGTAAAATTGATATAGAAACGTAAAGGGAGAGAATGAAATGAATAAGCGAGAAACAGATAGCAATGAGAATGCAGTTACGTTATATGTTACAAGACACGGTAAAACAATATTAAATACGAATCATCGCGCGCAAGGTTGGGCTGATTCTCCATTAGTAGAAAAAGGTGTTGAAGTTGCCACAAATTTAGGAACAGGATTAAAAGATATTCATTTTATGAATGCGTATAGTAGTGATAGCGGCCGAGCGATTGAAACTGCTAATTTAGTATTAAAATATAGTGAGCAATCAAAATTAAAACTTGAGCAAAGAAAAGATTTGCGAGAATTAAATTTCGGTATTTTTGAAGGTGAAAAACTTGAGAATATGTGGGATGTGGTTGGAAAAGCTGCAGGCGTTGCATCACCAGAAGAACTTATGAAGTTTTCTATTCAAGAAGTGATTAATCTTATTAGAGTAGCAGATCCTACAAAACAGGCGGAAGATTGGGAATTATTTTCTACTCGTATAAAAGCTGAGATAGATAAAATTAGTGAAGAAGCTGCTGGAAATGGTGGCGGTAACGTTTTAGTTGTCGTTCATGGGCTTTTGATTACTACCTTAATAGAAATGTTAGACAGTAGCAAAACAAAACTTGGGGTGGAAAATGCTAGTGTGACGAAGATTGTATATCAAGATGGAACATATACAGTCGAGTCGGTTGGAGATATGAGTTATGTTGCAAAAGGGAAAGAAAGTGTGGAAATATAATTAAATCTCAAATAGAAATAAGAAAAGGAAGGTAGAGAAATCTAGCTTCCTTTTCATTTTGTGAATTATGGGATTAATAAAATCTTCCCTGTGCTTTTACGGCTCTCTAATAATTCATGAGCAAGAGCACCGTCTTGTAAAGAGAATGTAGTAGGATTTGAAATGTTTAATTTTCCAGTTGCGATCCAATCGAATAATTGAGTAGATCGTTTTTTACGTTCTTCATAAGTGGTAAGAACGTTCCAAAGGTCTCCGCCAGTTAAAGTTTTTGAAGTATCCATAAGCATACGTGGATCAACTGGAGCAGGATTACCACCAGCCATTCCGTAAAATACGACAGTACCGCCAATTTTAGTAGCGTTAAAACTTTCCTCTAATGTAGAACCTACTGATTCATATACAAGATTTACTCCAGTTCCATTAGTCATTTCAAGTACTTTCGTATGCCATTCTTCGTTATATAAAAATACGTGATCGGCACCAGCTAATGTAGCTATCTTTGCTTTTTCTTTTGATGATGTAAGACCAATTACTGTTCCGCCCTGTAGTTTAATCATTTGAATAAGAAGTTGACCGACGCCACCAGCTGCAGCGTGTACTAAAGCTATATCACCTTGTTTTAGTTGATAGCTATCGTGCGTTAAATAATGTGCAGTTAATCCTTGTAATAAGACAGAAGCGGCTGTTTCAAAAGAAATAGAATCTGGTAGTGGGATTACTTTTTCAGATGGAACGGCAACTAGTTCTGCATTTGCAAATGGGACGTCCGCAAATGCAATACGGTCTCCTAGGTTGATAGTAGTAACGTCAGCTCCTACTTTTTCAACAATTCCAGCTCCTTCATAACCTAATACATAAGGCGGATTGCCAGCAAGATGATAATCGCCGCGGCGTCTATAAATATCAGCGAAGTTTAATCCGATTGCTTTCGTGCGGACAAGAATTTCATTTGGACTTATGATTGGATCGTGTATTTCTTTATAGTGTAGAACATTAGCGTCTCCGAATGTTTCGAAACAAAGTGCTTTCATATGGAATACCTCCATTTATATTGTTTATAGATGTTCTTTATCATACAATACAAATATCAATAGACAAAGAGGATTATTTCGATGGAATCAATCGGAAATATCGATTGAAAAGAGGGATGATAAATGGAAATAAAACAGTTAATTACATTTAAAGTAGCGGCACATACTTTGAACTTTACACAAACTGCGAAGAAATTAAACTTTGCTCAATCGAGCGTGACAGCGCAAATTAAAACGTTAGAAGCTGAGCTCGGTACACCGTTATTTGAAAGATTAGGAAAACGTCTTTTCTTAACTGAAGCAGGTAGGAAGTTTCAACTATATGCCGACAAGATGATTGCACTCAGTAACGAAGCGAAAATGGCTGTGAAAGATGATGAAGAAATAGCAGGTACGTTAATAATTGGTGCACAAGAAAGTCAATGTACATACAGACTGCCTTCTATATTAAAGCGGTTTAAAATAAAATTCCCAAAAATAAAACTTATATTTAAACCAGCACATTCCAATAAAGATGCGAAGGAACAATTGATGGAGGGGAAAGTAGATCTTGCATTTATTTTGGACGAATGTAAAACAGAAGATGTTTTACATGTGGAACCACTTATGAAAGAAGAATTAAAAGTAGTAGCTGCTCCTACGCATCGTTTACTTGAACAACCTTCAGTTTCTATAAAAGATTTAGAGAGTGAAACACTTTTACTAACAGAATTAGGCTGCTCGTATCGGACTTTATTTGAAGAGCTATTTCGCTGGGAAGATGTATATCCAGCAAATAAAATTGAGTTTGTTAGTGTTGAAGCAATTAAACAATGTGTTATTGCAGATTTAGGCATAGCCGTTTTACCAGCAATAGTAGTAGAAAAAGATATACGAGAGGGGACGATAAAAGAGTTACATTTAGAAAATACAATCTCTCCGATTTATACGCAAATCGCTTGGCATAAAGACAAATGGATGACAGTGCCACTGCGACAATTTATTGATGTAACGAGGGAGTTTTTTGTAACGGATTAAGTGGAGAAATATTTATTTTATATAAAAGAAAAAATGGCAATTTTGTATAAAGAACCGATGCTTGAATATAACAAGTATTGGTTCTTTTATGTTTTAAATATAGAATGCTATAAAATGTGTATTTCTCAACTTTTTTTCTTACAAGGATAAGTAAAATTCTTCGTATATTCCAATAATCATAAGGGAATTTACAACGTTTATTCGTTTCTGTAAGATGCCTCTAGGAAGCGTGAAAGGAGGACTTACATAGCAGTATAGCTTGTCTTTAGTATACGTACTTATTGTGAGGAGGAATTTAAAATGTTTAAAAAGTTAATGAAAGTATGCGTGTTAAGTGCGGCAAGTATAGGTGTATTATTTAGTTTTCAAGGAAGTACATTTGCAGCTACTGATTTAAGTAGTTATTATGACGGGAAAAATCCAGCAACAACGAAAGTATACGGGGGAAGTACAACGTGTGATGCAGATGGATTTAATGCAAAGTCTACAGCAGTTTATGAAGGTAGTAAAAAAGTAGGGACAGTGTATTTACGTTACAGTAATAAATGTCATGCAGCGTGGTCTAAGCTTGTTTTAGATCAACCAGCTCCTTCTGTTTCTGGAGGGGTATATGCTTACGCTGTTATTAATAAATATAAAAATGGTGTATTCCAAAAATCAGTAGACTCTAATAGTGGCAATGGGGCAATTAAAACAGGACAAACGAGTACGTATACAGGAATGGTGTTTGATTTAACTGCTGATTTTGGTTATACAGCTGATGCCGAAGCGGTGACGATTAATAATGGTTACGGGAAAACAGCACGTTATTAATAAAGGAGTGAAATGATATGAAACTTTTAAAAAAGACGAGTGCATGTTTATTGCTATCTTTACTCGTTGTAACTAGTATGTTTAGCACGACTAATAGCGATAAAGCATACGCAGAAGACCATTCATATGATGGGAAAAGTCCTTATTATAACAGCTGTGATCAATCCGCAGTAACGAAAGAAAAGAAGTGGATTGATTCAAATTCTTATGTGGAATTAAAATTTAGCACGACGTGTAAGACAGCGTGGGCAAAAGTTACTGTAACTCGCCTGGCAGTTTATAATAACGAAGCTGATGCAAGGATTGTTAGAAAAACAGATGGAAAGGCATACACTTGTGGAAGCGCTGGAGGAAATGGTGTTGTAAATAAAGGGCAAACATCATGCTATACGCCAATGGTATATGACTTAGATCCAAGAAAGGCGCAAGCACAGGGGAAACATGCAATACCAAATAGTGATGCTTATAATTATGCGGAGACTATTTGGTATTGATGAGGATATGGAGATTGTAAGATAGAATATTTTAAGAGCATGTTTTGATTGGATTTCAAAACATGCTCGTTTTGTATTCATTCTAATTTTTTCTGTAATCATGGACCATTGAATTAACTAAGGTCTGTATCAGGAGGATTGTATCCAAGGTGACGAGCCATTGATACAATTTGTCCTTTATGATGAAACTCATGAGTCTCTGTATGAGTTAAAAGCCATAGCGGAGTTGTGCTCCAAGGTTCTCTTTGCCATTTCACTTCATTTGCTATGTTTTCAAGCCAACGATCATTGTATTCATTTAAAAAACTTTGTACAGTCTCATCTACTAATTTAAATCTAGCACGGACTTTCGCGACATCTGCATGCTCAATTTCGTAATCGCTAGCAAATGAAAAATCTGCTCTTTTTTGCTTGAATGCGAATGACCCAAGCCAGTATCGATAGCAATCGGCTACATGAATATGTGTCTTTATAATGCTACCGCTCCCGAAATTCGGAACAGTGCTATGTAATTTTTCTAATGGGATTTCTTCTAAAAATGTGAATAGAGTTTCTCTTGTAGAGCTAATAAGATTATATTGCTGTTTTAAAATATGTAACATGCAAGTACACTCCTCTTTTATTTACATAGTAAGTAATTCTATATTTACGAGGAGTGAACCTGTTTATTATTTTTAATAAGCATATTAGATGTATTTCTTATTTGTTTCTGATAGATTAAACAAGGTGAAACTTTAATAAGTTGAACATTATTAGTTCATAATAAATTGTACATCAAGAAGGGGAACGATAAAATGAACAGACTAGTGGGTTTAAAACAATTTGAAATAACGCGCGGGGCGTTACTTAAATTTATGGAAACGTTAGATGATAAAACTGCGGATACGCAGCCAGAGGGTTTTAACAATACAATTCGTTGGCATATCGGTCACGTGTTAACAGCAGCAGAAGTTTTCATGTTTGGAAAAGAATTCAAACAATTACCAACTGAATATCCAGGTATGTTTGGGTATGGATCACGACCATCTAAATGGAAAACAGAAGGACCATCGTTAGAAGTGTTAACGGCTCAATTAAAAGAACAAGCAAAACGTATTAACGAAATTCCAGCAGAAGCATTTGAAAATAAACTACCAGAGCCATTCCTAGGATTGGAAACAGTAGGGGAGCTTTACGGTATGATGCTTTATCATGAAGCTGATCATATTGGGCAAATGAAAGCGATGGAACGTATTATTAAAGCTCTTTAGTCTTAATTGCATATAAAACAAGCAATACAGTTGTAATGTTAAATAATATATACAAAAAAGGTAGATAAATTATTATCTACCTTTTTTGTATAACTTCTTGAAGGATTAGGGATTATCATCGTGGTGCTGATGAAGAAGGATAAGAGAATTTTATAATTTTTATGGTGTGATTATTAATTATAGTATTCCTAAATATGGAATATACGTATAATAATAGAGAAGAACTAGAAATAGGGGTGAATACTATGATTACATTAGAGCAAAAGTTGGAGCAATATAAACATACATATGTACAGTTAAAGGGAGAACTAAAATGGAAAACGAGTGATTCTCGAACAGGAATGATGATTGCTGCTATGTATGCAGGTAGTGATAAATTGTTTGATCTCGGACGTTTTTTAGAAATTAGTAGTTATATTAAGAATCAGGTAGGGATGTTTTCATACTTAAAGTCTTATCATCGTTTTGTAGTGGCCGCAACATTAGATATTCACTTTACAGATTACAAGGAAGCTTTTCGGAAGTTTTTAGATTTATATGAACAATTGGTCACTGGTGGCTTTAGCCGGAGTATATTTACTTATCTCGCAGCAGCTGTGCTTTTAACAGAAGAAAATGAACAGCATGGCGCGCACATTCAGCGTTCGATGCAAGTATATAAACGCATGAAAAAGGATCACCTCTTTCTTACAAGTACAAATGATTATCCGCTCGCAGTTTTATTAGCAGGACAATCAGAGCATGTAGAAACACTTATGGACCGAGTGGAACGTCTTTACCAGAAACTAGCGACAGCTGGTTTGCGTAAAGGGAATGATCTTCAATTTTTGAGTCATATTCTTTCACTAAAGAAGGATGTCAGGGAAGAACTATTAGTTGCAAAATGTACAAATATATGGAATTTGTTAAAGCAAGAAAAGGTAAAAGTAAAACAGATGCATTACCCAGCTATCGGGCTACTAGCGTTACTCGAGGACGGAGAAAAAGAGATTCATTCTATTCGAGCATTTATTGAAAAATTGCAGGGGGATAAATTGTTCCGTTGGCATACAGATACAACTATTCTTATTGCTATTCAACTGTTCGTAAGTCAGAAAGGTGAGGAAAGTAAAGCTACTAACACAGGTTTACAAACAATGATAGAAGTCCTCATACAAGCACAACAGGCAGCCATGATGGCAACGATTGCCGCTTCATCTGTAGCAACATCTTCTGCTAGTAGCAGTTCATAATGTGTAATTGCTTATAATCTTGTAAATTATAACTCCCTTGATAAGGACGGTTTAAAAAATATTACTAAAAACAGTTAGCTCATCACTCTCTAATGAGTGATGGGCTAACTGTTTTTACATAATCAGCATTATCTTTTTGATTCCTTCAAATGTTTGAGCTGCGTGACAATCATAATGCTAATAACAACGAGTAAAAACCATGAACTAATTTTGCTTAAGTGAACGAGACTCCATGCTTCCCGTTGATTTGGATATTGCCATGCTCCGAAAAATGTTGCGATGTTCTCTGCAATCCAAATGAAAAATCCGATAAGGAAAAAGGAGAGAACGAGTGGCATTTTATATGTAACGCCTTGTAATGAAAATTGTACAAATGTGCGAGAGAAAACAATGAATAGTAGTAAAGTTAATATCCATCTAAAATCGTATGTAAAGTGGTGTGTGAAAAAATTGAAGTAAATCATAGCTCCTAACGGCACGGCAAAAATAGCTTTCGGCCAATGATGCATTTTTAAATGCAACCTTCTCCACGCTTGACATATGTAACTCGCGACACTCGCATACATAAAACCGCTGTAAAGCGGAACTCCAAAAACCTTCGAATATGCCTCTTCGGGATAACTCCATGAACCGAAATGTACTTTATATATTTCTAGTAAAAGGCCGATGAGGTGGAAGATGGTAATTACTTTTAGTTCGTCTTTTGTTTCAAGACCCGTCTTGTACATAATCCACTGCATAAGAAGGCATACGATGAGTATGAAATCATAGCGGTATAACTCTGGGATTGAAACAATTTTTGAAAGGGCTAGTGTTAAGAAAATAATGACTGGGAATAAGCAAGATAATGCTTGTTCGTAAGTGAAATGTAGTAGTTGTTTTATATAGAACATTGTGTCACCTTCGATGTTTTTTTATTGGAAAAATCAAAATAATCAATAATTATACTACGATTTAAAAAATAATCCAGTAGTCTATTTTGCATGTATTTGTAAGTTTTAGAAGGGAATTGTAATGAGTATTTTAATATTGTAGAAAAGTAAAAAAATAGTTTGCTATTTAAAAAAAGTGGGGATATAATATCTAAATGAAAATGATAATTATTATCAATAATAATTACAAATAAAAAATAATTATAAAAAACAACTGAATATAAAGGATGAAATGAAACATGTTACATAAGTCTACTGTACATGCTGGTAATAACCGCTGGATACATATTAAGTTCATATGTTTCATGAGCTTAACAATTTTATGTTTAATTGGATCTATATTTTTAGCCATTTCATTTGGTGCAAAAGATATTCATTTACAAACGGTGTGGGTAGCGGTTTTGGATTACGATCCGAAATTAACACAGCACCAAATTATTTATGAATTAAGGCTCCCGAGAGTAATTGGAGCAGCAGTTGTAGGGGCAGCTTTTGCGGTTGCTGGTGCTGTTATGCAAGGTGTAACACGAAATCCTTTAGCTGATGCAGGTGTACTTGGCATAAATGCAGGAGCGATGTTTGTAGTAGCACTTAGTTTTGCTTTTTTTCCGCATATGCCGTATTCCTATTTAATGATTGTTTCCTTTATTGGAGCAGTCTTAAGTACAGTACTTATTTTTGTTATTGGATCAGCAACATCAGGCGGGTTAACACCAATGAGGTTAACGATTGCTGGAGCGGTTATGGCAGCGCTTTTACATTCATTAAGTTCAGGTGTTGCGATTTATTATGATTTAAGCCAGGATTTAGCGTTTTGGTATGCTGGTGGTGTTGCAGGGGTTAAGTGGGAACACTTGAAATTTTTAGTCCCTATTATTCTTATAACGATTATTTTTGCAATAGTGTTAGGGCGATCTATTTCACTCATATCAATGGGGGATGATGTTGCTACAAATTTAGGAGTAAAAACGAACCGAACGAGAATACTAGGGATGATTATAGTAGTCATTCTTGCAGGTGTATCTGTTTCAGCTGTTGGCTCTATTGGGTTTGTAGGACTAGTTATCCCGCATATTGCTAGAAAATTAGTTGGTGTGAATTATAGACTCATTATTCCTATGTCAGCATTATTAGGAGCTATGTTATTAGTTGTAGCTGATTTAGGGGCAAGAACAGTAAATCCTCCTAAGGAACTTGCGATAGGGATTATGGTAGCTCTTGTTGGAGTTCCGTTCTTCCTCTATATAGCACGTAAAGTTGGGAGGGAGTTGTAAGTGAAGGATCTTTTGAACACAGATAAAAAGAGAGCCATTACTGTAACTACAATTTTTGGTTGTATTAGTATCGCTGTCATTTTAATTAGTTTAAATACAGGGACACTGAGCATTGCACCGCTCAAAGTAATTCAAACGCTTTTCGGTTATGGTGATTTTGAGAGCGAGACCGTGCTATATGATTATCGTATGCCAAGAATAATAATCACAATGTTAGCCGGTATTGGCCTTGGGATTTCCGGTGCGATTTTGCAAGGGTTATCACGTAATGCACTTGCAGACCCTGGTATTTTAGGATTACATGCAGGTGCATCTTTCGGGCTAATTATATTCGTTACTTTCTTTCATTCTATTAATGAGAATGCATCGATTTTAATACCGTTATTTACATTTGGCGGGGGAGTACTAGCTGCATTTTTAATTATTATACTGGCGAGTGATCGGTCAAAAGGTTTACTTCCTATTAGACTTATTCTCGTTGGTATTGCTGTTTCAGCTGGATTTAGTGCGATTTCGTTATTTTTCTCTCTCAAGTTAAATGATGAGACGTATACATTCGCTTCTAGATGGTTAGTTGGTAACGTGTGGGGAAGGGATTGGATTCATGTCCTTGCATTATTACCTTGGATTTTCATACTAACCCCGTATACATGGATAAAATCTAAAACGTTAAATGCATTGTCACTAGGTGATAGTGTAGCAGCAGGGCTTGGTGTTTCTGTTCAAAAAGAACGGTTACTACTTTTAGCTACAGCGGTTGGATTATCTTGCGCGAGTGTATCGATGGCAGGAGGAATTGGTTTTATCGGTTTAGTTGCTCCGCATATCGCAAGGAAGTTAGTAGGTACTACATATCAAGACTTTCTTCCTTTAGCTGGCATTATCGGAATGATTATTTTAGTGCTAGCAGATACGATAGGTCGTTCTATATTTGAG
Source organism: Bacillus sp. CCB-MMP212 (assembly GCF_022748145.1). Classification (NCBI taxonomy): domain Bacteria; kingdom Bacillati; phylum Bacillota; class Bacilli; order Caryophanales; family Bacillaceae; genus Bacillus; species Bacillus sp. CCB-MMP212. Next base: position 58,669 of record NZ_JALDQE010000006.1, read on the forward strand.
CCAAACTCTATTCCAGCTGGTGTAGTAGTGGCGGCATTAGGAGCACCGTATTTTCTTTATTTACTTACAAAAACAAAATAAATACTTCAAAGAGGAGAACATATGAAAAAGAAACTTATTATTTTATTTAGCATGATGTGTATTTTAGTATTAGCAGCATGTGGTCAAACGAAAGCTAATGAAGAGGCAACGAAAAAAACGGAAAAAAGTAATGATCCAAAAATCGCCTCTATGTCCATTCATTTAACAAATAATTTACTTGCATTAGGAATTACACCAGTAGGTTCTGTTATTGGTGGAGATTTAAAAGATTTCTTACCGCACGCTAAAGAGAAGTTGAAAGATACGAAGAAGCTTGGTGTTGTAACAGATCCGAATATGGAAGCGTTACTTCAATTAAAGCCAACGGACATTTATGTTGATGAAAAATATGCTGGTAAAGATGTAGCGAAATACGAAAAAATTGCAAAAACACATTCTTTCAATTTAGATGAAGGTACGTGGAGAGATCATTTAAAACAAGTTGGTAAACTTGTAAACCGTGAGAAAGAAGCAGATAAATATATTCAAGATTACGAAGAGCAATCAAAACGAGTAAAAAGTTTAATAGATAAAGAGCTAGGTAATAACGAAAAAGTAATGGCAATTCGCGTTACTGCAAAAGAATTACGTGTATTTAGTACAAAAAGACCGATGGGACCAATTTTATTCCAAGACTTAGGATTACAACCTGCAAATGGTGTAGAGAAAATTGATGGAAACCGTCCTTTCGAAGTCATTTCACAAGAAGTATTACCTGACTTTGATGCAGATGCTATTTTCGTTGTCGTTAATAGAGATGATAAAGCGAAAGCTGCATTTAAACAACTTCAAGAAACACCAATTTGGAAAGACTTAAAAGCTGTTAAAGGTAAGCACGTATACATTATTAATGACCAACCATGGCTTGACTATTCTGCTTTAGGTAACAAAATGGCAATGGATGAAGCGGAGAAAATGTTTACGAAATAATATAGTTTCGCTATTAGGAAAGGCCCTCTAAATTTGGAGGGCTTTTTATTATTGTTAGAATAAACGAAAAATTATACAATGAAGTTAATTTCGTGTAGAGGAGATGTGCCAATGTCAGCGCTTATTGTAAGTATCCCGTGTATAAAGCAGTTTATAGAATAAGGGGATAAATAGGCTAATAATTATCCCTGTTATTAAAAAAGGGGGAGTTTGAAATGACAATGAATCTTTTTCAAAATAAAACGATTAAATTATCAGCTATTAGAGAAGCAGATGCTGAAGTAATGGCTATGTGGCAAGAAGATAGTGAGTATTTAAGGAATGTAGATACAGATATAGCATTCCCGCAATCGATACAAGAAATAGCAAGTGATGGGCTATTAAAGGGACGGAGATCGAATAGTGTTTCTTTCATGTTAAGGACAGTTCAAGATGATCGCTTAATTGGTTTTGTTGCAATTCATGGCATAGAGTGGAATAACAGAACGGGTTTATTAGCCATTGGTATAGGAGATGCAAATGATAGAGGAAAGGGATATGGAAGAGAAGCAATCCATCTTATCTTAAAATATGCTTTCTATGAATTGAATTTACACCGCGTCGGTCTGGATGTGATTTCTTATAATAAAGCAGCCATTGCGTTGTATAAAAAGATAGGTTTTCAGATGGAAGGGTGTATGAGAGAAGCGGTTCAAAGAGATGGGAAGTGTTTTGATCGTATCATTATGGGGATATTGCGGGATGAATGGATAGGGTTGCAAGATTAGCGAATACATTCAATATTATATATGTAGTATGCAGGAGATATAATGATAATTGGCGAAAATTTACAGTGAACTGATTGAATTTATAAGGAGTTATGTAAAATGAATTTAGAAAAAGCAAAACCAGTAAATGAAGAGGTCGCTGAATTAAAGGAACTAATTAAAGAGTTACACGGAAGTGTACATCAACTGCAAAGCGAAGTGCAACAACTAAGGCACGAAAGACCAGTTGTTGAAGTGAGAAAAGGTGTTCAATTATCACCAACAATTGTCGGACAAATTGGTGGTATGATTTTAGGTGGGTTAGCAATTATCGGTATATTTTGGTGATGAAAAAAGGTTTGCAGCACGATGCTGCAAACCTTTTGGATTTGACGATATAATTTCATGCAATACAACTTTTACATTAAATAACGTAAATATATATAAGCATGTGATAACAAGAGTGCAACAATAGTTAATGGTAAACCAATTTTTAAGAAGTCCATATAAGAGAAAGCATGTCCTTCACGTTTTGCAATACCAGCAACGACTACGTTTGCAGATGCTCCGATTAGCGTTCCATTTCCTCCTAAGCAAGCTCCAAGAGATAACGCCCACCATAGTACTTCGATTTGCGGAGAATCGACAGATAGTCCGAGTCCTGTAGCTAAGTCTTGAATAAGAGGAATCATCGTAGCGACAAATGGGATGTTGTCGATTGTCGCAGATGCGATGCCAGATACCCATAAAATCAGTATAGCTGCGAATCTGATGTCACCGTTTGTTACGCCGATTACTTCTTTTGCAAGTGAAGAGATAAGTCCGATATCAATTAACCCGCCAACGAGAACAAATAGTCCGGCGAAGAAGAAAATGGTTACCCATTCAACGTGGGCAAATACATCTTCAATATCATGTTCTTTCACGCCGATTAACATAAGAAGTGTAGCGCCTGTCATCGCGATAACAGCAGCGTCTACATGAATAATCGAATGAAGTACGAAGCCTAAAATAGTTAGTCCTAAAATCGAAATAGATTTTAAAAGGAGGCTTTGATCTTTAATGTAATCTTTTTCGTTTAATGCCATTAGTTTTTCGATTTGTTCAGGTGTTGTTTTTAGTTTGTTACGGTACATGAAGTAAATAATGCCAAGTGTCACAATAGAAATAATAATTACGATTGGAGCTAAGTTAAGTAAAAAGGCGTTAAAGTCTAAATGCTTGTTTGCTGATCCAATCATAATATTAGGTGGATCACCGATTAATGTTGCTGTTCCGCCTATATTTGAAAACAGCACTTCTGAAATCAAATAAGGCACAGGATTTACTTTTAAAATACGTGTAATGGATAATGTAACAGGAACGATTAATAAAACAGTCGTTACATTGTCCAAAAATGCTGATCCGACAGCAGTTAATAGGGATAGTAATAATAAAATGCGAATCGGTTTTCCGCCAGCTGCTTTTGCCGCTTTAATGGCCACAAATTCAAAGACGCCTGATTGACTCGTAATATGTACGAGAATCATCATCCCAATTAAAAGGGTAATCGTTTCCCATTGAATATGTGATGTGAAAGCAGTATGTAAATCTACAACTCCAAAAATAATCATAATAGCAGCACCGAATAGTGCGATTACAGCACGATTCAATTTCTCAGAAATAATAAATCCGTACGTGATTAAAAATACGGCAATTGCAAAATAATATTGCCAATTTGCTACTTCATGTGCTGACTGTTCCAATCATGTCACCTTCTTTAAATTATGTATTCAATTGTCGAAATGTATCTCGCTGCAATAATACGGGATAAAATATATTGTAGCAAATTCAAAAAAGAAAGAAAACTATTTAACAAAGTGAAGGAAAAAATGTATTTTTTACATATCATATAAAAAATATAAAAAACACAGTGCAAATTATTAGGAAAAGTGAGCGTTGTCCTCTAATATAGAGATAGCAATTTACATTATTTTTGCGTAAAATGGTTTAAAGAGGTGAATTCCGATGGAAATAGTAAAAGATAGTTCTCTTATTCAAAATGAAATTGAACGTTTTGTAAATAAAGATGTATATATTCATTTAGAAACGACAAACGGAGCGTATGCATCACACATAAATGAAAAGATGATGACAGTTGGTGCTTTCATTCGAAATGCAATTATCCGTTTTGAACGCGGGAAGATAACTGGAACAAATCCATACCGAGTTGGTCTAAAAATGGATCATGGTTGGGTATATGCTGAAGGTATTACGCACTGGGAAGTAGATGGTCAAGAGCGTTTATTACTAGCTGGACATGATAATTTAGGTCGTCTAGCAGTTGCACTTGAGTTAAGCTTAACACCATTTAAGTAAGAAGGAGGGAAACTTATGGAGAGACATGTACTTGTTGTATTTCCGCATCCAGATGATGAAGCATATGCTGCGGGAGGAACAATTCGCTTATTAACAGATCAAGGAGTACCTGTAACATATGCATGTGGTACTCTAGGACAAATGGGACGTAACATGGGTAAGAACGTATTCGCTAACCGTGAAACGATCCCAAATATCCGTGAGAAAGAATTGAAAGATGCTTGTGAAGCGATGGGCATTAAAGATTTAAGAATGCTTGGCTTCCATGATAAAACGTTAGAATTTGAAGATGTTGATTTCGTTGCTGACAAAATTGAAGCAATCATTCAAGAAGTAAATCCATCTCGAATTATTACATTTTATCCAGAGCACGGTGTACATCCAGATCATAATGCATTTGGCCGCGCTGTCGTTCGCGCTGTATCACGTATGCCAAAAGAAGAGCGCCCAGTTATCCATGCTGTTGCGATTACGAAAAATCGTGAGGCAGTATTAGGAGAACCGGATGTTGTAAATAACATTAGTGAAGTATTTGATCATAAATTAACGGCACTAGGTGCGCACCGTTCACAAACAGAAGCAATGCTTGAAGACACGCATGCAAAAATAAAAAACAAAGATGCAGCAACATTAAAATGGCTGCAACTTGAACAGTTTTGGACTTATAAATGGGAGTAGGCTAGAAGGATATCTTCTAGTTGCTCTTACATAGAAAAAGCGCCGTCACTTGTGATGGCGCTTTTTCTTGTTGAAGACTATATATTTTTTAGGGTGCTTCAAAATTTAAAAATTAACGTGCAGTATAGCCTCCATCAACAAGAAGTGTTGTACCGTTAACAAAACTAGCATCATCACTTGCTAAAAATAAGACAGCTTTAGCGACTTCTTCTGGTGTTCCAAGTCTGCCTTGTGGATGAAGTGAAGCTAAATATTCTTTCTGTTGAGGATTAACACTACCTAGTAAAGGGGTGTCAATATAACCAGGGCACACCGCATTAATACGTATTCCATATTTAGCGTAGGCAGTACATAAATTTTGAGTTAATAGTTTCACACCACCTTTTGCAGAGGAGTATGCTGTTGGGGTAGGTAATGAAACAAAACTATGAATCGAACCAGCGTTAACGATGACACCACCTGTACCTTGTTTAAGAAATTGTTCAATCGAATATTTATCAGAAAGGAATACCCCAGACAAATTAATATCAATAGTTCTTTTCCACTTTTCATAGGATAATTCGTTTGCCGGTGCATCATCAGCAACGCCGGCATTGGCATACATAATATCTAAATTACCGTATGTACTTACTGTCTCATGAATTAGCTGTTTAATATCTGCCTCTTTTGTTACATCGGTTTTAATAAATAACGTATTGTATCCATGTGCATTCAATTCATCTGATAGTTCTTTTCCACGTTCAGAAAAGTCAGCAATAACTACTTTTGCACCTTCTTCGATAAAAAGACGAACAGTAGATTCGCCAATTCCACTTGCACCACCAGTTATGATTGCTACTTTGTCTTTTAATTTCATATAAACCTCTCCATTCATCAATGAATTTAAGTCGAATTTTTAAATCTTGTTACTAAACTATTAACCTTAAATAGTAAGTAGATAGAAGAAAAAGCTCGCGTTTACTTAATCGTGAGAGTGCTATTTTTCTTTAGTGTACTTTTTGATACAGTTATGGACGAAAATATTAATTTGGTCAATTTTATCATTAGATTGAATATTTGGTAAAGAGCTCTCGAACAGAGCGAGTACGGATGCTGAAAAATTAAAATAAACATGCAGTATTATTTGTAGGGTAAGGAACAAGGGGGGGAGAGAAGCATAACGAAAACTACTACTCTAGTTAAATAGGAAAAAGCCTTGCAGGGGGGCAAGGCTTTAAACAGGGTATTAAAAATTATTGATTTATTAAGAATAACTTCTTCTTGTGAATAAACTAATTTTAGCATGATAACTCATATGTATGTGTTACGAATTTGTGAATAAAAACTCAATGATAAAAGTATGAGTGAAAGGAAATAATTTATTTGAAATATGTATTATTACAGAAAGTTCAGTTGAAATAGTGAGGAAAATAAAAAAGTGCAATGAGCAAAATAAGTAAGAGACGAATTATACCAAAGATTAGTGGAACGCCTACTATGTAATTTCTTTTTGAATTTAATTCTTTAGAACTGATTTTTAATAATGTACATAAGAAGCGTATATTTTGAATTATTTAATAGGATAATATATATTTATATTGATTTAATGATTTTAGTTTGTTAAAAATGGGGAAATCGATATGAAGGTTAAATTTGCCGTAATAAAAGATGAGAATTTTGATTGTAGTTTATTGGAAACAAAATTATTGAAAACTTTTAAAGAAGTAGATTGTGAAGCAGATATTGTAAAGGTTGAGGATGAAATTTTTGAAAACAATGATATACAAACGTATTTATCAGAAATAACCATTCATGTTACTGGAAAAAATATTGGATATAGATCCGTTTCAGCCAGTATATTTATTGTTCTAGAGAGTTTATCAATACAGCTATTTCATATTCATATTAGTATACTTTAAACAGTTCAAAAAGTGGATTTATATTGCGTTGTAAATATGAAAATGGTGATGAAAACAATAGAAATTATCGTATGTGCTCCCGAATGTAGGATTGCACTTTGTTTGTTGTTAAATAAGCAAGGGGTCCCTTTTTAAATTTTAATCTATCTTAACGCTAATTTATAAATAGAAGAATGGAAACATGTGAGTAATTCAATTAGATTGTACAAAAAATTTGGTACGCGGATATACGCAATGTATTCACAGGTAAGAGGGTTGTCTCATAATATATATAGATTTTTCTATTAAGATGAACAGAGGGTGTGAATATATGGAAGATGTTTACGCTAAAATTGACAGTCTCAAGGCGGAGCAAAAAGAAATGATGAGAGACATTCGAAATTTAGAAACGCGTACTACTATTAATGAGAAAGATATAGCAACAATCAATAAGCAATTAGAAAAAATAAGTACAAACACTACTTGGATTTTGCGAATTATTATTAGTGCGATAATAATGTCAGTTTTAGGATTGATATTAAAAGGGATGATTTAAAAGAAAGAGGGGAGCTTCCTCTTTCTTTTATGTAAATGAGAAACTATAAATTTTCCGTTTCCTTTTCGTCTGCATACTTATCCTCTAAGGAAATTAATAGAGGGATTGATATAGTTACAAGAATGATTAAAGTGGTGATAAAAGATTTAGAAAGAGAAAAAGAACCTTCAATTAAAGGTGATAAAAACTTGAATGAAAGTATACTTGTTATGAAGGAAATTACTAAAAAGCTCAAAAGAGATATATTTTTATTCTTTATAGATGTCTCTATAAAGTCTTTAACACAGGTTATTACGACAAATATAGTTAATATGATAAGAGAAACAAAATAATGTGTTAAATTCGTCATACTAATAGTAGGATCGTCTATTATGTAAGCAAGTAACTTAGATACTAATATTCCTCCAAACAATAAAATAATAAAAGCAAGTAATCCTTCCGATATATAAGTGCTGAAATTGTCTTTCTTGTTAAAGAGTTTATAGTTTAGAGTAGATTGGGTTATTTGAATTAGGAATAGGGTAATAATCCATACATAATATACAAATGGTAATTCTCCTGAGAATAGAGAAATTAGAAAGTTTACTACTGTCCTTAAAATTTCAATCATTACGAAAGTCCTCCTACTTGTTCAGCTTTATGACATTAGGAATATATGAGTATATCATTTTATAATTAGGTTTATAGATTCAAACTATTTCTAATTATTCCATAATAAGGTGGTTATATCAAGTAGTTATCTTCTATGGCTTGTATTAGTTGTTCACTAATATAAAAAGAACATTTGAACGTTAATACTAGAAAAATAAAAGTAATATGTAATATAATTGAAAAAGTATATTTAAAAATCGATGTTAATATTACCCTCCTATAAGTATTAACATACGTAATTGAGGTGTTTTCTTTGTTGTTTTATGACCGGATTTCTATAATGGCCCCTCCTGTTCCGTAGCTAAGGAAAGTCTTTTTATTTCTGGGATTTTCAAAGTTATAGGAGGGTATGAAAAATGAAAAAAGTCTCAGTACCATCACTTTTGTTAATGATTGTTCTTGTCGCATTTCCGCAAATTAGTGAAACGATTTACACACCGTCTTTACCGGACATTTCAAAGGCGTTACATGTAAGTAATAATGAGGTGCAGTTAACGCTTAGTGTGTATTTTGCTGGATTTGCTTTAGGTGTATTTTTTATTGGATGGCTATCAGATATAATTGGCCGTCGCCCAGCAATGTTATTTGGAATTGTAATATATGGCGCTGGGAGTTTCTTATGCTATATTGCAAATTCCATTGAAGTTTTATTGGTAAGTCGTTTTATTCAAGCGTTTGGAGCAAGTGCAGGATCCGTGGTTACACAAACGATTCTTCGGGAAAGTGTAGAAGGGCATAAGCGGCATGTTATGTTTGCTCAAATCTCGGCAGTCATTGCTTTTACACCAGCGATAGGACCGTTAATTGGGGGCTTTCTTGATCAAATGTTTGGTTTTAAAATAGTATTTTTAAGTTTAGTAGTTATGAGTGTCGGAATTTTTCTGTATACGTTTGTTTCTCTTCCCGAAACAAAGACGGGATCAGTAACGAATAAAATAAATGTGTTTTCAGTCTTGAAGAGGCTAATTACAAATCCGAAAGTAGTAACATATGGGCTATTAATTGGAGGAGCAAATGGTGTTTTATTTAGCTATTATGCAGAAGCGCCGTTTATCTTTATTGAATACTTTCAATTATCGCCTAGTATGTATGGATTTCTAGGAATTGTTGTTGCGTCTGCTTCTATTATTGGGGCGAAAGTTTCAAAACGATTGCTTGCCACGTATAGACCAGAGAAAATTATATATATTGGTTGTCTTGTAATGACAGTGGGAGCTATCCTTTTAACTGTTATTACAGCATTGGGATCAAACCAAAACATAATATATATGATTGGATTTTTAATAGCGATGTTTATATTGCTATTAGGAATTGGAGTAGCGTTACCTAATTGTTTAAGTTTAGCGTTAGTAGATTTTCAAGATGTCATTGGTACAGCTGGAGCGTTGTTTAGCTTAGGATACTATGTAATTGTAACGATGACAATTTGGGGAATGAGTCAATTGCATACGGGCTCGTTACTGGTGATGCCACTTTATTTTCTAGTTATTGTAGTTATAATGGCAGTGTTTACTAGGATATTTATCTTTGGTAAGCAAACTTCGAAATCGATTTAAATATGAAATTGTAAAAGAGTCTCATTTTTTAATGAGACTCTTTTATATTTTGGCTGGGGTAAAGAAGTTAGTAGTTTATTAATATATTAAATTTCTCATTGGTATATAAATCGAATGTGTGGGAAATTACGTTATCAACTATAAAGGTTGAAGTATTTGACATATGAAACCGAGGAAGAAATGCTCTCCTCTGTTATTTATATTGTAATAATATACATGCCGGAATCATATTGAATAGATGTATTTTATTGTTAATTTAGTTAAAAATTAATCAGACTTATGTATAATAATTTATTGAAAAAATAATTGAATTTTTCAGATTAATGAATTAATATAAGGTAAGTAATTTTAAGATTTATAGAATATTGGAAGATGAAAGGTTTTGAGAATTTTATTAGGAGCGCAAAACGATTTTAGGATAGCTTTAAAGCTAGTGTAAAATGACGTTTGCTTCATCATTTTCAGGGCCGAAAGGAATTAGGGGAAAGCATCTTGTTTTAAATGCGGCTATGAATCATCTAAGAGGGGGAAGTGAAGTGGCAAACAAAGAATTGAAAAGAGGTTTAGAAGCACGTCATATTCAAATGATTGCTTTAGGCGGAACGATTGGTGTTGGTTTGTTTATGGGGTCAGCCAGCACAATTAAATGGACAGGTCCGTCAGTAATGCTTGCTTATGCAATTGCAGGTATTTTCATCTTCTTCATCATGCGTGCCATGGGAGAAATGTTGTATATGGAGCCAAGTACAGGCTCATTTGCGACGTTCGGTCATAAGTATATTCATCCGCTAGCTGGTTATATGACAGCTTGGAGTAACTGGTTCCAGTGGGTTATTGTTGGGATGTCAGAAATTATCGCGGTTGGAGCGTATATGCAATATTGGTTCCCGGACTTACCAGCTTGGATACCAGGTATAATCGCAATGGTCATTCTTGGCGCAGCTAACTTAATTTCTGTTAAGTCATTTGGTGAATTTGAATTTTGGTTTGCGATGATTAAAATCGTTACGATTCTATTAATGATTATTGCGGGATTTGGTCTTATTTTCTTTGGAATTGGTAACGGTGGAGAAGCGATTGGCATATCTAATCTTTGGTCAAATGGCGGTTTCTTTACAGGTGGTTTTTCAGGATTCTTCTTTGCATTATCACTTGTAGTTGGAGCGTATCAAGGTGTGGAATTAATCGGAATTACTGCTGGCGAAGCGAAAAATCCGAAGAAGACACTTACAAGAGCGATTCAAAGTACAATTTGGCGTATTTTAATATTCTATATTGGTGCTATTTTTGTTATTGTAACTGTATATCCGTGGGATCAATTAAGTACAATTGGTAGCCCGTTCGTAGCGACTTTTGCGAAAGTTGGTATTACGGCAGCAGCTGGACTTATTAACTTCGTTGTAATTACAGCGGCAATGTCTGGTTGTAATAGTGGTATTTATAGTGCTGGACGTATGCTTTATACGTTAGGTGTAAATGGACAAGCACCGAAATATTTCACGAAACTTTCTGGAAATGGTGTACCTTTATTCGGTACAGTTGGCGTAATTATCGGTCTGGCGGTTGGTGTTGTTTTAAGTTACATCGCACCGAAAAATTTATTCGTATATGTATATAGCGCGAGTGTACTCCCTGGTATGGTACCATGGTTTGTCATTTTAATTAGTCAAATTAATTTTAGAAAAGAAAAGGGAGCAGAGATGAAAGATCATCCGTTCAAAATGCCATTTGCTCCTGTAACAAACTATTTAACAATTGCCTTTTTAATTATGGTATTAATCGGTATGTGGTTTAACGACGATACGCGCATTTCACTAGTTGTAGGTATTGTTTTCTTAGCTATCGTTACAATTAGTTTCTATGCTTTCGGAATAGGGAAGCGAGCTCCGTTAGACGTTCAAAATAATAAAGAGATTTCAAGTAAATAAAGAAAAGGCTGTTCATCTGGAACAGCCTTTTCTTATTGTTGCTATTTGTCGATAAATCGATATACCTTGACGAATCGTTGATATAATTTGATTTGTGATAGATATATTTGAAAAATCGTTGATATATTGTACGTTATGATAGATATATTCGAAAAATCGTTAATATAATTTTACATACTATCTGTCACTATCATGATTAAAATTTCTCTAATACGATTTTTCCAATGGTGTGCCCGCTTTCAAGTAGTGCATGTGCTTTCTTTAAGTTTTCAGCGTTAATCGGTGTTAATGTTTCATTTTTATGTAAGCTGTACTGATAGTCTAGAAGGAGTTTATTTCTAAAAAGAAGAATTTTTTACTGTATTACTTTATCCAAAACTAAATGTAAAGGTGGATACATAATGACAGTAAAGAAACTTTATTTCATCCCAGCAGGTCGTTGTATGTTAGATCATTCTTCTGTTAATAGTACACTCGCGCCGGGGAATTTATTGAACTTACCTGTATGGTGTTATCTTTTGGAGACAGAAGAGGGGCCTATTTTAGTAGATACAGGTATGCCAGAAAGTGCAGTTAATAATGAAGGGCTTTTTAACGGTACATTTGTTGAAGGACAGATTTTACCGAAAATGACTGAAGAAGATAGAATCGTGAATATATTAAAGCGTGTAGGGTATGAGCCGGACGACCTTTTATATATTATTAGTTCTCACTTACATTTTGATCATGCAGGAGGAAACGGTGCTTTTACAAATACACCGATTATTGTGCAACGAACGGAATATGAGGCAGCACTTCATAGAGAAGAATATATGAAAGAATGTATATTACCGCATTTGAACTATAAAATTATTGAAGGGGATTATGAAGTGGTACCAGGTGTTCAATTATTGTATACGCCAGGTCATTCTCCAGGCCATCAGTCGCTATTAATTGAGACAGAAAAATCCGGTCCTGTATTATTAACGATTGATGCATCTTATACGAAAGAAAATTTTGAAGATGAAGTGCCGTTCGCGGGATTTGATTCGGAATTAGCTTTATCTTCAATTAAACGTTTAAAAGAAGTTGTGATGAAAGAGAAGCCAATTATTTTCTTTGGTCATGATATAGAACAGGAAAAGGGATGTAAAGTGTTCCCTGAATATATATAATGCAAAAAGTCATGAGCTTACGTGCTCATGACTTTTTCGTTTAAAAAATTTTTTTAAATAAATTATAAACTTTTTTTGAACTATCTTCGTTTAACTGATAGTACGTAAGGTTTACATCATCAGGAGTATCTTGCTGAGCAATCATCACTTCGCTGCTGTGATGATCAACTACCCATATGAAATATTTTTTATAAGTTCCATCCTCGAAAGTAATCCACATATCACAATCTATTAAGTCTGATCCTTCTTCATCTAATGTTAATTTACCTTTTTTTGCGGTATTCATACTGTTAATAAACGTTTTTAATTCATCTGTTTTTGTGAGAAAGATATCCTGTTTTGTTTTAATTGATTCTACATGTATATCTTTTATTTCCTGTTTTCCTAAAAAAACAGGGGGCTCATTTGGATCTCGCGAGCTTGAAATAATAGTAGCTTTCTTTTTCGGTTTATTTGCAGTATAGAGATCTTGAATAGATTTTCCCGAGTTTATAAACCATGCAATTCCAGAAATAATTAATATGCTACCTAGCAATAAAATAATTTTTTTAATAGGATTTTCTCCTCTCTATTACTTCGTGTGAAGAGCTTTTCTATTAATATATGATAGGTAAGCGTAAAGTATTATAGTTGAACTTGGTTATGCTTCACAGTTTTTATCGGGCGATCTATGAGTAAATTGTAAGTGAGCCCAATTAATACGAAAATGCCACCGATAACTTTACCAATTGAGAGTTCATTTGTCAGGAAGAAATCAATAATAGTCCCCGCAAATAATTGTCCGATAAAGATGAGTAATGTTAAATAAAAGGCTGATATTTTAGGAGTAATATAGTTGGATAATGAAATAACGATAACTCCTACTAATCCGCCTAAGTATACGGCGATAGGAATAGATTGCAACTTATGAATAGGGATATACAATGAATCTGAACTGAAAATTAAAAATAACATAGAGAAAAATAATCCAGTAATATAATTGAAAAACGTGCCTTCCCAGTTTCCAATTTCCTTTGCTAAATTCGCGTTAATAATTCTAGCAACAACGATAGAAACACCAGCTAAAATAGCGATCGTAATATATAACATTTTCTTGCCCCCATTAATAAATTGTCATGATTATAATTCCAGAAGAGATGAAACATAATCCAACTAGTTTTTTCTTTTCAAACTTTGCAACTTTCATTCCTAATAAACCGAAATGATCAATAACGATGGAAGCAATGGATTGACCGAGTAAACTTAATGCGATCGTAATAGAGGCACCAAGGACGGAGAAACTTATATTGTTAAAAAGAACAGTGAATACTCCAATCGCTCCAGCGCTATATAAAAAAAGTGAAATACCTTTATCGAAATGAATTTTATGTTTGTTTAAGATTAAAACGAAAATAACTGCAATTAAACCGACAAGGTGAATGACAACACTGGCTGTATACTTCCCAATTAACTCGGATAAAATTCCATTCAATGGAAGCATAACGGCGATGAGCACACCAATAAAGACAGAAAGAAAGTTATACAATGTAATATCCCCTTTATATTTCATATTTGTAATGACTGTATCATGCTGAAATTGTGTATTGTTATGACATATGTCATAGTGGAAGAAGAAAATTTTGATTACAATGGGGATGAGTTGTAAAGGTGGGGGACTATGAAGAAAATATGTAACTCAATTAAATTGGCAGAGTATATAAAGCAAAATAACATTGATTCATTTTTTACTAATAATATGAAACCATATATGGAGCTTATATTTTTTAAGAAGAATGAGTTTATTTGTAGAGAAAATGAAGAGATAGATTATTTATATTTCTTTGTTGAAGGAAAAGCGAAAGCGTTTAACACATTAAGTAACGGAAAATCGGTATTATTATGTTTTTACGATAGTTTGCAGTTACTTGGAGATGTGGAGTTAATTCATTCTCAAAGAATCACTTCAAACGTACAAGTGATGGCAGATTCGTATTGTGTGGGGTTACCTTTAGGAAAAGTGAGAAATAAGCTATTTCATGATGCGAAATTTTTAAGATGTATTTGCGGATCATTAGCACATAAATTAAACCGACTTTCCAAAAACAGTACAATTAATTTATTGTATCCACTTGAAAATAGACTAGCGAGTTACATGTTAGCAGCAGGGGAACGAGCAGTTCAGCATGAAAATAGAATTGTATTTAGTGGGAATTTAACGGAAACAGCGGAATTGTTAGGAACGAGCTATCGGCATTTGTTGCGCACATTAAATGTTTTTTGTGATAAAGAGATAATAAAGAAGAATGATGGTTGTTTTGAAGTAGTAAACGTGGAAGTTTTGAGAGAATTGGCAGCAGATGTTTATAAATAGGAGGAGAGTATAAATGATAACACCTATATTTAGAATTTTTGATATTGAAAAAGCAAAACTATTTTACTTAGGTTTTTTAGGATTTAAACTGGATTGGGAACATCGGTATGAGGAAAATATGCCATTATATTTGCAAATTTCGTTACAGGATGCTGTGATACATTTATCAGAACATCATGGTGATGCCTCACCAGGTGGTGCGATTCGGATCAAAATAGATGATGTAAAGGATTATCATTCTGTAGTATTAAGTAAAGAATATGCTTATTCGAAGCCGAATATAGAAAAAACACCTTGGGGTACAATTGAATTAACTGTAATTGATCCGTTTTCAAATAGAATTACACTATACGAGGAAAAATTGTAGAAATGGAATGAAGAGTAGTTCAAAGAGCAGTGAACTGCTCTTTTTTATTTTGAGTAGATATTGAATCATATAAAAAGAAAATGTTATGATTACGGAAACGTATGAATATATGAACAAGTATTCATACGTTTAAGAAGAGGAGGGATTAGAATGAAAGATCTAATTATTATTGGGGCGGGTCAAGCTGGATTAACAATGGGATATTACTTGAAGCAAAAAGGGTATAATTTTTTATTACTTGAGGCAGGAAAACGAGTTGGTGATTCATGGAGAAATCGATATGATTCTTTGCAGCTTTTTACCCCAAGGTCTTACAGTAGCTTGCCGGGTATGGCGTTAATAGGTGAAAAAAATGAATTTCCATATAAAGATGAAATTGCAACTTATTTAGAAGAATATGCAAGACATTTTCAATTACCGGTACAATTGCAAACGGAAGTTATAAAAATAAGAAAGGAGGAAGAAATATTTGAATTGCACACTCCTACAGAAATTTTACAATCGAAAAAAGTTATTATCGCATCAGGTGGTTTTCAGCAACCGTACATCCCCTCATTTTCACAACATCTTTCATCGCATGTTTATCAAATACATTCATCACAATATAAATCACCATCACAAATTCCTAAGGGAAAAGTACTAGTAGTAGGTGGAGGGAATTCGGGAATGCAAATTGTAGTAGAACTTGCAAAGACTCATGAAGTTACAATGTCTATTAGTCATCCTTTAACGTATTTACCGTTACATCTTTTTAGAAAAAGTATTTTCAATTGGTTAGAAGAATTGGGTTTATTGTACGCCGAAGTAAATACAAAGAGGGGGAAATGGTTTCAAAAGAGAAAGGATCCTATTTTTGGATTTGAAGGTAAGGAACTCATTCGTAATGGAGCAATACAACTACAGGAAAAAGTAGTAAGTGCATCAGAAAATAAAATTATGTTTCAGAACGGTGAAACATATAGTGCAGAAAGCGTTATATGGTCAACTGGTTTTGTTCAAAATTATAATTGGATTGAAATTGAACAAGCAGTGAATGAGAAAGGATTTCCTAATCATATAAAGGGAATAAGTCCAGTAAAAGGATTGTATTATATCGGATTGCCGTGGCAGTCTCAAAGGGGTTCTGCACTTATTTGTGGTGTAGGAAAGGATGCAGCATATTTGCTTTCTGAAATCAAAAAAATAGATCAGTAGCAGCGACTACTGATCATCCATATGTACATGAATTAGGAGAGGTCAAACATTTATTAACTTTATTATAATTGATTTTCATAAGAATAAAAACTGAAAATTCTAATTTTATGTTGAGAAAGTTTTTTGTATCGAAATATATGAAAGAATAGGGGGTTTTTAGTAAAAGGAAATATGATATTTATATTTTACTAAAGTGTGATATAGTCAATATAGGATTTATTTCCTTAAATTGGTTTTTGTAGTCATTACATTTTTAAAGCAGAAAGGAGAAGTAATTATGAAGTTTGATGATCAACGCTTACTAGGAGTCCGATTAGGTTCTGTACTTGTGACAGAGGAAAATCAATATTTAGTAATTAAGAAGAAAGATCATTATGCACTGTTAAATATACATAATTTAGAATGCACTCATGTTGAAGTGCAGTTAGAACATTTGGAAGAAATGTTGCGGGAAGATTTCCAAGAAAGTATAACGGAGATTATCGCACCAGAACATATAAAAATTGTTGCGAAAAATGTTATATAGATAAAGAAGCTGGAAGGAACAGCTTTTTTATTTTCATTATAAGGGTAACGTTTTTACAACCTCACCAATGATCCCTTCCATTTGATGAACACCTAAATCGGAATTGGTCATAATAACAGCACCATTCCCGCAGTATGGATAACAAACCATCATACATTGAAATCCAACGCCCCATCCGAGTGAATAAATCTGTAATTCTTCATTAGAATCATCTAGAAAAACACCTAATCCAGTCCATTTTGAGCAACCTTGAGGAGAAATCATGTCTATTACTAATTTTTGAGAAAGTTTTAGTTTGCCCTTTCCTTGTAAGGAATGAATGATTTCAATAACTAAAGCTGATAAGTCAGTTGGTGTTGTCCAAATACCTGAAGCAGCTGCGAATGGATAAAATGGATACTTCTCATTTGTTACAGTTCTATCTTTATTATGTCCGCAAGCAAAAACATCGGTTTTATCTATGTCTTTTGGAGAAAAAAGTGTACTATTTTTCATTTGTAATGGCTGGAAGATGTGTTCTTCTAATAACTGACTAAATGATCTTCCTGTAATATCTTCTAGTAGTAGTTCGATTATACAAAAGTTTGCGTCTGAGTAGTGAAATTCACTTTCTGGTTTATAAGTTACCTCTATAGGTACGGGGCAATATAGTGTTTTACCGGAAAGGAGCTCAGACATATTAGGTAAGCCTTTTGCAGGTGTATAATGTTCAAAACTATTAGGTGGATCAATGAGTCCAGATTGATGGCTTAATAAGTTTCTCAAAGTGATGCTTTTTTGTGAAGTAAATAGATTAGTAGGAATGTTCCAAGATGTGAGTTTATCATTTACGTCTTCGTCTAAATGCAAGATTTCTTGATCTGATAACATTAGTACGAGCATTGTAGTGATGAATTTGCTGATAGAACAAGAATTAAAGAGAGAATTTGTAGTAACAGCTCTAGTTGTTCCAGCTTCAAGTGTTCCAAAGGCAGTCGCTTCATCTAGTTTGCCATTACATATAACAGCGAGGCTTAAACCTGCAACGGAATATTGGTTCATTTTCTCGTATATATTGCTACTTTTTAAGTTCATGGTGACTCCTTTCTTTAAAGACAGAGTAGTATTTTTATTATACAGTAGTAAAAAAAAGAAAACACTTCGTCATTCACCAATGAAGTGTTTTCTTTTTTAGTTAGTTTGAAGTGAACTTTTGAAAAAATTTGTCTCGGTACATGTACATAACCCATGAGATTGTTATTAAAGAAATGATGATTTGTTTGTTTTTAATTGGTGCATTGAAAACAAGCCAACCAACTATATCAAATAACAAATGTAGCACGATTGAAAGAACTACAAATTGAAGTAACGTATTTAAAAATCTTTTCATAAAGTGTCCCCCTAAAATAATAGGTTTTATTAACAGTTTGATATAGTGATATTATACATTAAATGTTTAATGTGGTAAAATTTACATAAGTTAGTGGGATAAAGCAAATGAAAGTTAGTAAGGGGGAACATTCATGGAATTCTGGATGGTTATACTGATAGTAGCCTTTGGTTTCATTTATATCGCTGAAAAATTAACTACAATTGAAAAGAAAAATGATGCGCGTTTAAAGAGAATTGAAGATAGATTACAATTAATTACGAAAGAAATGGGAATTATAGAAAGAGAACCTGAAATTAATAAAGAACTACGCCAGCTTGTAGAAGAAGGCAAAAAAATTACAGCAGTTAAGAGAGTAAGAGAAGCTTTTGGTTTTTCCTTACTAGAAGCGAAGCAATATGTTGATAAATTATAAAAAAGATCATCCATTTGGGTGATCTTTTTTACTGCACCATGCGTGTATTTACATAAGCCGCGATTATAAAGTGTCCAATTAGAGTGATAGGAATAACGATTGTGACATTAGGCGTAGTGAAGACACTACCGATTGTCGCAATGACACCAGCAATTAAATTATAAAGACCTACTATTTTTGATAGTTTCACTTTATCAGGCACGCGGCGTTCGTTGAATCCTGATAAGAGCCAAGTGTACTGCTTTACTCCAATGAAATAAGCTAGTGCAAATGAAAGGATTGCCACTATGAATAATGATGGGGAAGCGAAGAGAGTCATTGCAAACACCTCCGTTAATGGGCTATAAATAAATTATAGTCCGAATGTTATAATTTAACAAAATATAATTTTAGTTTTAAGTGTAATAGAAAAATGGAGTATTGGTAATGAGGGGAGATTAAGTATGAATATTGTGGAGTTTCAGAGGTATGTATCAAATTTCAGTAAAGAAAAAGGATTTCAAGATACAACAATTGAAGAGCGTACGATATATACGATGGCGGAATTAGGTGAATTAGCGGAAGTCATATTAAAGCGTGATACAATACAAGATGCGAAAAGAGAAATCGGTTTAGAAATGTTTGATGTAATTTGGAATGTATGTGATTTAGCAAATAAATTAAATATTGATTTAGAGAAGGCGTTTGAAGAAAAAATGAAAATTAATAAAAAGCGCGAATGGTAAGTAGAATTTTAATTTGTAAAGATGGGTGATATGAATGAAAAAGAAGCTTATTATAGGAGGAATCTTTACTTTAATTAGTGTAATAAGTGTTGTCGTTTACTTAGTTTTTCAAGGCATATTCATTCCGAATCAAATAAGTGCTGATAAGTATGAAATAAAAGGTGTAGATGTCGCATCGTATCAAGGGGATATAGATTGGAGAGAGTTGGAAAAGCAAAATATGAAGTTTGCGTTTATAAAGGCGACTGAAGGAAGTTCGTTTGTGGATGAGTACTTTTCGAAAAATTGGAGGAATGCGAATAAGACAGATATGCGCATCGGAGCGTATCATTTTTTTAGTTTCGATAGTAAGGGTAAAACACAAGCAGAGCAATTTATACGAACTGTTCCAAAATATAAACAAGCACTGCCACCCGTGATTGATGTTGAGTTTTACGCTAACAAAAAAGATAATTCGCCTAAGCGTGAAGATGTTACGAAAGAGTTGGCGGTCATGATTGAAATGCTAGAAAAACATTACGATAAGAAAGTAATATTGTATGCAACGCAAGAGGCGTATGATTTATATATAAAGGATGCGTATCCAAAATGTAATATATGGATTCGTAGTGTTCTTACAAACCCGAGTTTATCTGATGAGAGAAAATGGACGTTTTGGCAATACACGAACCGCGGGAGATTAAGCGGTTATAATGGAAAAGAAAAGTATATTGATTTGAATGTATTTTATGGGAATGAGGAAGAGTTTGAGAATTATGGAATGAAAGATTAAGTTTTAAAGCGTACAAAATTTTGTACGCTTTTTTGTTAATTACATAAAAGTATGCAAATGAAGATGGAACAAACATTTGAGATAAATTGTCTAATATAGGTAATAACTATTTAGCTTGAAAGAAAGGGTTGATAACATGAAAAAGAATACGTTGTTAAAAGTAGGATTATGTGTAGGTTTACTAGGAACAATTCAATTTGTTAGCACAATTTCTTCTGTACAAGCATCACAAAAGGTAGAGAAAACAGTAATAAAAAATGAGACGGGAACCATTTCAATATCTCAGTTAAACAAGAATGTATGGGTTCATACGGAGTTAGGTTATTTTAATGGAGAAGCAGTTCCTTCGAACGGTCTAGTTCTTAATACTGCTAAAGGACTAGTGCTTGTTGATTCTTCTTGGGATAACAAATTAACGAAGGAACTAATAGAAATGGTAGAAAAGAAATTTCAGAAGCGCATAACGGATGTCATTATTACACATGCGCACGCTGATCGAATTGGCGGAATAAAAACGTTGAAAGAAAGAGGAATTAAAGCGCATAGTACAGCATTAACCGCAGAACTAGCAAAGAACAGTGGATATGAAGAGCCGCTTGGAGATTTACAAATAATTACGAGTTTGAAGTTTGGCAATACAAAAGTAGAAACGTTCTATCCAGGGAAAGGACATACAGAAGATAATATTGTTGTTTGGTTGCCACAATATCAAATTTTAGCTGGAGGCTGTTTAGTAAAATCTGCGGAAGCTAAAGGTTTAGGAAATGTTGCGGATGCGTATGTAAATGAATGGTCTACATCGATTGAGAATGTGCTGAAGCGATATGGAAATATAAATTCGGTAGTACCTGGTCATGGAGAAGTAGGAGACAAGGGATTACTTTTACATACATTGGATTTATTAAAATAAGAAATTGTAGAAATACAAAAGAAAGGAGAAATAATTTTCTCCTTTCTTTCTTCTAACTATATTTAAATGCTGAATCTGTCGATTACGTCAGCATATATTACTGAGATTTTAATTCCAAGTATACAAATACTAGTACTGTCATAATTGCAATAACAACGTAAGTAGCATCAAGCATTATAAGTGTTTTTAAAGTTTCAGTCATCGTAATTCACCCCTGTTATAAAAATATAACATGATCTTTTTATTGATTAGATTAGAGATCATAAAGATAAAATGTATATGAAATTTCTTAAGTAGCTTCTATATAAATATATCATATAAATAATGTAAGTAATGTTAAGATAGTGTAAATGTATTGTAAATAAAGAGGTTTACAATGAAGGCTTTAATAAAAAAATGATAGTTCCTTAAAATAAAAAATACGCTATTTTCATATGAGATGAATTGCAATTATTTGTATAAGGGATTCAAAAAAATTTTTTTGTTGTATATATTTCTCCAAATTAATTATTTAGCTATTTAAAAGTATCGAAAGATGTGTGCACACTAATGTATATTTTTGGGATGTCAATAAAAGTATTATGTCAACAATATGAACTGTCACAAATCTTTATATATTATTGTGATTGATATCACATCACTTTTTTTCAATGGGTATTATGCTTAAGGTGTAATGAATGATTGGGAGAGGGTGGGATGATATGTTTTGTTATCAATGTGAACAAACGCCAACAGGCGGATGTAAAGTAATGGGTGTTTGTGGCAAGAATGAAACGATTGCGAGTCTACAAGATACGATTGTGTTTGGGCTAAAAGGAATTGCAGCTTATCGCACACATGCTGCTCAGCTAGGGTATACGGATGGATTTGTAGATGCTACAACACAAGAAGCTTTATATATGACATTAACAAATTCTAATTTTAACGAACAAGAGCATATTGATATGGCTATGAAAGTGGGGAAATCAGCTTTACGGGTGATGGAATTATTAGATGAGGCACATACGAATCATTTTGGTGTGCCAGAACCTGTACAAATTACACAAAATCGTGTAGAAGGTAAAGCAATTGTAGTTACGGGCCATAATTTATTTGCATTAGAAGAACTATTAAAGCAAACAGAAGGAAAAGACATTAATATTTATACGCATTCTGAAATGCTACCAGCACACGGATACCCGCAACTGAAAAAATATAAACATTTAAAAGGAAACATCGGTAAGGCATGGTATGATCAAAGACGCCTTTTTGAAAAATTTACTGGTGCCATATTAGCTACAACGAACTGTGTTATGCCAATTAAAGGATCATACTCTGATCGATTCTTTTCATATGACATTGCAGGTTTAGAGGGTGTACAAAAAATTGAAAATGATGATTTTACACCATTGATTCAAAAAGCACTAGAACTTTCAGAAGTACATATGGAGTCGGATGAACAGTTAGTAACAGGGTTTCATCATAATACAGTATTATCATTAGCTCCGGAAATTATTAATGCAGTAAAAGAGGGGAAGATAAAGCGTTTCTTTGTTATCGCCGGTTGTGATGCACCGGGAAAAGGCGGAGAATATTATCGTGAATTAGCAACGTTACTTCCGCCAGAAACAGTTATTTTAACAACTTCTTGCGGGAAATTCCGCTTTAATGATGTGGATTACGGTGTTGTACCTGGTACCGAGATTCCGCGCTACATCGACTTAGGACAATGTAATAATTCCATTTCTACAGTGAAAATAGCAGCTGCATTAGCTGATGCTTTCCAATGTGAAGTGAATGAATTGCCAGTAAGTATTGTGCTATCATGGTTTGAACAAAAAGCGGTTGCCATTTTACTCGGGCTATTTAGTCTTGGAATTCAAGATATTCGCATCGGTCCAAAGGCTCCTGAATTTATTTCACCTGGCGTGCTTGATGTATTACAAGAAACATTTGGTTTAAAACTAATTACAAATGCAGCAGAAGACATGGCTATGATGTTATCGTAACGGAAAAGATGTTTTCACTTAATTGTGGCTTTATAAATCATTTGTATGTGTGTGAGTAAACGCACATACAAATGATTATTAATAAAGAAAATCGCTATATCTATAAAATTTATAGAGCTTTTAAAGTATAACACCACATGCCCATCACCTTAAGATTTTAAGTATCCCCAAAACGAAATTTCTACATGAATATCTATAATTTTACCTCTTTTTCATTTGATTTGAAAATAAGCTTTCTATTTTTAAAAACCAACGATACCACCTCAAATTATAGGAATAAAATCCATTCATTTATTAGGAAAATGGATTGAAAATAATAAGGTAGACTAAAAAGTAAAATATTATTTATGATAATCATTCTTTTATAAAATTTAAACTGGAAATAGCCCTACTCATTTTGATTGCGCATTTTCAAAATGGAGGGGCTTTTTTTACTGTAAAATCAATAACTGCATCTTATTTTTGTTGAAAAAATTCTCATTCTTATTTTGAAAGTGATATGGGTACATTTACATGCACATCAATCTTTTATTATGAAGTGGACCTTGAATATATTGTTTTTTATTGACAGACATAAAAATGATTTATTTGCTGTATTGATAATTTGTAGACGTTATAATAAAATGTTTATGTATATGCAAACTTAATTTATTTTTGTTTGGTTTTATTGTAAGGTTAGGCAGTGTTGATAACAATAAAATAATGAATATATCACCTGTAAAAAGAATGAAACCAATACGGAGAAGATGATTTCGTTAAAAATTCGAAAAATAAGCGTTATTAGCTCTTGAAGAAAAATTACAAGCATATGGAAAATAGGGTTATACAAAAAGTCCTAAAGGGGGACGGAATTATGGAGAAAAGAAAGTATTCAGTAACACCACAAGATCGAATGAATTATGTATTAGGTCTTTATTCTGCAGATCAACAAATTAATGCAGTTCTTTATTTTCCTGTAGGTATATCCAAGGAAATACTTGAAGAATCAGTAAGGATAACGTTGCAATTGCAACCAGTTTTGAACAGCCGGTTTGTAGAAAATGATATTCCTTACTGGGAGGAACATTCATCTGACACTAACTCATCTATTTGCTTTTTTGCAGAAGGAAATAATCAAGAACTTGAAATAATGGCAATAGATTTTATTAAGGAACCTGGTGATCGTATTCAGGGGCCTATGGTTCAAACGAAATTATTACGGGGCACTACAATAGATATGTTAGTTGTGAAATTGTCTCATCTATGTTCAGATGGTGCAGGAGTCAAGGAATATATAAAATTGCTTGGAACAATATATACTCACCTTTCATTGGGACGGTCTAAGAAGCAAATTATAAAGGCATTTGATGAGGGAAATGAGAGTTGTCGAGATCAATCACATGTATTCAAATACGCTGGAATATCGGACATAAAAAGTGCGTATCGTCCTAACCAAGAACAACAGGCATCGTTATGGTCTTTTCCATCTCAACCTAACAAAAATAAATTTCCCCAAATGTCCGTACGGCGATTGAGCCATAAGCAAACTCTACGTTTAACCCAATGGACAAAAGCACAACAGGTTACCTTGAATGATGTAATCATGACTGCTTACTTCCGAGTTTTATCACATTTCACTGTGTATGCAGAACCTCGCACTGCAGAAAAAATGATTGGTTTGACAATTGATTTACGTCGATATCTGCCTAATAATACAACTGGTGCTATTTGCAACTTATCCGGTATGGAAATGCCAGTGATTAAAATGGAAGACGATGAAACATTTAAGCAGACTCTTGGTCGAGTTAAACAATCAATGGATAAAATAAAGTCTCAAAATCCAGGTCTTTCTTCAGCAGCAGGAATGGAGTTACTGGCAGAAATGAAGCTATCTACAGTGAAGGAAATGTATAATCAGCAATATGAACAGGCTGTACAGATGGGGATGGCGTTGCCATTACTGACAAATTTGGGAGTGATTGCTGAGGAACCTATTCAGTTTGGTCAAATTCAAGCTGAGGACGGGTATATGGCATCACCTATTATGTATGCACCATTCTTTTCAATGGGAGCAAGCTCTTATAATGGAAGGCTTACATTTACGATCGGTTATCATGCGCCGGATACATCAAAAGAAAAGGTAGAAAAATTTTTAGATAGTGTTGCTAATCAACTATCAGAAATAAAATAAAAGAGAATATAGAGAACAGATTTCTAACAGAATTGTATTTTAGGGGCTCGTATCATGTACGGATAATCTCTGGAAATTTTCTCTGACCGCACTTGCCTTTATGCTTTATATACAATGGGAATGGTAGTGAGAAACAATTTGTATCGTGAAAAAACAAGATATATCGGTATAAAAACAATAAAACAGAGCTGATTTAAATTACACTTTG
Organism: Bacillus sp. CCB-MMP212; assembly: GCF_022748145.1. NCBI lineage: Bacteria > Bacillati > Bacillota > Bacilli > Caryophanales > Bacillaceae > Bacillus > Bacillus sp. CCB-MMP212. The sequence continues at coordinate 84,178 of NZ_JALDQE010000006.1, forward strand.
AATCAGTTCTGTTTTGCTAGTGTGATGGTCCTTACAACAAAAAAAGTAGGCTGTATCCGGTTAGGGTAAAGCGGATTTTTAATTTTTTTGAAAATAAAGTTGACATCCATAACTACTTAGTCATACAATGTAGATGTAATAAGTGATACTGAATAGTTCGGATTCACAAAAACTGTTCAGTAAAAAATTCGCCTTAGTACTCTGTGATACTGAATATAAGTCAGACAGAATAGGGGGTAAAGGAGGATCAGGACATGGAAAATTTAACTGAAATGCTGAAAGGTTCACTGGAAGGGTGTGTACTGGAAATCATTAGTCGCCGTGAAACGTATGGCTATGAGATTACCCGCCACCTGAATGATCTTGGGTTTACCGAAGTTGTGGAAGGTACGGTGTATACCATCCTCGTACGATTAGAGAAGAAAAAGCTTGTGAATATTGAAAAGAAACCATCAGATATGGGACCGCCTCGTAAGTTTTATTCATTAAATGAAGAAGGCCGCCAGGAGCTTGAATTGTTTTGGAAAAAATGGGATTTTGTATCGTCAAAAATTAACGTCTTGAAGTCAAAATAGGTTCATAAGATAAAATGTTCCGGCCGATATTTTGAGAATTTCTTGTTCGGTTTTATAAAAAAGGAGGAAAATAAGATGTTAGAAATGTTCAAAAAGTTAATTGGTGATAAAAAAGAGTACAAAATGATGATGGCACGAGTTGAGGCTCTGCCAGAGGACTACCAATTTGTATTTAAGAAAATTCAAAACTACATGTGGAATTTTTCAGCGGGTAACGGGATGGATATGTTACACATACAGTATGAATTAATCGATTTGTTCGAAGCGGGTGCAGCGGAAGGAAGACAAGTGCTTGACATTACTGGGGATGACGTGGCTTCCTTTGCTGACGAACTAGTGGCAAATGCTAAAACTTACGTCTCCAAGTATCGTGAAGATTTGAATGAAAGTATTATGAAGAAATTGAGAAAAAAATAAATGGAATAAGTAGTACCGACTGATTAGCTGGTTACACATATGAATTGCCATCATAGCTATTCAGTTATATTTTTAACTCGGTACTAAGTAATACAGAATATCAGTGATACTAAATAGATAGAGGTAAATAAATAGTCTTCGCAAAACATTTTTATAGGGAGGAAAAAAGTATGAGTCATGCAGCGATTTCTGTAAAAGGCTTGAAAAAATCCTTTAAAGACAAGGAAGTTTTAAAAGGGGTAGATTTTGAGGTGCAGCGTGGAGAAATTTTCGCGCTGCTAGGCTCAAATGGAGCTGGAAAGACGACAACGGTTAACATCCTTTCGACGCTAATGAAGCAAGATAGCGGTGAAGTAAGTATTTGCGGATTTGATGTACAGCGTCAACCAGACCATGTTCGTCAAAGTATCAGTTTGACAGGGCAGTTCGCAGCTTTAGACGGTATGCTGACAGGGAGGGAAAACTTGATAGTGATCGCCAAATTACGTGGTGTTTCCAATCCCGCTCAAGTTGCTGACAATCTACTTGCAAGATTTAGCCTGACTGATGCGGCAAACCAAAGGGCAGATCAGTATTCAGGCGGGATGAAGCGCCGGCTTGATGTCGCGATGAGTTTAATTGGGGCGCCAGCAGTTATTTTTCTTGACGAACCAACGACTGGACTTGATCCTGAAGCGCGAATCGAAGTGTGGGATACAGTCAAGGAACTTGCCGGTAGCGGCACAACGATTTTGCTTACGACTCAGTACTTGGAAGAAGCAGAACAACTGGCAGACCGTATCGCTATTTTGCATGGCGGAAAAATTATTACGACAGGTACTCTTGCTGAACTAAAAGAGATGTTCCCGCCAGCAAAAGTGGAGTATATCGAGAAGCAACCGACATTGGAAGAAATATTCCTTTCGATCATTGGCAAAAAGGAGGAGATGTAAATGAAAAGTAAAACAGGTGTATTACTAGGTCGTTTAATGCGTAACATTATGCGCAGTCCGGATACAATTATTACAGTAGCGATTACACCGATTATGATGATGCTATTATTTGTCTACGTGTTTGGCGGCGCAATAAAAACTGGAACGGAAAACTACGTTAATTATTTATTGCCGGGAATTTTGCTAATGGCTATCGCATCCGGTGTAGCTTACACTTCCGTGCGACTCTTTACGGATGTAAAGAGTGGGCTGATGGCACGTTTCATTACGATGCCTATTAAGCGCTCATCCATATTGTGGGCTCACGTTTTAACCTCTCTAGTTGCTAATGTACTTACTATCGGGGTGGTTATTCTTGTTGCACTCTTAATGGGCTTTCGTTCCAGTGCTAATATTCTAGATTGGCTCGCGGTAGCTGGGATACTTGGGATGTTTACGCTGGCGCTAACATGGCTAGCTATCATTCCAGGATTGAAAGCGAGGTCTATGGAAGGGGCGACTGCTTACTCGTACCCGCTAGTTTTTCTTCCATTTATTAGTTCGGCCTTTGTACCTACCGAAACGATGCCAAAAATTGTTCGTGTGTTTGCGGAGAATCAGCCTGTAACTTCAATCGTGAATGCGATTCGTGCTCTTTTATATGAAGGAACTGTTGGTAACGATATTTGGATTGCGCTCGCTTGGTGCGTAGGTATAATGGTCATCTCTTACTTTTTCGCCAGTAAAGCATTTAAACGTCAGTTAGGGTAAGAAACGTGATAAACGAAACCTTCAGGAATAATATATATTTAGAAAAGCACGGGAGATTTTCCGTGCTTTTATTATTTATCATGCTCTCATTGTAGTAAATGAAATGGTATTTAAAAATAGGATAATTATCCAGTGATAAAGCTTAATATTTGAGGCTCACTGCTTATGGGATGTATAAGCACACTCGTTTTTGTAAATCTGCTAATACTTCATCGGGTATTTCTTTGATTTTAATATCCTTCCCTAGAAAAAGCAGCCAATTTATTATTTCCGTCACTTCATCGGGATTGTTAATATTGATAAAAGTTTTTAAAATGGCTGTGGATTGGTAAGGATTAGTATAAGATATTGAAATTTTTAAAGGATGGTATTTTTTGAACTGGGCAATTGCTGTCGGACCAAGTTCAAATACAAGGTTAATTGCTTCGTCCTTCTTACTTAGTTTTTCTAAAATCTTTTTCTTATTTAGCCTTTTGTTCGTCGTGTATGGTTCGATATTAATGAGATCATCGACAGGAAACATCATCTTCTTTTCTTTTTTTAAGTCAAACCCTTCAATGATCCAATGGCTTTTTTCTTGATAAAGGTGCAATAGATAAATTGGATAAGACTTGATTTCTTCATCTTCTTTCATAGTAATCAATAAATGGTTATCCAAAAGAAGGATTTGAATGAGTTTTTCTAACATAGGATGGGGGAGATCAGAAAGCTCAAGTAGATCGGGATTATGAGGGTTAGTCCCTTGGAAAAGCAAGAGTTGATTTAAAAGAACGAGATCATCTTGCTGGGTTTCTGAGATGAGTCCTAGTAGTTTTTCGGCTAAAGATTGACGACTCTTTAGGTAGGGAAGTTGTTGATTCCTCGTAGCCATAAAGGCAATAAAAAGAGCTTTCACTTCATTATCAGTAAAGCGAACAACGGGCAGGATAGAGTTGTGCATAACAAAATATCCCCCAGTCCTCCCAACTTCAGTGACAAGTGGCATTCCCATAGCTTCAATTTCTCTAATGTCTCTAATAGCTGTCGACCGTGATATGTTAAATTCTTGTATGATTTCAGAAATTGTAAAGTGGGAGCGGTTGTTGATATACCGCATAATTGTATTAATCCGTTCAACTTTTTTCATTTTAGTCTCCTAAACAGTATCATTTTTTGACATGGTTTAAAGGTATTATAAACGTATCAGATGAAAAGATAAATCGTTTGATTAATAAAACAAGAGGCAGGTTTTGCAAATGAAAAATTATACTATAGAAGAAAAAGATAGCTTTATTGTGTTAGGTATTGGAACTGAAATTAAGAGTGAATACACAGACTTTGCTGGAATAAATAAAGAAAAGGAAGACTTTTGGTCGGCTGTTAAAGAAGATGGAAGGCTGGACACTTTAAAAGCTTTAGCTACAAATGAATACATTTTTTCCGTGAGCGAAGCGGTGAATAACAAAATGATGTATTATGCGGGTGTCATGACAGAAGCACAAATAGAAGAAGAATCTAGAGTGATTCAGTTTCCGAGGGGAGAATACTTAGTAGTGAAAGGGGAAGACAAAACGGCTAAAGAGCTAAGTAATAAGCTTACTGGCATCGCCTTCGGTCAAGCTTTACCAGAAGCAAAGGATTTTGCCTATGTTGGTGGACCGAATACAACGGTTGAGATGGGACAGAGAAATGGCTTAGTATTTGGTGAAATGTGGATTCCGGTTGTTAGGAAGTAAAGTGATAAAAGGTGCGAATATGGAAAGTAGAGGCTAACGATCTTGTATTGTTGGCCTTTTTGAAATGAATATAATATTCATATACTGCTACACAGTATGTTCTGATAAAATGGAATAAAAGGGAATTCCTGTAAGGTGGTGGCAGATTGAATAAAAAAAGATTATTTGAGCTATTCATAGTAACGTTTGTTTTTCTATTCCTTCATGTAAGTACATTTACTAATGAAAAATTTAACGATAAATTGGGATCTTTTACTTACATTGTTTTATTTCTTATGCTTACTATCAACGCTATATTTATAGAAAGGTATTTTGGTGATATACAAAAGTGGATTCGAAATATTACATGTTGCTTTGCTTTATTCGTAGTGGTTTTAGTAGCTCTATGGATAGGTTATTTTTAGTCCTTACTTAAGAGAATGAGAAATATGTGATTACACTACATTTGATCCGATACTATTACTTAGCTGCATCGGTTTATATTAATCTTTTCTCTCCTCAATCATGATAAAATGTACAATAGGAAATTTTATGTAAGATAAAGAAGGAAGGTTTACGGTCAGCCTGAGTACTTTGCTAGCTTTTGCGCTTGTTTCACTTAGTATGGTGAGCCTATTTTGATTTATCTTATTTCTCATTCCATTACACAGGGGCGTATGGCAGGATTTATTTTTTTATTAAGCATCATGCTTGGATTTGTAATTCATATAAATGAAGCAACTTTAGTATTCACTCAAAAATCCATTGTCTATGAAACAACTAGATTTGTAAACGGCTTTAATAGAAAGATGTCTATTGTATTTTTTGCGGCAAGATTAAATAGCTTTTTTGTTACTTTACAATAAAGTATACTTAATATCAGTAATTCATGTAATTAGGGGTGGTTTCTATATTTAGAGAAAATACAAAAAGGATACTTCTGTCATTAGTAACAAATCCAATACTAATAATTGTATATGGGATTTTTTGTTATGAGTTGGCCTTATACTGTAAGTACGGAAGAATGAATTATAATATTTATATTATGTTATTATGTATAGTACTTTTTATATCCATAACTGCATTTACTACAATGCGGGTGATGAAAAATAGAGAATATAAATCTAAAAAATTAACTAATTCAATAGTATGGAGATCCATTTCTATTATCATTATTGTTACAATTACATCATTTTATGGGATGCAGATTTATAAAAGTGCAATAAATTACAATGGCAAATTGGCATGGTTTATAGAAAAGTTAAAACATGAAAGGTCAGTTAAACTTAAACATAATAATATATATAAATCTGGAGTAGAAGGTATTTTTGAAGATATAAATAAAAAATATCCTTTGCCAAAGAAATTGTATATGGCAACTGATTTTGATCTTACATTTCATTCAGATGGAACAATCACAGCGTTTGATACATTTGTTTATGGGAAAAATGTTGATGGGAAAGAAGAAACTTATTTAATCTCTTATAATAAGAAGAAATCAGAGGATATTACTATAATACGAGATGGATATGCAAAGCCTGATTATAATGATGATAAATTAGTAGAACCTTTAATTAAAACGGTTAAGGCGATCCCAGTTAAGCAAACGGTCAAAAAATGGAATGAAAGTAAGTATGGGTTGATTTATTATGGAAAAAGGAATTGGGGATCCAATACAGAGGGAATTATTAATATTACTGAGGATGGTAAGGGGCAGAGTCTTAAAAAAGCAGCTTCTGATATCATTGGATATACTGTATCTATATTTGTCCCTGGAAAAGAGCAAGAGCTAGTCCCTGCTAGATATAATTTAATAAGTGACGCAAGTTGGAGTAAATCAAAGACGCCTCCAAAAGAAGATATGCTTAAAGAGAAGAAACAACAAGATTTAAAGAATGAAAAAGAACAGTTTTTCCTATCGAAAGAAGTTGGTTATAAACTAAATATGACAGATAAAGCATTAGGGAGCGCCTTTTATTCATTAAGCAAGACTAGTGATGAAGGGAAAACATGGGAGGTTATCAATCCAGACCCATTTAATGGGGGGATTGGTAGTGTATCAGGAATCACTTTTATAAATGATAAACTTGGGTTTTTAGGAGCAATTAGGCCTTCTGGTAATGAAGGAGAGTTATATCGCACAGATGATGGGGGAGTATCTTTTAAAAAGGTAGAATATCCGCCGCATGAAGTGAAATTAGATCATACACAGTCCACAATAAGTCCTTTTGATTCACCTAGTATGCCATATGAGAAAGATGGGGTTTTTAATATGTTAGTTGGACAAGGGGCAGATGGAGACTACAATGGCGATAGTAGTGCACTTTATCAATCAAAAGATAACGGAGAGACATGGGAATTTGTAGAAGAAGTGAAAAAGAAATAATCAGAATTTTTTTTGAAAAATAAGGTAACTACTCAGCTATACATTTTATTTAGAAGTTTGGTAAGGGGTATAATTCCAGCCATGAAGATAAAAATGGACCTATACCTCGCTGCCTTTCTTTGTTTTATTTCTTATGCTTACTATCAACGCTATATATAGAAAGGTATTTTGGTGATATACAAAAGTGGATTCGAAATATCACATGTTGTTTAGCTTTATTTGTAGTGGTTTTAGTAGCTCTATGGATAGGGTACTCTTAGATCCTTACTTAAGAGAATGAGAAGTATGTGATTACAATACATTCGATCCGATAATATTACTTAGCTGCATCGCTTTATATTAATCTTTTCTCTCCTCAATTATGATAAAATGTACAATAGGAAATTTTATGTAAAATAAAGGGGGAAGGTTTATGGTCAGCTTGAGTACATTGGTAGCTTTTGCAATTGTTTCGCTTAGCATGGTTTGTTCACCTGGGCCTAATATGATTTACCTCATTTCCCGTTCCATTACGCAAGGACGTATGGCGGGATTTATTTCTTTATTGGGCATCATGCTCGGATTTGTAATCTATATAATCGCAACTATGTTTGGACTTACAGTTCTATTCGTTGCTGTTCCCGCTGTATATGAAGCAGTAAAGTGGGCAGGTGCTGCTTACTTGCTCTGGCTCGCCTGGAATTCGATTAAACCGGGTGCTACATCTATTATGGAACCTCGTATGATTTCTAATGAGCCACCAAGGAAATTATTTCTGATGGGACTCATGACGAATCTTCTGAATCCAAAGATTGCTATTTTGTATGTATCACTTCTACCTCAATTTGAAGATCCAGAGAAGGGATCGTTGCTTTTTCAAGGTGCAGTTTTGGGGCTTACGCAAATCACTGTTAGCTTTATAGTTAACCTTGTAATTGTATGTACAGCAAGTAAAATTGCAAAATGGTTTGGCACACGCCCGACGTGGCTACGAGTACAGCGTTGGCTTATGGCAAGTGTTTTAACGGGGCTTGCTGTACGTCTTGCTTTTGAACGTCGACAGTAAGAGCTTCTTTACCGTCAGTTTCTATAATATAACCTAATAAATATTAATATAATTTATGTATAGTAGATATTTACCTTATAAAATAAGGGGGGAATATTATGACTGAGACAAACGAATCTTCAGGAGTTAATTTGAAAAAAGATGTGAAGTTTTCTATTATAATTCCTGCACACAATGAAGAAAAGTACATTAGAAAATGTTTAGATTCAATTGCAAAGGCATCAGAGGCATATAAAGAGCAAACGGAAGTTATAGTTATTTTAAATCGTTGTACAGATAAAACAGAGGAAATAGCAAAATCTTATAATTGTATTACATTGAAAAATAACGATAAAAACTTATCTAAAATTCGAAATGCAGGGGCTAAAATAGCTAGTGGAGAAATAATCGTTACTATAGACGCTGATACCATAATGACAGAGTCTATGTTGTTTAATGTGGATAAATATTTAGCTTCAGGTACATACATTGGTGGTGGGGTGAATGGTAAGTTTGAAAGAATATCTTTAGGAATATTTCTCTCCGCAATGTTAATCATAATCCCCTTACTTTTTAAGTACGGAGTTATATCTGTAGGGATTTTTTGGTGCTATAGAAAAGACTTTATGGCAATCAACGGATTTAATGAAAACATGCTTATGGCAGAAGATGCAGATTTCGCTAAACGTTTAAAAGAGTGGGGAAAGAAAAATAATAAGAAATTCGGTACTATTAAAAATGGAATGATAACTTCATGCAGAAGATTTGATACATATGGAGACTGGACTTTACTTAAAAATCCAAAAGTAATTTTAGCTTATCTAAAAGGAAATGATAGAAAATACGCAGATAAGACATATTATGATAACCAAGAAAGATAAAAATGGAGAAAATCAGAAGAGGATAGCTAGTACTTTTTTAGATATAATGAGAATCCAACTTAATTTAATAGATATTATAAGAAAACCACCAATTTGATTATCCTTTTTCAAATTGGTGGTTTTTATTTTTGAAATAAATATGTATTTTTTTATAAAAATATTTTTTGACCCCCATAAAACTATGTATTCCTCCGAATATGTATAGTGAAGAAAATAAATAGAAGAAAAATGACTATGAAAGAATATAGAAGCATTAATAAAATTACTAGATTAGGTGGGCATCCAAAATAAAAGGATGAAATTACCAATGGTATAGAGGAGAGTTATTCAAGGATTGCAGATAAAATAGAAAAAGAATAAGCAAAACGAACGGTAGAAAATAAGAAAGTAGATAAAAATACAAACCTAACTGTAGTGCCGAGAGAAAAGGAAAATCATTAAGAAAACGTTGGAAAAAGTTAGACTCGAAAAATATAACTAACAGCAAGAAAACAAGACCGAAGAAAAGTACCAAGAAAATCTGGTTAAATGGTCACTTGTGTAGTGGCCATTTTGCTATTTGAAGGAGGCTGGGAGATTACAAGTGTTGAGTTTAGTAATGAAGATCTTAAGAAAACCGAAAATAGAAGATATCGTATGTAACATACAAAACAACGAAGAAGATAAAGAAGCGTTTATCGTACAGTATCAGCCTTTTATTAGAAAATCAATCTCATCTGTCTGCCGCCGATATATTACAGAACAGGATGATGAATATAGCATTGGATTGTTTGCGTTTAACGAAGCAATTGAACAGTATTCATATACAAAAGGAAAATCCTTTTTAGCGTTTGCTGATCTTCTTATAAAAAGAGATGTAATTGACTATATACGTAAGGAGTCTAAACATAACTTTGTCTTTTTAAAAGAAGATGAGCAAGAGGAAATGTTAGAAATGCAAGTGTCGCTTACGGAGTATATGAAAGAGATGGAAAATAGTAACCGTAAGGAGGAAATTCTTCATTTTCAAAGTGTGCTAGCTGAGTTTAAAATCACATTCTCAGAGCTTGCTAAAGAATCTCCTAAGCATCGTGATACGCGTGAGCACTTAATAGAAATTGTAAAAATTATTATAAAAGAAGAGGAAATGATGGAAGAGCTGTTCCGAAAGAAAAAGTTACCGCTTAAACATATTGAACCGCGTGTTAGGGTAAGTCGTAAAACGTTGGAACGACATAGAAAATACATTATTGCAATGTGTATTATTTTTGCAAACAACTATACATATATTCTGGATTACATAAGAGGGGAAAAGCATGATGAATAAAGGAATTGTGATGGATATAAAAAAGCATAGCGTAGTTGTTTTAACACCAAATGGAGAGTTTATTACGTGTAAAAGAAAAGGGGATTCTTGCATGATCGGGGAGGAAATCTCATTTGATGAGCAAGAACAAAAAGCATCGCATTTTTCGATCCCTTCCTTTTTAAAACCTGCATCAATACTTGTTGCTTGTTTTCTATTTGCAGTGCTGTTTTTCTACAACCAACCAGAAGAAAAAGTATTTGCTTACGTCTCAGTTGATATAAATCCAAGTTTAGAGGTGAGCGTAACGAAGGATTTTCGTGTTATAGATTTACAGGCTTGTAATGATGATGGAAGGCGTATTTTAAAAGAATTGAAGCAATGGGAAAATAAACAATTACAAGAAGTAATACGTACTATTATAAAGCAAAGTCAAGAGGATAAGTATTTAACGAATGATAAGCAAGTTATGCTAACAGCAGTTGCAAAGGACAAGGCGCTAGAACCACAGTTAGAAAAGGCAATGAAAGAATTGAAGAAAGAATATGAGTTAAAACATATTACAGTTGAATATCAAAGTAGCACGATGCAAGTACGAGAGAATGCTAGAAAAGCTGGAATTGGCACAGGTGTCTATATAAAGCAAGAGAATGAGAAAAACAAATCGCTTACTCCTCCTGCCACGCCGCCTAATCCGGTGGAAAATGAAGAAGAGGTGCAATCACAGCCGGAGTCATCTCCTGATGCATCACTGGATTTATCTCCTGTAGACGAAAAAAAATATGAAAAGCAAGAGCAGAAAGAACAAAAGAAAACAGAGGAACAGCCATCGAAGCAAATAAAAGAAAACAATGGAAGAGGATCTCAGCAAGAAAATAGAGGGAATCAACAGGAGAATAAAAGTAGAGAAGCTCAACAAGGAAATAATGGGAATCAGCAAGGGAACAACGGAAGAGAATCACAACAAGGAAATAATGGAAATGGGCAAGGGAACAACGGAAGAGGATCACAACAAGGGAATAATGGAAATGGGCAAGGGAACAACGGAAGAGGATCACAACAAGGGAATAATGGAAATGGACAAGGGAACAACGGAAGAGGGTCTCAACAAGGAAATAATGGGAACGAGCAAGGGAACAACGGAAGAGGGTCTCAACAAGAGAATAATGGAAATGGGCAAGGGAACAATGGAAGAGATCCTCAACAAGGAAATAACGGGAATCAGCAAGGGAACAATGGAAGAGGATCCCAGAAAGAAAATGACGGAAACGAGCAAGGGAACAACGGTAGGGGGTCTCAACAAGAAAATAGAGGCCACCAGCAAGGGAATGAAAAGAAGAATCAATAGAATATGGAAGTGAGAGATTCATTTCAAAGCTAAAAGGATTTCTCTCGCTATTGTGGGCAGTAAAACTCCCATCTCAAAATTTGGCTGGAGCAAAGAAGTTAGGTGGGAGTTGGGCTGCTTGTAAATGCCCAATTGGTGAGGGCTGATTAAAGTTGCACTTTATTATTTTATAGTTCTATTAAGAAGGAGTATGTGAAAAATATAATGGAGAAAAACATTCAACAAGAGAAAGATAAAGAAAAACCTGTTTTTTATGATCCGAAAGGAAGGAGAAACATAGCCTTTATTTGGTTTCTATGTACCTCAATAGTTAGTGTAGGTGTTGTATTTTATTTTTTCTTTCAAAGTATTTTTTCAACACCAGAAATTCCAAATATGAATACCGCTGTACAACAAGATACTAAACTTGTACCAATTAATCAAAAACTTAGTGATCAGCAGTTAAAGAAGGAAGAATTTAACCCAAATACCGAAACGAAGGATAATGAAAATTTAGTGAATCCGCCGAAGGATAGTAAACAACCTAAAGAAGTGTATGGTTTTTATGTAAACTGGGATGAAAATAGTACCGCTTCTTTAAAAGAAAATATCGATTCCTTAACTACGTTAGTACCAGAGTGGTATCATTTAAAAGCAGATTTAACGATTAGAAGTGAGATCAAACCTGAGATAGTAAAGTTGGCAGAAAAAAATCAAGTGAAGATTATGCCTTTGCTTACTAACTATACTGAGGAAGCTTCTGGTCCTGATAGTGGGCTAATTCATAAGTTACTGAATTCCTCAAATGATGTAAAGACAAAGTTTATTAATGATTTAGTAAGCCAAGTTAAAAAGAATCATTTTTCAGGAATTAATATTGACTTTGAGGCCGTACCTGAAAGTGATAGAGAAAACTTAACAAATTTTATGAAAGAACTTACTACGGAATTTCATCAACATGATTTGCTCGTTACACAAGATGTTCCAGCTAATGATAAGGCTTTTGATTATAGTGCGTTAGCAAAAATAATAGATCGAATGATTGTAATGATGTACGATGAGCACTATGGAGCCGGGGAACCAGGACCAATTGCTTCAAATAAATGGTTCCAACATACATTGAAAGAACTGAATATTCCGTCTAATAAGCTTATAGTTGCTTTCGGTAACTATGGATATGATTGGCAAGTAAATAGTAAAGAAGCTGCGAAGTCTTTAACTTTCTCAGAAGTTATGGCAATGGCTCATGATTCAAATATGAAAATTCAATGGGATAAAATGAGTGGAAACCCTTATTTTAGGTATAAAACAGAAGGGAAAGAACATACTGCTTGGTTCTTAGACGGTGTAACTCTTTATAATCAAGTGAAAATCGCAATGGACAATAATGCAAAGGGATTTGCGTTATGGAGACTAGGAGCAGAAGACCCTACAATATGGAAAGTTTTAAAAAATCCGATTGAGGCACAAAAAAATCCTAATGTATTACATAAAATCAATAGTTTAGATGAAGTAAATTATTCTGGACAAGGTGAAATTTTACAGATTGAGAATGAAAGAAAAAATGGATTGAGAGATTTTAAAGTAGGCAAAGATGGTTACCTTACAGATGAAGTATATCAATCCTTACCATCTGCATATGAAGTGCAACGATATGGAAAACCAAATGGGAAACAAGTAGTATTAACATTTGATGATGGACCAGACCCGAAATATACGCCAGAAATTTTAGATATATTAAAAGAGAATCAAATAAAAGCTGCTTTTTTTGTACTTGGTGAAAACGCACAACTAAATACTAGTATTGTAAAAAGAATATACGATGAAGGGCATGAAATTGGCAATCATACTTTCAAGCATCCTAACATAGCTGATACGTCTTTACTACGAACGAAAGTAGAACTTAATACGACGCAACGTTTAATTCAGGAAGTAACTGGACATTCTACGGTTTTATTTAGACCGCCATATGAAGCGGATGCTAACCCGGATTCATCAAATGAAATATTGCCTATTTTACGTGCACAAAATATGAACTATACAATGGTAGCGGAAAAAGTTGATCCCGAAGACTGGGCAACACCATCAACAAATGAATTAGTAAAGCGTGCTCTTAATCCCATTTATAAGGGAGAGGGAAATATTATTCTTCTCCATGATGCGGGAGGGAATCGTACACATACAGTAGAGGCGCTCCCAATCATTATTAAAGACCTAAAAAAGCATGGATATAGTTTTGTAACAATTTCAGATTTAATGAATAAAGAACGAGATGAAATTATGCCTCCTGTTTCTTCTGAGGGGAAGCAATATTTACTTTACAATAAAGCTGTCTTTTCAGGAGCTGGATATTTTAAGCATATATTAACAACTATTTTTTATATTGCTATTGGATTAGGGATTTTTCGATTTTTATTCTTAATTTATTTTGCCTGGAAGCAGAAAAGAAAAACGTTATCTCGCTATATTAATTCGTCCTATCAACCTTTTGTTAGTGTTGTCATAGCAGCATATAATGAAGAAAAGGTGATAGCCAAGACGATTCACTCAATTTTGAATAGTAATTATAGAGAATTTGAAGTTATTGTTGTGGATGACGGATCGACAGATGGTACGTCAAAAGTAATGAAAGAAACATTTTATAAACACCCTAAAGTTCGTTTCATTCAGAAAGAAAATGGCGGGAAATCATCGGCAATGAACCTAGGGTTTCAACAATCGCGAGGAGAAATCATTGTCACTTTAGATGCGGATACTATTATTGCGCAAGACGCTATTTCTTTAATGGTTAGACACTTTGAAGATCAGAATGTAGCTGCAGTTTCAGGTAATGTCAAAGTGGGGAATAGACGGAATTTGTTAACTACTTGGCAACATGTTGAGTATATTACAGGGTTTAATTTAGAACGTAGAGCTTTTGATGAGTTAAATTGTATTACAGTAGTTCCAGGAGCTATTGGGGCGTGGCGCAAGAAGAATGTAGTTGAATCTGGATATTTAAGCGAAGATACATTAGCAGAAGATACCGATCTTACTATTACATTTTTACGTCAAGGGCATAGAATTGTATATGAAGAAAAAGCGCATGCTTTTACGGAATCACCTGAGGATGTGAAAAGTCTCATTAAACAGCGATATCGTTGGTCATATGGTACACTTCAATGTCTTTGGAAACATCGAAAAGCGTTGTGTAATTCAAAACATAAAACGTTAGGGTTTATTGCACTGCCTAACATGTGGTTATTCCAATATGTTCTGCAATTCATTGCTCCTTTTGCAGATATATTAATGATTATAGGACTATTTAGTAGTAATCCGCTAAAAGTTTTAGGATTTTATTTTGTATTCTTTTTAATGGATCTTCTCGCTTCTCTGTTCGCATTTAAATTAGAGGAAGAAAATCCGAAACCATTAGTATGGTTAATTTTACAACGTTTTATTTATCGTCAATTTATGACTTATGTTGTCATTAAATCTATATTCTCATCGCTTCGAGGAGTAGCGGTAGGGTGGAATAAACTAAAGAGACTGGGGAGTGTTAAACATTCCACGGAACATAAGGAGGCATCATAAAAGAGCGGACTATCTGCTCTTTTTTTCATTGATTTTAGTTAGTTGAATGTAGAGTTGTAGCATAAAAACTGCTGCTTCTATAACGAGATTCCTATTCACCATTAATAGTGAGACATTATGTTAAGCTAATCCTTTAGTTTCGGATTAAAGTTTTTTTATATTTTTTTAAAATGACGGACACAAAAACGCATATACCTTCGAATTATATATATGGATAACATAAATATGTATATAAAAGGGGAGAAATAAGATGAAAGAAAAAAAAGAAATGTTTCAAGAAATCGCTGAGGTGTTAAAGGTATTGGCGCATCCAGTTCGTCTATCTTTAGTAAAAATAATGCTTGCAAAAGGTCCTACTAATGTAACAACAATGTATGGGGATTTACAAATGCCTCAAAGTACAATTAGTCAACATTTATCTAAACTAAAAGCTGCTAAAATGGTTACAGGTACTCGGAAAGGATTAGAAATTTATTATGAGGTAACTGACAATCGTACAAAATCAATATTAGCATGTTTAGTTTAAATACATACTTCTATTTCAAAATAAAAAACGCTATTCTTTTCTATGATTTTACAGAGAGAATAGCGTTTTTTATTTTTAAGGAGTATCTTTTTATATGCCTATAGAATGGAGTGAAAGGTTTATGGGTTTAAATGTACCTACTATTACCTTAGATTCTAATGCGTCTAATAATGAAAAAATTCTCGGTTTAGGGGTGCTTCTTTATAGCTTACGTACAATTGAGATTAGAAAAAGTAGAGCGAGCGCTTAATGAGGCGGAAGTAGTGTTTATATGCGAAACTTTATAGAAATCTCATTTTTCTAATTGTATCTTTTTAGATTGATGGATGTGGGGTCACGTCCATCAATCTAAGAAAACAAGTTAGCTAAAAAATGATGAAAATAAACTTTATAGAAATAAAAAATATGAACGTAGAGGATTAAACAAAGTATATAGTGCTTTTTTAGTCATGTAATCTTTTAATCTGATGATCTTTTCCCCATTCAAACAGATCATTCATTATTTGCATTAAAGATTTTCCGTATTCACTTATGGTGTACTCAACCTTTGGTGGTACTTCTTGATATACGGTACGATAGATAATCCCATCAGCTTCAAGTTGCCGAAGTTGTTGTGTAAGAACCTTTTGTGTAATGTTTGGGATTTCTCGTTTAATTTCATTTGTTCGCATTTTTCCATCCGACAAAATACATAAAATATGAACTTTCCATTTTCCACCGATTACATCGAGTGTTGTTGCAATTGGGCAATCATCATTTTGATTCATATAACACCTCCAAAGGTACTTCAAGGTTCCTATAGTACCTGAAAGTACGTACTTTTCAATTATATGTAACTCATTCATACTAATACGTAAAGGATTGATTAATTTATAAAGGGGCTGGAAAATGATGAGAACACTTGTAATTGTAGCACACCCTCATATTGAAAAATCAAAAATTAATAAAAGATGGATAGAAGAACTTGAGAAACATTCAGATGAAATTACGGTGCATGAATTATATAAGGTGGCACCAAATTGGGAGTTTAATATTGAACAAGAGCAAAAGTTATTAGTAGAACATGACAGATATATATTTCAATTTCCGCTTTACTGGTACAGCTCACCACCATTATTAAAAAAATGGTTCGATGATGTATTAACATATGGATTTGCGTACGGATCACAAGGAGATAAAGTGAAGGGGAAAGAATTTGGTGTAGCTATTTCTATAGGTGGATTAGAAAAAGATTATGAAAATAGTGGGATTACAATGGATGAGTTGACGAAACCATTCCAAGCTACATGCCTATATACAGGTATGGAATTTATACCTTCCTTTTATTTATATGGTGCAGAATATAAACTAAGTGATGAAGAGATTGATAAAAGTGCACCTGAGTATGTGCAATATGTAATGAACAAGAAGTATTCTAATATATAATGAAAAATAGCCATTTACTTGTGAAGTAAATGGCTATTTTATATTCTTCTTATATTCACTAAGTTTAATCTTTAGTAAATTAATAGTTAATCTGGTAAAATAAAAAACCTAACATATATAAAGGGGAGTTTTACTTGAGAACGATGCGACAATTATTACAAAAGAGAGCAATGCAGTCACCAAATTTGGAAGCGCTTGTAGGAGGGAAGAAAAGATATTCGTTTCAGCAATATAATGAACGAGTAAATCAGCTTGCACATTATTTGTTACATAATGGTGTGCAAAGAGGAGATCGTATAGGAATACTATGCAAAAATAATCACCCATTTCCAAGTGTTATGATGGCAAGTTTAAAAATTGGAGCGGTATTTATTCCGCTAAATCATCAGCTTACTGTATATGAATTAGAAACGATTGTAAAAGAAGCGAAATTAAAAGTGTTAGTTATTGATGAAGAATTTAGTGAAGTGTTATTAAATGTTGATGCTGTTAAAGAAATTCCTTATGTAATTCAAACGACAAAAGAAGGTTTTGGTTCATTTGAATTAGAGCTGCAAAAACAGCCAATGACAGAACCGAACGTAGAAGTTCATGAAGAAGACGACGCCATTTACTTATTTACTTCAGGAACGACTGGACAGGCGAAAGCATGTGTAATTGGACATAAAAACTTACATCACTATTTTGCTGAAATTGCGGGACAAAGAGAAATCCCAGCAGGTGAACGCTTTTTATCTGTGCATCCATTGTTCCATATGAGTGGCGTGCTTTCTATTTTAAATTGTATTTATCATGGCGTTACGATGATTTTCTTAGCTGATTCGAATCCTGCTATTATTTGGGATAAGATTGAAGAAGAGAAAATTACTACGATGCTTGCGTTCCCTGCTGTTTATAGTTACATGCTTGATGAATTAAATAAAAAAGAACGTAATATTTCAACCTTTAAAGTAGCACAAAGCGGTGGTACAAAAGTGCCAGAAACACTCATTCAAAAATATATGGAAAAAGGAATATATATGGTGCAAGGTTATGGTAGTACAGAAGGTTGGGTTGTAACCTCATGGCATCCAATGATGGGAAAAGAAAAGATGTCTTCTGTAGGAAAAACCTTAAAAAATGTAGAGGTGAAAATTGTTCATCCGGAAACAGGACATGAACTAACAACAAATGAAGTTGGAGAGATTCATGTGAAAAGTCCATACATGTTTAAAGGGTATTGGAATAATGAAAAGGCGACAAAGAAGGTAGTAAAAGATAACTGGTTTAACATGGGTGATGCTGGCATGATAGATGACGACGGATTCCTGCATATTATGGGAAGATATAAAGACGTTATTATACGCGGTGGTGACAATGTATATCCAGATCAAGTAGAAGATGTTATTCATGAAATACATGGTGTTTTAGAAGTTGCAGTAGTTGGAGTTCTAGATGACTTTTGGGGAGAGGTTCCAAGAGCTTTCATTGTGAAGGATAGCGAAACAATATTAACAGAAGAAAGTATTACTCAGTATTGTAAACAGAAATTAGCCAGTTACAAAATACCAGAAGTGGTATTCATAGATGAGTTACCGAAAAATGCTTTAGGAAAAGTGTTGAAGAGGGAATTACGAGATGTAGTTCTTGTGAAATAGAAAATTATGAAACGATGGAGAACCCAGTTATGTATAAAGCATGACTGGGTTTTTATGTATCAAAAACATAATAATTTACTAGATTTTGTATTTTGTGTAAGATAATAAAGAATATTCAATTAATAATTCGAGGGATGAAATTAAATGAAGCTACCGTTATTAGAAGTAGAGACGGATAGACTCATTATCCGTCCATTTCAAAAAGATGATTACGAAAGTTGGTTAGATGGATTTAATAAGAGACTGCCATCGCAGTATAAATATGACGATGGCTATCAAGTTATGGCATCGTCAACAAAAGAATGGTTCACGGAATGGATAAGAGGCTTTGATGAAGCAGCACATCGAGATGAGATGTATGTATTAGGTATTTTTCGTAAAGAAGACGGAGCTAATATTGGAAAGCTAGAGCTAATAAAAATTTTACGTATGGATTATCAGTGGGCAATGATGGGCTACTCTATTCATAATCAATATTGGAAAAATGGATATGGGGTAGAAAGTGTAAACGCTACGTTATCGTTATTTTTTAATAGCCTTAATTTTCATAGAATCGAATTACATATACATATTGATAATGAGCCATCAGTGCGTCTTGCGGAAAGCGCAGGCTTTTCATTTGAATGCAAGAGAGAGGCGTTTTCATTAGAGAATGGTAAGTGGATGGATTTTCTTATTTATTATAAAAATAAGGAGATGAATATATGAGAGTGTTT
This sequence comes from Bacillus sp. CCB-MMP212, assembly GCF_022748145.1. NCBI lineage: Bacteria > Bacillati > Bacillota > Bacilli > Caryophanales > Bacillaceae > Bacillus > Bacillus sp. CCB-MMP212. The sequence continues at coordinate 103,326 of NZ_JALDQE010000006.1, forward strand.
ATTACAGGTGGCAGCCGCGGTTTAGGGTTACAGTTAGTAAAAGTATTTCATGAAAATGGGCATATTGTTTATCCGTTAGTTAGAACTGAGGTTGCGGTAACGCAATTGAAGCAAATGTTTAGTGGTAGATGTTTTCCTATATTGGCAGACTTATCGGCTGATGAGAGTACGGAGCAAATTAAGAAGCAGCTTGAGGAATATACAGAGTATGTTGATCTAGTTATAAATAACGCTGGCATTACTGGGAAGGAGACTGAGATTTCACATACAAATTCAGAAGAATTAACAGACTTATTTAATATTCATTGCTTAGGTGTAATTCGGGCTGTAAAAGGTACATATGTGGCGTTAGCTAAATCGGATCATCCGAGAATAATAAATGTGTCCTCTCGATTAGGATCATTACATAAAATGGCGAACAAAGAGTTTCCGCAAGGTCAGTTCTCATATTCATATCGAATTGCTAAAGCTGCACAAAATATGTTAACACTCTGCTTACAACAAGAGTTTGAGAATAAAAGAATTCGTGTAACTGCCATTCACCCAGGAAAATTAAAAACTGATATTGGTGCCTTTGATGCGAATATGACTCCGGCTGAAGGAGCAAAAAATATATATGATTGGGTAATAGATTCAAATGAGGATATTTCAGGGAAGTTTATTGAGCCTGGTGTAGGGGAATTGAAGTGGTGATATACGATCTTGCAATCATTCAGAATCTATTTGGCCCTTCTAAAAAAGTATTAAATGGCTTACCAAATGCAGTAACGATTGAAGAAATAGAAGAAGATGTTTTGTATAACGTACAAACATATAAAGAAAAGATAAGTAGATTTGAAGAGGTTTGTTTTAATTGGGAGTTAAAAAGAGCAAGTATTGTATTAAACAAAAGGTTTAGTAGTTATAACTCAAGTGTGAAAGTGTTACTTGATGTCGGTTTTTCTTTGTATGCCGCAAAGATAGAAGTATGTAGAGAATTGAACAATGTAGAAGAGCTTGAAAGACAATATACATATCGATCAATAGCAGAAGGAACGTTATCGGAAAAAGAATTTAAATATATTTGGGAACAATGTATGTCGGGTTCAGGGAATCAAACTTCAATTTTAACTATCGATGAACATTTTTATTCCGTGCAAACAGAGTTAGGTAAGGGGTGGGAAAAGTCATGTATTGTTTTTTATGATAAAACTGAGCCAATTGGTCTGTCCATACCGCATATAGAAACTGGAACAGAAAGTGAAGGACGATTATTTTACTTTGGAGTAATGCCTTATTATCGCGGGAAAGGAGTTGCTTCTCATATGCATCTTCAATCTTTACATATGTTAAAGGAAATGGGGGCTACTTATTACATCGGAAGCACGCATACTTCAAATGAAAAGATGCAGAGGATATTTTGGAGAAATAATTGTTCGATGAAAACGAAGACAGAGCTTTATTATAAAATTTTTAAAGTAGATTAGGAGAAAAGAAGATGAAGACTATAAACGTATTTCATTACGATGCATTTACGAATAAACCAAATAAGGGAAATCCAGCAGGTATTGTATTAGAAGCAGATGGATTAACGGAAGAGGAAATGCAAATTATTGCTGAAAAAATTGGATATAACGAAACAACTTTTGTTCTTTCCTCAGAAGTAGGAGATATAAGAATGCGCTATTTTACACCTGGTTTTGAAATGGATTTATGTGGTCATGGGACAGTAGGGACGATATATGCCTTGCGCGAAAAAGGTTTATTAGAAGAGAAAAGTAACCTTACGATTGAAACGAAGGCAGGGATTTTACCAATACAAATAGGTGTAAATGAAAATGGAGAAACCTTTATTAAAATGAGGCAGACAGCACCTCAGTTTAAAGATTTTGCAGGTTCAAAAGAAGAATTAGCTCATAGTATTGGTTTAGAAGTAAATGATTTAGATGTAAGTTTACCGATAGTATATGGAAGTACAGGGAATTGGACTGTAATTGTACCGATTAAAAATCTAGATGCGTGTGAGAGAATGAAACCTAATAATGCTGCATTTCCGTCAGTATTAAAAGAAATACCTAATGCTTCTATTCACCCAATTTGTCTAGAAACTTATGATGAACTAGCACAAATGCATGGCCGTCATTTCTCATCAGCTTATGCTGGGACGATTGAAGATCCAGTGACAGGAACAGCTTCAGGTGTAATGGGAGCGTATTATGCGGAGTATTTAGAGAAAGATTTTGAACATGAATTGGACTTAATCGTTGAGCAAGGACAGGAAATAAATAAAGATGGTCGTGTAACTGTTTATGTAACGAAAGGGATAGAAAACGAAAAGTTACAAATAGATATTGCTGGAACAGCGGTGTATGTGAAAGAGTTTGAAGTTTTAATATAAAAAAGAAAGCCCGGCATACATCCGGACTTTCATTATCTGTTCAACACTTCAATATACGAAGCATCTCCAGTTGTTCTTAAAGCAGAGCGAAAATTGTTATTTTCTAGCGTTTTAGCGACTTGTTGTAATTGCTGTGCATCATCATGATGGATAAGTAAGCTGTCAGCACCGTTTTCCTCTATATGAATGTGTTCAACATTTCCAATGGCATCATGTATAGCTTTTAAAAATTCAGGTTTCATGGTGTCCTCCTATATGTATGTAACGTTTTTATTTAGTATTTCCTTATTTTTGAAATATAAAAGTAAATGAAAGGAGAAATAAAATGAATATAAAGCAGTTTAACGAACATATAACATCATTATTTGGAGAGCATCTTCATAAATACGGCGATGATGAATATGGTTTTACTCATATAAGTAAAGATGAATTTCACAAAATCGGTTACACAACAAATTTAACGTTAGAAACTATTGAAGAAGCGTATAGAAATGGAGTCGATATGATAGTTACACATCATGCGCCGTGGCGTTTTTTATTTGGTATGGAAGAGGCTTGTATTGAGAAATTGAAGCAATATGAAATGAATCATTTTTGGGTTCATTTGCCGTTAGATTTTGTAAAGTTTGGCACATGTACATCGTTATTTAACGGAATTGGGATAGATACAATACTGGAATATTCCACGTATGAGGAAGAAGAACTACCGGGAATAGGAGAATATAAAGAAGCGATTCCTTTTTCAAACTTAGTTGGAAAACTTGAAGAAAAAATGGAAGAGAAAGTGAAGAGCTGGAAAAATCACGATAAACCAGTAAAACGGATTGCGATTTTAACCGGTGCAGGAAACAATACAAATTTGATTGAACGTGCATTAGAAAAAGGGTGTGACACGTACATAACAGGTGAAAAAACATTATATACAGTTCAACATGCGAAATTTAAAGGGATTAATTTAATTGTAGGCAGTCATACGTTTACAGAAGTGTTTGGTGTAGAAAGTTTGGCTCATAAATTACAAGACAGAGACCCTGCAGTAGAAATTATTAGAGTATATGAAGAGCATTTAGAGTGATAAAATCACGTTATCATAAATGAGATATTGAAGAAAGCCATTGTAATAAAATAAAATTGTTGTTTGTTATATTAGGATGGTTGGGAGGATTTCCCTTGCGTTTGTCAAATAATAGTAAAGTTGTCTTTTGAATTAAGGGAATCTTCCGAATTAAAGGGTGAGAGAATGGACATTTCAATAATCACTGCACAACTAGTTAAGGAAAAAGTTATTTCACATTATCCAAATAGCGTAAAAGCATTAAACGGGGGAACGACAAGCACTATATATTTGTTAGATGAACAATACGTTGTAAAGTTGAATGAATCGGATGTCATACGTGAAGAAGCTTATTTTCTTCAGTTTTATAAAAAGGACGAATTATTTCCAAAGCTTTTATATAAGGAACCTTTAAATCGCTATATTGTTTACTCATTCCTTGAGGGCACAACTTCTTGCAAACTAGGCTATAAACGGAGTGTTCTTTGTAAACTTGTAAAAGAAGTTATCAATGAGTATGAAGTAGCTACAGAGGTTGATGGCTGGGGATGGAAAGAAAATCCGGTTCAATCTTGGAGTGAATTTTTAACAACAAATGTGATAGAAGCTCATGAAAATGTAAGGCGTTACATAAGTGAAGAAGAGTATAGAACGGTTCTTAAGTTAGCGAATAGGGACGCTGGAATAAATCAGCCGTTTTTATTGCATGGTGATCTTGGATTTCATAACTTTATATTTAAAGAGAATGAGCTGCACGGTGTAATTGATCCTTTACCAGTGTTAGGAGATCCTATATATGATTTAATTTATGCGTTCTGTTCAACTCCGGAAGATTTAACAAAAGAAACGATTGGTTATGCGATGAAACAATGTGTATTTCATAAAAATGACCGTGATTTATATGAAGAGATAGTCATAGGATTATATTTGCGTATAGATACATGTTTACGGCACCACCCGAAAGATTTAGAAGATTATTTAGAAGCTTGGCGTTATTGGATGGGTGAGGTTGAGGTGACTTTATAGTACAAATATTTTTGGGGAGATAGTGAGATGAATTTTGCAGAAGCGAAAAAGGATTTAGCAATAAAAACGAAGAGAGGCCTACCGATTATATTAGCCGGTGTTTTATTTTGGATAGTTATGAGTATAACGGGATTTGTTCTTTCTGAAAAACAAGTGGTGTGGGTATATTTAATCGGTATGGGCTGTGTGTTTCCTTTTGGCTTAATGATAGCTGCTATATTGAAGATTGATATGTTTGCGAAAGGAAATCCGTTAGGGGTTTTGGCAGGCTTAATTGGTGGAATAAATGTATTGAATATTCCACTTGTATTACTTGCCTATTTTCAATTTCCAGAATGGTTACCTTTTGTAGTAGCGATGTTAATAGGTGTTCATTTTATTCCGTACGTATGGATTTATGAAAGTAAAAGTTATGGTTTATTGTCAGTAGGGACTGTATTTGTAACGTCAGTTTGCGGGATTCTTTTTGCAGAAAAAGGATTTACTGTAATTCCGTTATCGGTTACAGTTGTCTATTTACTTACTTTTATAAGTTTATTAATTGAAAATAAAAAAGCAGATCATTATCAACAAAAATCTGCTTAATAAAAATATAGTGATAGGGGAAATTATTATGAAAAATTTCGTTTGTACAACGTGTGGCGTGCAGTATGCGGCGAGTGTAGAAGAACCGGTGAGCTGTCATATTTGTGATGAAGAGAGGCAATATGTGAATCCAAAAGGACAATCTTGGACGACACTGGAAAGCTTACAAATTGGTGATACATATAAAAATGAAATAATCGAAGAGGAAGGTGGACTTTATAGCATTACAACAAAACCAGGATTTGCAATCGGTCAAACGGCATTTGTAGTGAAAACAGAGTCATATCGTTTACTGTGGGACTGTATTACGTATTTAGATGAAACGACAATTACGAAAATAAAAGAGCTTGGAGGATTAGATGCGATTGCATTGTCTCATCCTCATTATTATTCAACGCAAGTAGAATGGGCAGAGACATTTGATGTACCAATTTATATACATGAAGATGATAAAGAGTGGGTGATGCGTCCAAGTAGTCGTATTATTTATTGGTCTGGTGAGTCTTTACAATTAGCGGATGGGATTACTGTACATCGTCTTGGAGGACATTTTAGTGGTGGTTCTGTATTGCATTGGGAAGAAGGTAATGACGGAAAAGGAATTTTATTAACAGGTGATATTATTCAAGTTGTAGCAGATGAGCGGTGGGTAAGCTTCATGTACAGCTATCCAAACTTAATTCCACTACCAGCGAGAAAAGTGGAAGAAATGGTGAATCGAGTGAAGCCGTTACAGTTTAATCGTTTATACAACGCTTTTCATCGAGTAGTAAAAGAAAATGCAAATGAGGCAGTTGAACGTTCTGCTGACAGATATATAAAAGCAATAGAAGGAAAGTTGTTTCATACGTAAAAGGAGAGTAGCTTAATGAAAACGTTAGTATGTTTTGGAGATAGTATTACAGCTGATGATGTATTTTTTGATGGGATACCTAGATTAACGCCAAGGTTACAAGTAATGTTTCCAGATTGGAAAGTAGTGAATGCAGGTGTTCCGGGTGATAATACATTCGATGCGTTAAATAGAATTGAAGAAGATGTAATATCATATAAACCAGATTTCGTAACAGTTTTTCTTGGTACGAATGATGCAGTTTCTTTTTCTCAAGTGTCATTACAAGCATATAAAGAAAACTTAGAGAAGATTGTGAACCAAGTTTTATCAGATAAAGTACTACTGATTAGTCCTGCACCAGTTGATGAAGAAAGACAGCGTAATAGAACAAATAGAGTGCTTAGTCAGTATGCAGACGTGGTGGAGAAAGTGGCGAGGGAAACAGGAAGTTATTTTCTAAATGTATTCGCTGAAATGATTCAAGAACGGGATTATAAAAGATTTGTAGAAAATGATGAAAAAGATGGATTACACTTTGGGCCAGAAGGTTATGAGTATGTAGCGAAGTTAATTGGTGAAAAGTTAAAAGGGATTTTATAAGGAGCAAAGCACTTAGTGCTTTGCTTTTTCGTATTTCTTTCGTAGTCCATAAACTTATTGATTGCTGTAATTTGGATAGATATTTGGCATTTTTATCCCGCATTAACTGCCCGTAAATGCCCGATTGGTGAGGGCTAATAATCAGTGGGGGATGAACAAAACCCCACTGATTAAAGTTTCACTTTATGTGGGTAAAAGGTTAGTGCTGTTTTAAAGTAATATAAATTTATTTTTAAAAATTTATATTTCGTAGTTGAAAATTAATAAAGGTGTAACTATAATAGTTACAGTAAGTTTGTTGTTTTGAGATGTACATATTGAATTACAAGAATGAAGGGAGTTTTTATGTAAATCAAAAAGCTATAAAATCTATTGATTTTTATAATAAGATAAAATGCTTTTGGTTCATACACATTATTAAATATGTTATTTCTAATAGAAAACTAGAGGTGGAAAAATGAAAAATTTTAAAGGTATGTTAATATCATCACTTGCAATTACAGCTTTTGCTGGGGTAGGTACGACATTTGTAACAAATACAGTATATGCTGCTAATAACGATTCTAGTAAAATACAAGTTCGTTCTAATAAGAGTATAAATACAACAACTGGCTCGAGATTGCCTGTACTATCAGTCAATCCTTATGATGAACCTAGATTTTCGAGACAGGGATATCTTGAAGAGGCACCTTTAGGAATTAATGCTCCTTATGCTTGGGGAATTAAAGGAGGAAATGGTCAGGGAGCAACTTTTGTAGATTTGGAAGAAGGCTGGTTATTAAATCATGAAGATTTAGTCGGTCAAAATATTGAATTTATGTCTGGAAAAATGAGTAATGATCTTTCTCACGGTACTTCAGTTCTAGGTGTTGTTTCTGCAGCTGACAATGGGATTGGGAACATTGGAATTGCACCAAAAGCAAAGGCAAAAGTAATTTCAGTAATCCGAGATAATGGGAGAATTGATGTAAGAGATGCTATTTTAAGTGCCGTAGATTCTTTACAGGCTGGAGATGTTTTATTAATAGAAGAGTCCTTTAAATATGATGGATATGGAGATGACCCTTTACCAGTAGAAGTATACCCGAGTATATTTAATGCAATTCGCAAAGGTACAGATAAAGGCATTATTATTGTAGAAGCAGCTGGTAATGGTGGGATTGATTTAGATGAATTTAAAGACCGTAATGGTAAACAGATTTTAAATCGAAATAGTCAAGACTTTAAAGATTCAGGAGCTATTATAGTTGGAGCATCTACTGCAAGAGTTCCTCATAAACGTTTAGCTTTCTCTAACTATGGTAGTAGAATTGATGTATATGGTTGGGGAGAATATGTTGATACATTAGATACATATCAAAATCAAAATAGTAAAGGACAAAAAGTTACAGATCAGAACATAATTAATCGTTATACTTCTAATTTTCGTGGTACTTCTAGCGCTTCGCCTATAATTGCTGGGGCTGCTGTATCGATTCAAGGCATTGCTAAAGAACATTTAGGTAAGGCATATACACCAAAAGAATTGAGAGCAATTTTAAGTAATCCTAATACAGGCACAAAGACTAATAACCCATCATCTGATAAAATAGGGGTTTTACCAGATTTAAAAGCGATTTTGTCTAACCTTGGATTTCATAATGATTTGACTACCAATGATCCTATGGTATTTCCAGATAACGTAGAAAAAAATGAAGGAAAAGAAAATTCAACTTTCGTATTTCCAGGTGAAGAAACAAAAAGAACAGGTGATAAAAATTCAACTGTAACCTTTCCAGAAGAAGATTTAAAACAGGAGGAAAAAGAAGAGGGATTAATTGTTTTTCCTGATTAATAAAAAAATACTACCTTCCATTTGGAGGTAGTATTTTTTATTTCTTGTCAATAACAAGCAGGCATGAAATTTGTATTTGTTTATCTTTCATAATGAATTTAACTAAAAAAATCGAATATTTGACTGTTAATTTACTTTTTCGTCTCAATCAATTACATGAATTAATCTAGAAATGCTTGCTGTAATGCTTTCAGTCCATCGCTGTAAATACCATGAAACAGATTTATTGCCTCTTCATCACTAACCTCAACAGGAGTGAATGTACCAGACCACTCTACTAACGATGTATTACTTTCAGTACCTTCTTTCACCTGGATTGTAGATAAATAATTAGTGACTGGGAACGGTGCATTCATGATTGAATACGTGTAGTAGCGTTCTTTATCATTGAATATTTCTAAGCGTTCTATAATTGTATCACCATCTGGATTAGCTAGATGACGTACACGACCGCCTTCCGTTAATTTACTGCTAGGTATATAAGGTAACCAGTCTGGAAGGGAGTTGAAACCTCCGATTAATTGCCATACTTGTTCAGGTGAACCGAAAATTTCCATAGATGTAGTAGTATGTGCCATATTCATTACGCTCCTTTTCATCCCGGTATTTACGGGTAAATAATCAGTGGGGGATGCTCCCACTGATTAAAGTTTCATTATTATTTTACGTTGATTGGTAGTGGTGCATTAGGTGCTACTAGTTTTTGTTCGCGCATTTCTTCCCAGAATGCTGCTGGAATTACTGTATTTAAGGCGTTTTGGTCTTCTACAATTCGTTCCGGTTTACTTGCACCAGGAACAACGGCAGCAACTGCTGGATTTGCTAGTGAAAATTGTAATGCAGCAGCTTTGATGCTGATGTCGTGACGATCTGCAAGAGCTTTGATTTTCTCAACTTTTGCAATAATTTCTGGCGATGCTTTTTGATATTCGAAGTGAGCGCCGCCAGCAAGAATACCTGAGCTATATGGGCCACCAACAACAATATCCATATTATGCTTTACAGCTGCAGGCATTACTCGTTGCAATGCACGTTCGTGGTCTAATAATGAATAGCGACCAGCTAGTAAGGATATATTTGGTTTCGCTTCTTCTAAATCAAGCATAAGTTCAATTGATTCTACTTTGTTTACTCCAAGCCCCCAGCCCTTAATAACTCCTTCTTCACGTAAACGTGTTAGCGCACGGAATGCTCCTGTTCGAGCTGTTTCAAATTGTGAAATCCACTCATCACCATAAAAGTCTTGTGCTAAATCATGAATGAAAACAAAGTCTAGACGATCTGTTTTTAAACGTTTCAAACTTTGCTCGATAGAACGAAGTGTTGCATCTGCGCTATAGTCATTGATCATTTTATTTTTGCGACCAAATTCGAAAAGTCCGCCTTTTTCACCTAAATCACGTGCAGATGGATCTTCTAGTTCATCTGAAATCGTTCGACCTACTTTGGTGCTTAAAAAGTAATCATCACGATTTCTTTTTGACAGTGCTTCACCAAGACGGATTTCCGCTAATCCAGATCCATAAAGTGGAGCTGTATCAAAGTAACGAACGCCATTCTCCCAAGCAGCATCCACTGTAGCGATTGCTTCTTCCTCTGGGATATTACGGTACATATTTCCTAGTGGTGCTGTACCAAACCCGATTTTTTCTTTTAGTAATTTACTCATTATAGATATCCTCCTAAAATGTATTTGAAAATTATTTATTCATTGTGAATGGATGTGAAAATGAAAACATGTCATTTCATCGTCTGACAAAATGTATGATAAAAATACTCACTTTAAAGTACAGGTACTAACAGGTAATTTCTAACACTGCATGACTCACTCAACTCTTACAAATGCTATTATGAAATGTATTTTACATAATGAAAAGTACGTACTTTAAAGTGATATAGATACTAAAAAGTAATACAGGTACTTTTTGGTGCCGTACTACTCATCTGCTGTTTACGTATGCTATTATGAAACATGTTTAACACAATAAAAAGTACGTACTTTAAGGTGCTATAGATACTTAAAAGTAATATTTAAATATTTTAGCTTATTTGTCTTATAAAATTATTAAAGGAGATTTTTATATGAAAACATACAATATTCCTGTAGAGGCAACTTTAGAGGTTATCGGTGGAAAGTGGAAAGTAGTTATCCTTTGTCATTTAAAGAAAGACAAAAAGAGAACGTGCGAATTAAAACAATTAATGTCTGGTATTACACAAAAGATGTTAACGCAACAATTACGTGAATTAGAAGAAGATGGTGTAATCGAGAGAAAAGTGTATAACCAAGTGCCACCAAAAGTAGAATACTCTTTAACTGATTACGGTCATTCTTTAGATTCTATACTCGATACTCTTTGTAACTGGGGAGAAAATCATCTTGAAAAGAATGGTAACACGTCTATGCTTATAACCGCAGCTGAATAAAGAAAGAAAAAACGAACGAGAATACGTTCGTTTTTTCTTTTTGTATAGAGGGAGATTTTTAAGCAGCATAATTACTTTTTTGTAATATAGGTACTTTTTTGTGCTGTAGGAACTAAAATGTGCCGTATAGAAAATTATTTATTTTTACGTAACAATAGATAAGGAATTTATAAAAAAGGAGAGGAGATCGCGTGAAACAATATAATATACCTATAGAAGCAACTTTAGAAATTATCGGTGGAAAGTGGAAGGTCGTCATTTTATGTCACTTAACGAAAGGGACGAAGAGAACGAGTGAGTTGCAACGTCTAATTCCTGAAATTTCTGTGAGAATGTTAACGCAGCAACTACGTGAGCTGGAAGAAGATGGTGTGATTACACGTGAAATTTACAAAGAAATTCCCCCTCGAGTAGAATACTCCCTAACCGATTATGGGTGGTCTTTACAAAATGTATTAAATCAATTAACCGCATGGGGAGAACGATGCATAGATAGAAAAAACACAGAAGTTAAGTGAAATCTCTATATGTAATATTGAAAACACCACCTAATGAAGAGGTGGTGTTTTTCGTTTTAAAACTTTAGAAAGTTGTTATGATGAAAAGTAAAATTTTTGAGGACCTGTTTCAGTCATGGGTACTTAAAAGTGCCTACATCACTTTAAAGTACGTACTATGCTTCATAATATAACCGTTTTATAATGACACTCGTAGCAAGAAGTCATAAAGATTTTAAGCTATGTTCAAAAAGACTTATTAACTAGTATAGTTTTTTGTTCAATTTTTTAGTAGGAGATGTTTTTATGGTTGAAGAACTTTTTTATAAAAAAATACTTAAAAATCTGTTTTCAGATCCAGTTCAAATTACACTTTGGAATGGAGAAACAATACAATATGGCGAAGGGGAACCTCAATTTCATATAACATTCCATAAGCCGCTCTCAAAAAAAGAAATTGCTAAGGATCCTTCTATTGCATTCGGTGAAGCATATATGAATGGAGACCTTGAAATAGAGGGTAACCTTGAAAAAGCAATTCAATCTATTTATAAAAGGCAGGATAGCTTTTTAGGTGATAGTAAGTTGCAATATTTCAAAAGTAAATGGAATTTCTCAAAACAAAAAAATAAAGATGATATTGCTCATCATTATGATATTGGGAACGATTTCTATAAATTATGGCTTGATGAAACAATGACATATTCTTGTGCATATTTCCAAAATGAGCAAGATTCTTTAACGACAGCTCAACATAATAAAGTGAATCATATTTTGAAAAAGTTGAACCTTCAAAAAGGTGATACGCTATTAGACATCGGTTGCGGGTGGGGTGAGCTCATTACAGCTGCCGCTAAGCAGTACGGTGTGAAAGCGATGGGAGTAACGTTAAGTGAGGAACAATTTGCAAAGACTTCCGAGCGAATTAAACAAGAGGGACTTACGGATTTAGTTGAAGTATCTTTACTTGATTACCGCGATATTAGGAATCGTAAATTTGATAAAATTGTTAGTGTAGGTATGATCGAACATGTAGGAAAAGACAACATTACGCAATACTTTGAAACAGTTAACAAACTACTAAATGATGGCGGGATTTCTCTGCTGCATTGTATTACTTCTCCGGCTAATGGTGGTGCTACGAATGGTTGGATTGAAAAATATATATTCCCTGGTGGGTATGTTCCTGCTGTTAACGAATTAATCACGAACATGACAAACGAACAATTTTTCATTGTTGATGTGGAAAGCTTACGTAGACATTACGGGAATACATTACAACATTGGGCTCAAAATTTTGAAAACGTACTAGAGGAAGTTCGCAAAACGAAAGATGAGCGATTTATCCGCATGTGGCGTTTATATTTAAATGCATGTGCAGCTTCATTCTTTACAGGTAATATTGATTTACATCAATTTGTATTTACAAAAGGGATTAATGATACAATTCCGATGACACGTTCTTATATGTATGAATAAGAGCATGTAACCAAGGAGCTCTCTAGTCATCGAGTGTAAATAAAATGATGATAGGACATAAGTCTATAACGTAAAGTCGAGATGGGGATCAGAAAATGATTTCTATCTCGACTTTTTGATATATAATTTTAAAATCAAAACTATATACTTTTAAAGAAAAAATATATAATAAATGTAGAAACGAAAATTTATGAGCAAGGAAGTTGAAGAACATGACATTAACAATGGGCTTTATTGGATTTGGAAAATCAGCTAACCGTTATCACCTACCTTATCTGAAGACACGTAAAAATATAAAAGTAAAAACGATTTTTGTGCGTCAAATAAATAAAGAATTAGCGGCTCCATATGAGGAAAAAGGTGTTTACTTCACTACTGATTTGGACGAATTGTTGAATGACAAAGAAATTCAAGTAGTGACGATTTGTACGCCAGCACATACGCATTATGAATTAGCAAAAAAAGTTATACTAGCCGGAAAATCAGTTATCGTTGAAAAACCATTTTGCGATACAGTAGAACATGCGAAAGAATTATTAGCTTTAGGACGAGAGAAAGGTGTAGTCGTTATGCCTTATCAAAACCGTCGTTTTGATGGTGATTTTTTAGCTGTAAAGCAAGTAGTTGAACAAGGATTCCTTGGTGATATTATTGAGATTGAATCACATATTGATTATTTCCGTCCTGGTTCAATCACTCATGAAGCTCCAAAAGAAGAAGGTTCATTTTACAGTTTAGGTATTCATACGATGGACCGCATGATTTCACTATTCGGCCGTCCAAATACAGTGACATACGATATTCGTAATAATGAAATGGAAGGTGCGGTTGATAACTATTTCGATGTTGGTCTACATTATGGAAATCAGTTGAAGATTAAGCTGAAAACGAACCATATCGTAGCGAAAGATTATCCACGCTTTATCGTTCATGGAACAAATGGATCATTTATTAAATACGGTGAAGATCAGCAAGAAAATGATTTGAAAGCGGGGATTATGCCTGAGAGTGCAGGGTTTGGTGAAGATTCACCGATGTACTATGGAGTTGCTAAGTATCGTAATGCAAATGGTGACTGGATTGAAAAACAAATTAAAACACCGCTTGGTGATTATGGTCGTTTCTATGATGCAGCTTATGACACAATTGTAAATGGTGCACCAAAACTTGTGAAAGACGAAGAAGCGGTAACGAATATTGAAATCTTGGAAAACGGATTTGCTGCCCCATCACCTTCAGTCTACAAACTTGAGGCTTTACATTTGAATGAATAGAAGCGAGTATGCAGTATAAAGGAGGTATGGAAATGGCAAGCGGATCAACACAAGTAAAATACCTCGGCATTTATCAAAAGATTAAACAGCAAATTTTAGACGGTGAATATAAAATCAATGAAAAAATTCCGAGTAGCCCCGTCCTTGCTGAAGAATTTGATGTTTCAGCACTTACTATTAAAAAAGCGCTGGATCTGTTAGTAAGAGACGGCTACATCATCCGCCGGCGCGGAAGTGGAACAGTGGTGCAAGATTGGCGTCAGCAGGAAAAGGCACGAATGATTCAAACTTTAACAGGTACGAAAGCTGTTTACGGCAGTGAGGTAGAAAGTAAAATTATCGAGTTTGCGATTGTTGGTGCTGATGAAGTAGTTGCTGAGAAATTGGGAGTTTCAATCGGTGATTTCGTCTATAAAATCATTCGCCTCCGCATCATTCACAGCATTCCGACGATTATGGAGCATACATGGATGCCAATTTCGGTTATCCCAGGTGTTAAGGCTTCTGTTTTAGAGGAGTCGATATACTCACATATTCAAAATAAACTTGGTCTTGAAGTAGGGACATCTGTTGTCAGGGTTAAAGGAATTCGCCCAGATGATAGGGAAAAGCAGTTTATGAACTTAACAAATCAGGATTTCCTCATGCGAGTTGAACAAGTAGCTTACTTAACGGATGGACGAACTTTTGAATATTCTTATGCAGATCATCTACCGGAAACCTTTGAGTTTGAAACAGTCATTACGGCAAAAAATTATAAAGAGACATAAAAACTGGTTGAGGCAAGTATTGTCTCAACCTATTTTATGTCTTCTACAGTTATTATTCATCTGCTGTAATCAGCATGGATGTGTTCCCGGTTTTTTCAAGATGAACTTCTCCCCAGGAACAGAGGGAATCGAGTATAGCTCCTAAAGACGAACCGTAATCCGTTAAAGAGTACTCTACTTTTGGTGGTACTTGGTCATATACTTTCCTTTGGATTACACCATCTTCTTCTAGTTCCCGTAATTGTTGGGTTAACATTTTTTGCGTAATACCAGGCATTAAACGTTTTAATTCACTCGTTCTTTTTGTTCCTTTTTTTAAATGACAAAGGATAACAACTTTCCACTTTCCGCCAATAACTTCTAAAGTCGCTTCTACAGGAATATTGTATGTCTTCATAAAAAAACTCCTTTGATGAATTTAGATTACAGTTGTGAGCCTACATCCGTTGCAATACTAAAATTATTTCTTTTTAGTACCTATAACACTTTAAAGTGCGTACTATTTATTGTGCTAAATATCGGTCATAATAACCGATGTAAGAGAGAAATAAGCAGAATGGCACTTGAAAATGCATATGTTACTTTTTAGTACCTATAACACTTTAAAGTACGTACTTTTTATTAGGATGAATATAATCCATAATAGCACTTGTAAGCAAGAAATGCGTGAAATGTGCTTTGAAGGAGCCATCATGCTATGGGGAATTTTACATGAGAATAATTTGTTGTGTTATTAAAATTAATCCAAGACTTAACAGTTGATTAATTGAACTGTAAAGTTTAAAATTACAGTAAGATTTTTAAAAGTGAGTTGTTAACGTCTGTAAAATGTAGCATGAATAATAGAGATAAATGAAACATTGCTGAATAATTAACATTATGTGAATTTGATTCTAAACTGTAATTTTTTTTAATACATTTCAATAAGCGATATTTAAAATGTACGTTTAATAACATTAAAGGAGTGAGTTAAATATGGTAATTCTATATACAACAGCAAGCTGTGCTTCATGCCGAAAAGCGAAAGCATGGCTTGAAGAGCATCAAATTGATTATATTGAAAAAAACATCGTATCAAATTCTATGACAGTTGATGAGCTTAAATCGATTCTTCGTTTAACTGAAGAGGGGGCTACTGAAATTATTTCAACTAGATCCAAAACTTTTCAGGACTTAAATATAAATATTGATGAGCTCTCGCTAAATGAATTTTATACATTAATAATTGAGCATCCACTAATGTTGCGTCGCCCGATTATGTTGGATGAAAAAAGATTGCAAATTGGTTTTAACGAAGAAGAAATTCGCAAATTTTTACCACGTAGTGTCCGAACATTTTTAAACATTGAACTGCAAAAGTTGGCTAATTAATAAGTAATAGTATGAAAGAGAAATTTTTTGAAAGGAGGAAACTGAAGGTGATAGAAGTATGCGTTACAGTTAATTATAAAGACAGAAACTATCAAACAAATGTCATTGTGAACAAAGATACGATTTGGACAAAAATTGAACAGTTGGCAGAAGAACAAGTGAAGAAACAGTGGGGTTTTTAAACTTAATTATTTAAACAAATGAAGTTATATGCTAGAGATTATAACTAAATTCAAAATTTTTCAGGTATTAAATATAAATAAGAAATTTTCTTGAAAGGAGGAAGCAGAAGATGATTGAAGTATGTGTTACAGTTAATTATAATGATAGAAATTATCAAACAAATGTTATTGTGAGTAAAGATACGATTTGGACAAAAATTAAACAACTGGCAGAAGAACAAGTGAAGAAACAGTGGAGTGTTTAATTTTATTTTCAACTTAAAAAGCTAAATGAAGTTATCGGATATAGGTGAGACCGGATAGAATATAAAGGAATTAATTTTTTTATGGTAAGAAGTATTCTATATGTTTTAACGTTCTAACCAATCTGTAATATTTATGGCTACAGTATGTTAATATATGAGAAACAATATTTTTAATCGTAGGAGGAAAATCATGAACAGCGACTTTACCTTGGCCATTCACAGTTTAACTTATTTAGCTTTACAGCCAGACCGGATGTCAACAAGTAATGCTATTTCAGAAAGTGCAGGTGTTCATCCAGTACGCATTCGCAAAGTACTAAGTTTGTTAAAAAAACATAAGTTTATACAATCGAAAGAGGGGACTGGTGGCGGTTTTATTTTCGCTCGCGATTTAGATGAAATTAATCTTTGGCATATTTATCAGATAACCTCTGAAGGTGCTTTGCAGCCGAAGTGTCCAGAATCAAACAATCAGTGTGTTGTAGGTTCGAACATGCGAAAAGTTCTTTTCGCTATTTTCTTAGGTGCTGAAGAGCATCTAGGTGAATACTTAAAGAATTATACAATGAAAGAAGTTGTTGACCTTATCAATCAAGAGCGTTAAGCGGCTTAATTATTATATAGCCGTGAGTTCTTAATACTTAAATGTAATGAAAAATATTACAGTATAATTTGTTTTTATATCTTTTTTATCGTCACAAAAAATATTTATAGGAAGGTGAAACGGTATGATGTCAAATAATAATCATGTTTTAAAAGTAGGAGATTGGGTTCGTGGAATATCAAATGAAGGTGAATTAATAGTTGGTTATATTGTATCACTTGATGATGTAGAGGATATAGTTACAGTTAGTATTGTGAAACGTGACGGCCAGTACACAATAAACGAAGCGATTTTACTCTTTAGTAAACACGTTAACAAACTCCCTGAATCAAAGGTAATAAATAAGGAACAAATCCTTTATCTTATAGATCTTGCATTATTAACAGGGGATGAAGAATGGTTTATCGAGCTTTCTTCAAAATTAAACTCGATAAACGAGCTAGTTAATGGGGGAGTTTAATTTTTTAGCCTATGCCCTAATCAATAATATCCTCTCTTTTGTTGCATCTTAATAAAAGAGAGGATTGATGTTATGAAAATAAGATTAACAATGGTTAGCATCATATGTCTGTTTAGTTTTTTATTACCATGCATTTCTGCTCAAGCAATTGTAGAAAAGGAAAATGATATAAACAGAAATTTTGGCATAGATTTAACCGGTTATGAACTTTATTCGTTTGGAGACTTTAACCAATTAGATTATAAGATAACGCCACTTACTCAGTTGTTTTTAGGGATAGTGCAAACAGAAGGTGAGTGGATTAATGAACCACGATTATATATTAAGGGAAATAAAGGTTATTTTCATCTTTTGAAAGCGGACGGTACGAATGTTCTTTATACCGTTGAAAAGAGCGGGGATTTTTGGAGGATTATAGATGTAAAAAGAAAGAAAATCAACAGAATACCTGTACCCAAAAAACTTTTAAAAGAAGTAGTAATTGAGCTCTTATTGGAGCCGATAAGCAAAGAGGTTGAAAACTATTATAAGGAACCAAAACTTTGGTATCGAGGTTCTGAAAAAATACTTGAAATAAGAAAAGATACAACAAATTATACTTTTTATGTAACTGTTCAAATTCAAACTTTTGAGGGTGCACACAATCCGCCTTATGGAGAGGACACAATTACTTTTCGCATAAAAGGAAATGATCTAAAAACGATTCATTACAAACATAGAGATATCTCTGAAGAAGAGTCGAACAAACTAGAATTAAGATGACATTGAAGTGATTTGTTTGTGAATCCTTGATAACGATAATTATGTAAATGAGCTGTCCATATGGGGCAGTTTTTTTGTTTTTTGCTCAGTGTATTTTTTAAAAAATGTATATGAATTCAATGTTGATAATATATATCCTAAAAATTGGTTTTTGTATTTTGTGAATCTCTTCTTTTTGTCTACATTAATTATTTATTAGAATATCTTTTGTGTTTAAAATAATTTTTTTTGATAAAAGGGGATATAAGTATTTTTAGAATGAGTCACCTAGAAGGACAATATATAATTGTATATTTTTACTAACTAATTCAGCTTTACGCGATAAAAACAATGGCTACATGCTAACTGTAAAATATTATCCATATAAAATTATTCCGCTTTAATATTTCTGAAAATATAAAAATATTAATTTTATAAATATACACGTTATAATGAGGGCGTCGAGAGAAATTTTATTATCTCTGGAGAAAATATAAAAAATGCGATTCTTAGTAAGAAAGGTGTGTGATTAGAGGCGAAATGTATGTAATGTGCTTCAGTGGCTTGTGTAAGCAATATCATCAGTGCTACCGAAGTTATGAAAGTAATGTATAGAATTGAGAAAGAAATGCCTCGCAAATGAAGAGAGGCCGGTTTAGCTAAAATTACTGTTAAAAGTAAAAAAGAGAAACCATTAAAGTAATACACTGTTATTAGAAATGTTGCAACGTATTTATGAAGTCTATTCTATATTGTTCTCTTAAGGGGTCTTTATATAAAGAGCGGATACTTTGAGTAAACTTTTTTGTGAACGCTAACAATTATATTAGGACGCTAACTAGCGAATGTTTCAATTTGGATTCATTATGATGAAGGACATACAATGTGGGGCAACTTGTAAGGAATTCATTTTCCGAAAAGGGAATATTTGTTAGATGCAAAGAGGGATGTAGGAATAGATACAAGGGGGAGTTATTATATGAACGGGAATACTGCAAAGAAAATAGAAGTTCAAGCTGAAAATACCGCACTAAAAAATGAGCAATATGCAGATCCGAAAAAGTGGCATAAGCAGGATACTACATGGGCACTCAGTCTATTTGGAACTGCAATTGGAGCAGGGGTGCTCTTTTTACCGATTAATGCAGGTTCAGGTGGTTTATTATCTTTACTACTAATTACATTGCTTGCATATCCAGTTATGTACTACTCACATAGGGCACTTGCTAAAATGATATACGCTTCTAATTCTGCTGATGAGGGGATCACAGGTACAATTAGAGAGTATTTTGGAAATAAAGCGAGTATCATTTTTAACATCGTATATTTCGGTTCAATTTATACAATCGTACTAATGTATTCGGTTGCGCTTACAAATACTGCAAGTAGTTTTATCGTGCATCAATTGCACATGGCAGAACCTCCAAGGGCTATTTTATCACTTGTATTAGTTCTTGGTCTTATCGCTATACTAAATTTTGGTCAAGATATTACTGTAAAGGTAATGAGTATGTTAGTGTATCCTTTCATAGTTTCTCTACTTTTTATCGCAATATCTTTAATTCCACAGTGGAATACGTCAATGCTTAGTTTTTCAGCTGTTTCAACTGCTTCAACAGGAACAGGCTATTTTGGGACGATATTGATGATTCTACCAATTATCGTATTCTCATTTAATCATTCACCTATGATTTCATCATTTGTTGTGAAACAGAGAGCTACGTATGGAATCGAAGCCACTGATGCTAAATGTGCGCAAATACAAAAGGTTTGTTATATCATGACATTCGCTGTTGTTATGTTCTTCGTTTGGAGTAGCGCATTGAGCTTGACTCCAGATGATATAAAAATGGCAAAAGAACAAAACTTATCAATCCTTTCATATCTTGCTAATGAGCTTAATTCGCCTGTAATCACTATTGCAGCTCCAATTATTGCTTTTGTGGCTATTACAAAGTCTTTCCTTGGCCATTATATAGGAGCATTTGAAGTAATGCGTGACATGATTATTAAGTTCGGTAAATCACGTGGAAAAGATATTGAAGAAAAAACAATTAAGACAATAATCCTTACTTTTGTTGTATTATCATGCTGGTTTGTTGCTTATACAAATCCAAGTATTCTTGGACTTATTGATTCTCTAAGCGGTCCTTTAGTTGCTGCTATCTTATGTCTATTACCGATGTATGCGATTCAAAAAGTACCAGTACTAGCTAAATACAAAGGGAAAATGAGTAACGTATTTGTTATTATTGTAGGTGTACTCACAGTTTTAGCAAGTATTAAGTCATTATTCTAATTCACTACTGTTGGTTTTAGTATCAAAATAGTTGGATCTGAGAAAATAAGGAGCAAGTTTTGAATAGTTTTTTTCAAAACTTGCTCTTAAAATATTCTAAGCAATTAATTTTACAAATAAGTTTATTCATATTAGTCATCTAGCGTTTTGGTCATATACTCATCCAATATTATCAAGACCTAAATCGAAAAATTTTAAATATCAAGCGCCTAACGTATTATATATCCCTAATATGTTAGGCGCTTTTATTTTGGATAATAAATTTTGAACCTAAATTTGAATAGTATATTTCTCTATTTGATGCTTATTTAATATTGTAAAATTTGTATTGAAAATTCGAGGTTTTAAAAGTATCATATACATATTCAAACATTTGAAGATGTATATGATACTTTTTGAAATTGAGGAAAAGTAACGGAGGGATTTCAATGGGAAACGAAATGCAACAATTTAAAGCAGATTTCTTTAAAGCCTTAGCACACCCTTTGCGAATAGGTATCTTAGAATTATTGTCAGAAGGTGAAAAAAGCGTAAACGAAATTCAAGATATTCTAAATAAGGAAGGTTCAGCTGTTTCTCAGCAATTAAGTGTACTACGTTCAAAAAATATTGTTGTTGGTAGGAAAGATGGAAAAAGAGTTTTATATTCTTTACGAGACCCTATTATTGTGGATTTATTGGTGGTTGCACGGAAGATTTTTAACAACCATTTAATCGATACGATTTCAATGTTAGAAGAGCTAGATGAAGCAGAAAGTGAAATGATGTCCAAGGAGGGATAGGTTGAGTATTGAGGTTAAGAAAGAAGATATCATTCAACATGGGATTGAAACATTTCGCTCATTAGGAGCTCATTACGTTTGTGAAGTTTGTATAAAAAGTGGAAATTCTTGTTGTTTTTCATGCCAACATTTACAAGATGGAGTTGGATGTCAAAAAAGAAATACTGCTTGTACAGCTTGGTTATGTGGAATTCAAGGTTTTTTATTTGATCAAATAGGATTACTGGATGAATGGAATCGTTTTTGGAATGAAATTCCAGGACAAATGTTTCGTAGAGATATTACTCCAGATAAGGTAAGGATTAGATCGTTTATTGATACAAAGAAGCTAGATAGTCGAGCCGGAGAACGTCTAGCAGAAAGATTGAAATCCTATGTACAACAAGGTGGAGATATAGGTGAATTGGAGTGTCATTTAAGTAAAACATATAGTAAATATTAGGATGTTTTTTATTTTTGTGAAAAGGACAATTTTCTGTATAAGGACCGAGAAATACATTTGTAATCCAGATCTATTAAAAATAGAAAAGAAGGGTTTGTAATGAGAAAGTTATTTACAGGAAGGTTTGAAGGATATTCATTAGCACATTTTCAAAAGGATCTTCTTTCAGGAATGATTGTTGGAGTTGTTGCGATTCCACTTGCTATGTCTTTTGCTATAGCCTCTGGTGTTAAGCCAGAGTATGGGATTTATACAACCTGTATTGCTGGAATACTCATTTCACTGTTTGGTGGTTCGAAGTATCAAATTGGAGGACCTACAGGTGCTTTTGTTCCGATTCTTTTAGGAGTTGTAATTACCTATGGATACGAAAATTTACTACTCTCGGGTTTGTTAGCTGGAATTATTTTATGTCTTATGGGAATCTTCAAACTAGGCTCTTTAATTAAGTTTATTCCACGTCCTGTAACAATTGGTTTTACTTCAGGTATTGCTGTTATTATCTTTACGGGACAAATTGCTAGTTTTTTAGGTTTAACAGGTATAAAAAAGCATGAGGAATTTCTAGCAAATTTGAAGGAACTCTTCACTCATATCAGTACTACCAATTTTTATAGTGTTATAACTGCTTTGATTTGCTTTTTTGTTATACTCATAACACCAAAGATTTTACCAAAAGTGCCTGGTTCATTAGTAGGTGTTGTTATTTCAACTGTAATTGCAACTGTATTTTTCTCAGGTCATGTACCTACTATTGGTACAGCATATGGCACGATTCCAAATACACTTCCTCAGTTTGATATACCAGAAATCACATTAGAACGTATAAAACAGTTAATTGGTCCTGCATTTGTTATTGCGATGCTCGGTGGAATTGAGTCGCTTTTATCCGCTGTCGTGGCAGATGGTATGACAAATAGTAAACACAACAGTAACAAAGAGCTTGTCGGTCAGGGGATTGCAAATATTGTTACCCCGTTATTTGGCGGGATTCCAGCGACTGGAGCAATTGCTCGTACAGCGACTAATATTAAGAGTGGGGCTGTATCTCCGATGTCGGGTATTATTCATGGGGGATTTGTGTTATTGACACTTTTACTGTTAGCTCCATATGCTTCACATATTCCTCTTGCTAGTATGGCTCCCATTTTAATGGTGGTAGCTTGGAATATGAGCGAACAAAAACATTTTTATCACATACTCAAAATGAAGACAGGAGATTCCCTTGTATTACTAGTAACATTTTTACTTACTGTATTTACTAGTTTAACAACAGCTGTGGAGATCGGTCTTATTTTAGCTGTTATTTTGTTTACAAAACGTATGAGTAATATGCTTGTTATATCTAAAGTGCTTCCTGATCATACAAAAAAGAATGAAAAATTGTTATCGCATGTGGTAAATAAAGCTCATGATTGTCCACAAATTAGTATTTATACAATAGAAGGCCCATTATTCTTTGGGGCTGCTCAAACATTTGAACAAAATATTTTAGCGACTATTCATTATAAACCTAAAGTTTTAATTTTACGTATGGGAAAAGTTCCTTTTATTGATACCACAGGAGAGTCTTATTTTAGGAATATTGTTCAGCACTTCAAAAAACAAGGTGGCGTACTTCTTATTTCTGGAATTCAATCAGAGCTAAAAGCCAATCTAGATAAGAATGGATTGTACGCTGAGATTGGGAAAGAAAACTTTTTTGATCATACCGGGGAAGCAATTAATTGTGCTTTAGGACATCTGAATACAAAAAAATGTATAGGGTGTAAGCATTTTGCTTTTCATGAGTGTACAGGGCTTTCTCAGCAATCGCAGGAAATCAATACAATAAAGAATAAAGTAAATGCATTAGATTTTTAAAAATTTCACTTCACGTACAAAGTTTGTTTGATTTAATCTACTTTTTCATCATTTTATTAAAAAATAGAGAAGAAGAAAGTTTGCTTTGGAGAATGTGGAGAAGATTTTTTACAAGGTGTGAACAAGTAGTTTTTTTTTATACATTCAACAAATAAGTATCAAACAGTAAGAAGAGAATATTTTCCGTATATTTAAACGGAAAAGGGAAATTAAAAATAATATTTATTTAATAGAATACACGAAAACGAGTGGAGGAAATAAAAATATGTCTAATTTACCAAATTGTCCAAAATGTAATTCAGAATACACTTACGAAGATGGGAATCTTTTTGTTTGTCCAGAATGTGCTCATGAGTGGACTTTAGAATTAGAAGCTGAAAATAGTGAAGATACAAAGGTAATTAAAGATGCAAATGGAAATATTTTAAACGATGGTGATTCTGTAACAGTAATTAAAGATCTTAAAGTAAAAGGAACTTCATCAGTTGTAAAAATTGGTACAAAAGTAAAGAGTATCCGATTAGTTGATGGAGATCATGATATTGATTGTAAAATTGATGGTTTTGGAGCTATGAAATTAAAATCTGAATTTGTTAAAAAGGTATAAATACAATTTTGTTACATCAAAATTAGTTTGAAGTTAATGAATATACACTGTTTTTCAGCTGTACCCCGTGCCCAACAACTTAAGAATTTCGAATTACCTTGAAATGATAAAATGAACTTTTGGTTATGATTCAGCAGATTTTTTTGGGGAGTACTATGAAATTTTAGCTTGCTAGCAATATAGTACAGCCGAAATATTTGAAATAGCTATAAGACTATTCTTTCGATGGTATGATGAAAGATATGGAAACGGAATAGGTGTCAATCAGACCTCAATATTAATCTTGACCATTAGCAACAAAAACCACCTCTCATAAAGGTGGTTTTTCAGTATTAATATATTTTAATTAGTCACGTCTAAATGGCCCTTTTGGAGCAATTAGCTCTAAATTAGTACCATCTGGATTACGGAAGTAGGCAACTCCTGTACCAAATCCAGATTTCAAGCCGTTTTCTTGAAAGATAATTGGTTCTCCATATGGGTGCTATCTTATGCCCATCAGGCTAATAAAATGGATTGCCTCTGAAACAAAAAAATGATTTTTATTACTATAAAAAACGTAAAGTATCTGTTTTTAGAAAAAATTAATTTTTATAAATTGATGGAGATATAGCTCAATTCTTTTATATATTTAGTTAAATATGATTGTCAGAATGAACTTAAAGTAATTATGATTTCTAGAAATGCGAACTGATGTTTTGAATTGGTTTAAAGTTGCTAGAACAAAATAAAACCAATTGAGCAAAAAAACTTGCAAAAATAAAAAGAGAGATGTATATTGATTGATGTATCAATAATTGATATATCAATTAATATTTTGACAAGAAAGAAAAGGAACATTTTATGAAGGAAATGTTCGTAAATATCAGTGGAGAAGAACGCAAAATACTTATTCATGTTCTATTACAGATGCAAAAAAATGTAGAGAATATTAAAGAATAGAGAGTGTAGGGGGGCAGAATAGTGTGGAAATAATCGCAGCTATTTTAGTCGGGATCGTAGCATTAGAACATTTGTTTATCATGATCCTTGAAATGTTTTTTATTGATTCAAAAGTAGCGAAACGTGCTTTCAAATTACCGAAGCATTTAGAAGGAGATCGAAACGTAGCCATTATGTTTGCAAACCAAGGTTTATATAATGGATTTTTAGCGGCTGGTCTCATTTGGGGACTTGTACTTGGACTCAATCCAATTGGTTATATGGTCCAATTATTTTTCGTGATTTGTGTGGTGGTAGCAGCTATTTTCGGAGGTTTCACATCTAATAAATCAATTATTGTGAAACAAGGACTTCCAGCTGTTTTAGCACTGGTTGCCCTTTTATGTATGATATAGAATCAAAGTTTCTCAATAAAAGAACTCATTTTTGAAAAGAATACGCTATTCTTTCTTTAAAATTATAGGAAAGGATGGCGTTTTTGTATGTCTATTTCTATAAGTAGTGAATTATAACTATTCCCTCAAGGGACTCAACTGCTTTTCAGCTTTTGGATATATTTTCATCCATCTTTGTTTCCTCCTATTGTTGGATAGTGTAATAATTGATAAAAATTTTGATGAAATTGGATTATAACGATTGATCAAAAAAGTTAGTGATTAAAAATATTATTCTTTAGTACATACATTTTTAAGATGTTAAATATATTTCATAATAGTCTCTGTAAGATAGGGATAAGTAGAATAGTACTTTAAAGTACCTATAGCACTTTAAAGTGCGTACTTTTTATAACTTTGAATATCATTCATAATAGCACCAGTAAGAAGAAAACAAGCTTTACGGTACTACTAGTTACCAACGATGTTACAGCAGTTTATTTGGAATCAGATTGATTGAAAGGTTGTACTATATGGCCTAATAATTTCGAAAAAATGTCGGTGTGGCATAAAACAATTATGGAGGTTAAAGATATGAGTACTTCAAATTTGAATGAAATAAGTAAACAAATTTTAAAAGAGGAGGAAACGCTTCAATTTTCCTCTTTTACAAATGAAGATGCCTTGCAACTAGGTTTATTTATCGTTGAAACAGCAAAGCGAGAGGGGAAATTGATTGCTGTTGATATAACGAAAAATGGTGTGCAATTATTTCATTTCAAGATGACAGGGACAAATGCGGAAAATACGAAATGGATTGAGCGTAAAAAACGAGTCGTTTCCCTGCATGATCGTAGCTCGTATTATATGCAGATACAAAGTGAAATAACTGGAATTTCATATAATGAAAAATATCTTTTAGATACTTCGGAATATGCTGCGTTTGGTGGATGCTTTCCTATCAGGATAAAAAACGTAGGGGTTATTGGAATGATAACAGTTTCAGGATTACCACCAGAAGAAGATCACGAATTGGTAGTAAGAGCAGTTAAAAATCATTTGAACCAATAGTTGTAACTAGTCAATAGATAATTAATTTTAGGGGGCAATACTATGCCATTAATCGAGCTAAATACTTGGCCAACCATGTCAGCAGAAGAAAAGAAGGAATTTATTTATAGTGTAACGGAACTTACAATAAAACTATTAAAAATTGTCCCTGACAAAATTCAAGTGTTGATAAAGGAACTTGAGAAAGAAAACTGGGGGAAAGCTGGGGCTGTAGCAAGTGATGCTACCTTTGCTGAGAAAAGTAGGGTGTCCAATTGGGAGACAAAAGAGTCTTACGATACACCAGGTCGTAACGTTAATGGAATGGCTATTATTAAGATTGATATATGGAATACATTTGATCAAGAGACAAAGGATAAGTGGGTAAACGAACTTACACAAGTAACATCTAAATATACTCATGCACCTTTGGATAAAGTACTAATTCTTATTCGCGAAATGATTCCAGGGAACTGGGGACAAAGTGGTGTAACAGGAGCTAATGCAGATTTCCTTTCCAGAAGTCGTACATTTTAATCGTTAAATAAAAAAGGCAAAAATGAACACATTTCTGTTCGTTTTTGCCTTTTTATTATTTGTCTGTGGTAATGAACATGATCCTTTATATGTTTAAGTAATGTCCTCTAAAGTTGCCTCTACGGGAAAAGTGTATTTCTTCATTTGAAAGTCTTTTTCATGGAATGTAGATTTCAATTTTTGAGCAAAATAAGTTAGGTTATATAAATGTTACTTTTTAGTACCTATAGTACTTTAAAGTACGTACTTTTTATTATGTTAAATATCATTCATAATAGCACATGTGAGAGGGAACAAGCTTTATGGTACTAGTAATTAACTATGTTACTTTTTAGTACCTACAGCACTTTAAAGTGCGTACTATTCATTATGTTAAATATATTTCATAATAGTACATGTAGGAAAGAGACAAGCTTTACGGTACTAAAAAGAGAATGCAACCATTCATAATAGCGTTTGTAGAGATTAAATATGTTTTTTAGAAGATAAAAGGGCCTTTTTATCGCACTATTATGATAGGAATTATAGGGAAGAGGGGGAACTTAATTGAATTCATATACAGCATCGTCTTCAGAAGTTCAGATGAATCGAAGAAGTATATTTGCGTTGTTAGCGTTAGCAATTAGTGCGTTCGGGATTGGGACAACTGAATTTGTTAGTGTTGGTTTATTACCATCTATTTCGGAAGATTTACATGTGTCGGTTACAACGGCTGGTTTAACAGTTTCTTTATATGCGTTAGGCGTAGCGTTTGGGGCTCCAGTATTAACGTCATTAACAGCTAATATGTCACGAAAAACGTTATTAATGTGGATTATGATTATTTTCATTATTGGTAACGGAATCGCAGCGGTAGCAACAAGCTTCACTGTATTACTTATTGCGCGAATTGTTTCTGCACTTTCGCATGGTGTGTTTATGTCAATTGGTTCAACAATTGCTGCGGCACTTGTACCAGAAAATAAACGTGCTAGCGCGATTGCAATTATGTTTACCGGCGTAACAGTTGCGACTATTACAGGGGCACCAATTGGAACATTTATTGGTCAACAATTTGGCTGGAGAACATCATTTTTAGCAATTGTAGTAATTGGAATTATTGCCTTAATCGCAAATAGTATTCTCATTCCATCTAATATGAAAAAAGGTACGTCTGTATCATTCCGCGATCAGTTTAAATTGATTACGAACGGAAGACTGTTACTAGTTTTCATCATTACTGCATTAGGATATGGGGGAACATTCGTAACATTTACGTATTTATCTCCGTTATTACAAGAAGTAACAGGATTTAAAGCTAATACGGTTACTATCATTTTATTAGTGTATGGAATCGCCATTGCGATAGGGAATGTGATTGGCGGAAAATTATCGAATCATAATCCAATTCGAGCGCTATTCTACATGTTCTTTATTCAAGCGATTATATTATTTGTTTTAACATTTACGGCACCATTTAAGGTAGCTGGGTTAATCACTATTATTTTAATGGGGCTATTCGCATTTATGAATGTTCCAGGGTTACAAGTATATGTCGTAATGTTAGCTGAACGATTTGTACCGAGTGCTGTCGATGTTGCATCGGCAATTAATATTGCGGCGTTTAATGCTGGGATTGCCCTTGGTGCTTATTTAGGTGGTATTGTAACGAACTCGTTAGGGTTAATTCATACAGCTTGGGTAGGCGGCATTATGGTAGTAGGTGCTGTTATTTTAACAGCATGGAGCATGACATTAGAAAAAAGAGATCAAGTAAAATAAAAGGAGAGAAAATAAAATGAAAAATTTACAAAGTAAAACAGTATTAAGTAATGGTGTGGAAATGCCTTGGTTTGGTTTAGGTGTATTTAAAGTAGAAGAAGGACCAGAACTTGTAGAAGCGATTAAATCAGCAATTAAAGCAGGATACCGCAGCATCGATACAGCTGCAATTTATGGAAATGAAGCAGCTGTAGGTGAGGGGATTCGTGCCGGTATTGAAACAACTGGTATTTCAAGAGAAGAATTATTTATTACTTCAAAAGTATGGAACGCAGATCAAGGATATGAAGAAACGATTGCTGCATACGAAGAGAGCTTAAAAAAATTAAAGCTAGATTATTTAGATTTATATCTTGTTCACTGGCCTGTAGAAGGGAAATATAAAGATACATGGAGAGCGTTAGAAACACTTTATAAAGAAAAGCGTGTACGTGCAATTGGCGTAAGTAATTTCCAAATTCACCATCTGCAAGATGTAATAAAAGATGCAGAAATTAAGCCGATGATCAATCAAGTAGAATACCATCCTCGTTTAACACAAAAAGAATTACAAGCTTTCTGTAAAGAACAAGGTATTCAAATGGAAGCATGGTCACCACTTATGCAAGGTCAATTATTAGATAATGAAACCTTACAGGCAATTGCTGAGAAACATGGTAAAACAACAGCACAAGTGATTTTACGTTGGGACCTTCAAAATGAAGTGATCACAATTCCAAAATCAACGAAAGAGCACCGCATTATTGCAAATGCAGATGTATTTAACTTTGAATTAACGAAAGAAGATATGGAAAAAATCGATGCATTAAATCAAAATCACCGCGTTGGTCCAGATCCTGATAACTTTGATTTCTAATAGAAATGAGTAAAAAGAGTGCAAAAATTGCACTCTTTTTTTATTGTCTATTCAATAAAATGTTTCTGTTTATATTATGACTTTTAAATTACTTTAGACGAGCTAAAGAACTGATTAACAGTATTAAAGTTTGACATAAAATAATGGATTCTATATTATATATGCTATAGCATGTAAAATGCGATTTATTTAGAGGTGGCATATGGACTTATATGAGTTAACAGGACATCTTGTTCATCATACGGATGTGAAGTTAACAAATTATATAATGTAAGTTTTTAATCACATATTGCTTAGAAAATTTACCTTTTATATGCTATAGCACATAAATGTCACCTCTTAACTTGTAATGGTAAAGATTCAAATAATACAAGATATATTATGAAACGAGGAGATTTTAGTTATGGAAAAATTCATATTAGCGTTTGATAGAGAACTTGTAATTGCAGAAAAAAAAGACTCAACATGGAGCGTCCAATCGCAGTTTGTAGGTGCGAATCCAGTTGCGTTAGCTTCAGATCCATACGATCCAGAAAGAATGTATTGTGGTACTTTTGATAGGGGATTATGGAGAAGTAAAGATGGAGGAAGTTCGTGGGAAGCAATTGGTGCGTTACCTTCATTTGGTGAAGTGTTCCCAGCTAATACTATTCATATGAGAGCTATTACAGCAGTTTCTGTATCTCCAGCGAAGGGGGATGACGGTAACGGGATTGTATATGTAGGAACTGAACCGAGTGCAATGTTCGTATCCAAAAATGGAGGAGACAGTTTTGAGCTGCTAACAGATTATCGACAAATGCCATCATATTCATCATGGTTCTTTCCTCAAAGAACATATACACACCATGTAAAACATATTGAAATTGATGCTAATAATCCAGAAACTATTTATACGACTATTGAGGTAGGCGGATTAATTAAAAGTGTAGATGGAGGTAAGACATGGACTGAGGAAAAAGAGGGGAACTATCCTCAAGATATTCACATTCTTAAATCACATCGCAATGCCCCAAATCGTTTATACGGGGTGTTAGGTGATTCATTCTTGAAAGAACCAGGTCAAGAGTATGCGGAGAGTAATGATGGAGGTAAGACTTGGAACTATATGTGTAGTGGGCTAAAGCATCATTACGCATATCAAATGGCAGTTAACCCAAATGATCCAGAAAATATTATCATCGCGACATCTTCAAATCCACACGTAGCGCATGATTACAATAATGGAAATTGTGAATCATTTATTTATAAGAAAGAAAAAGATCAGCCTTGGGCAGAAATGAATGCAGGTTTACCAACTCCTAAAGGGGCAATCATACCAGTATTAAAGGCAACAAGTGATGGAACGTTTTATCTGTTTAGCAATAAAGGAGTGTATCAGTCAGTAGACGGTGGTTCAAATTGGACATCATTAGAGATTCCTTGGGAGAATAGATTTATGGAACAACATCCTTATGAGATGTTAATTATTAAATAAGTGACGGGTATAGTTTTTACTACTATTCATTGGTAATGTTTAGTTGAATTTAAATTAAAAATGTAAAAAGCCAGGTAATGTGTTATTCATACTACCTGGCTTTTTTGACCAGCAATTTAAGGTTATTTTCATATTTGTGTAAATATGAAACAAGCAGGATACATGAATAGAGAATGGGTAAAATAATACCGAATGATCACTAGATTGTATCAATGATGCTATAAGTGTTTTTTTAGGGAAACTGAAGCAAGAAGCAGTGGTTTAGATTCAGAATGACTAGCAATTGGTGTTATGGTGTTCAATGGTTCAAAAATGAACTCATTTCAACTCATATTATCTTCGCAATGTATCATTTTGAAGAATATTAAAACTTAGGAGGAAATGAATTATGACAAAAGATTTCTATACTGCACTGAAAGAAAGACGTACTTACTATGGAATTAACAAAGAGGTACAAGTATCGGATGAAAAAATTAAAGAAATTGTGGAGTTTGCTGTGAAATATACTCCATCAGCTTTCAATTCTCAAACTGCGCGATTAGTTGTATTATTTGGTGAAGCTCATGATAAATTATGGGATATTACAACTGAAACATTAAGAAAAGTAGTTGGAGATGGAGATTTCTCAGGAACGCAACAAAAAATGGATTCTTTTAAAGCTGGTTATGGAACAGTACTATTCTTTGAAGATGAGGCTATCGTTAAATCGCTTCAAGAAAAATTTGCTGCATATGCTGAAAACTTCCCAATTTGGTCACACCAAGCATCAGGTATGCACCAATTAGTCGTGTGGACAGGTTTAGAAGCAGAGGGATTAGGGGCATCTTTACAACATTATAATCCATTAATTGACGATGAGGTAAAACAAGAATGGAATGTCCCTGCTAATTGGAAACTAATTGCACAAATGCCATTTGGTAATCCAACGGCTGCACCAGGAGAAAAAGAATTCCAACCACTTGAAGAGCGTGTGAAATTTCATAAGTAATATTCAAATGTAATAAAGTGAAACTTTAATTAGTAGCGGTCTTACTGTCCGTAAATAGCGGGGGAAGCTAACTGTATTGTGAAAATAAAACTGTTTAGTTACAAAAAGTTTATTCGTTCTTTTTATTAAGCGAGTATGTATGAATAAAAGGCGTTAGAAACACTATTTTAATTTTTAAAGGAACAAGGTGATCGTTTTGATCACCTTGTTTTATTTCTTACATTTTATTTATTAAAAAACGCTAAGTTTTCATAAATGCTTGAAAAAATAGCGTTTTAATAATAGGTATCTGTAATTTGATTACTTAAAACTATATACGAAAAAGCTTTTATGTTATTCCTCAAGTTCTATCCATTCCTGTGACCATTCTTCTATTCCGCGAATAATAGCTTCTAAAGCAAATCCTTTTTGAGTTAAAGAATATTCTATACGAACTGGTGTCTCAGGAAAGACTTTACGTTCAACAATTCCTTCTAGTTCTAATTCTTTCAATCTTTCTGAAAGTAATCTTCCGCTAACAGGAAGAGAAGATTCAAGCGTACAAAAGCGCTGAGATCCAGAAAAAAGTTGGTAAATAATTAGTGCTGTCCATCGTTGGCTAAAAAATTTCATTCCTTTTTCAAAGCGAGGGCATAATGTAGAATCATTCATTTTCCTTCACCTCCTAAAACAAATTATATAACATCTTACTATTAGTAACAAATGTTTTTATAATTAATTACTTGACGTAAATTAATTACGAATGTATACTCACTTACATAAAGTAACTAAGTTGTTTTATGTAACTAAAACTCTTTTCTTTAAATGGCCAAAGTTGTAATGATACATATTGCATATAAGCTGAGAGAAAAAAGAATAGCATCTGTAAAAACACTTACGTTGTGTAAGTTAAACAATAAAAAATATAACAATGGAAGAGAATTTTTAGAGATTCTCAATACTAGGAGGTACCTAATGGTTACAACAGATACAATTCATATGTTAGAAGATAAAATTCAATTTATACATCAAGATGGAAAGGATATTTATTTAGTAGGACCTATCAAATTGCCAATTAATTTATATGGGGAGACTAAAATTTTCCAATGGTATTCTTGGTTACAATGTAGTGAGGTTACAAATAGTGTAGAAGGAATTATCGAAAAACTCTCATCTATTAATTTAGCTGATATGCAGCAATCTAGTGTGCTTGTATATGGTGATTTTGAGAATTCTGAAGATGCCCTAATTCGTATGCATAGTATTTGTCACACCGGTGATATCTTTGGTAGTAAACGTTGTGACTGTGGATTCCAATTAAAGCAGTCTTTACAAATGATTACAGAACATGGTTCAGGTGCTTTATTTTACTTAGCGAATCATGAAGGAAGAGGAATTGGTTTGTTTAGTAAAGCAATGACGTACCTCTTGCAAGAAAATGGGTTAGATACAGTAGAAGCTAATCTGAACCTAGGCTTTGAAGATGATGTTCGAAACTATGATGATACAATTGAAGTATTAAAAGCGCTACGCTCAAAACCTGTAAAACTTATTACAAATAATCCGAAAAAATTAGAAGCGTTACAAAAAGCTGGATTAAATGTTACGAGTCGTGAACCGTTATGGGGTGATATCTCAGAGTTTAATGAGAAATATTTGCAAACGAAGATTCAGCGTTCTGGACATTTTGAAGGGGGACACTTACATGCTTGAGCATGAATTGTATATGAAGCTAGCACTAGAAAATGCCAAGGCTATGAAGGGACAAACGACTCCAAATCCATTGGTTGGATCTGTAATTGTAAATGATAATCGAATTGTAGGGGTCGGAGCACATATGAAGGCCGGAGAACCACATGCCGAAATACATGCGATACGTATGGCTGGAGAACAGGCACGTGGTGCTACAATCTATGTAACTCTTGAACCTTGTTCTCATTATGGTAGAACAGGGCCTTGTGCTGAAGCAATTGTACAAGCAGGAATTAAGAAGGTAGTAGTTGCTACACTTGATCCAAACCCGCTTGTTTCTGGACGTGGAATTAAAATTCTACAAGATGCAGGTATTGAAGTACTTGTAGGAGTGTGTGAAGAAGAATCTAAAAAAATGAATGAAGTCTTTAATAAATATATTTTGACAAAGCGTCCATTTGTAACGATTAAATCAGGAGTTACATTAGATGGGAAAATCGCTACGTCTTCATCGGATAGTAAGTGGATTACATCTACAGAAGCAAGACAAGAAGTACACCAAATACGAAACGAAAATGCGGCTATTTTAGTAGGAGCGAATACTGTTCAAAAGGATAATCCATCATTGACAACGCGTATTCCAAATGGACGAAATCCAATTCGAATAATATTGGACTCGACATTACGCATACCGATGGAAGCTAACGTTGTTACAGATGGAGAAGCTCCTACCTGGATATTTACAACAAGTAATCATGCAGCGAAAAAAAAGAAAGCATTAGAAAATGCAGGAGTTAAAGTATTTGTTACTAGCGGAGAAAAGCATATAAACTTACATGAAATGCTTGATGTTTTAGGGCAAAAAGGAGTTTCCTCCCTGCTTATTGAAGGTGGTGGAGAGGTAAATGCTTCGTTTATTGAAAATAAATTGATGAATAAACTTATATTATATGTCGCACCAAAAATTATTGGGGGCAGATTGGCGCCTAGCTTTGTAGGGGGGACTGGTATTACAAAAATGCAAGATGCAATTGAATTTAAGGATATATCATTTACCCAGGTTGGAAAAGATTATAGATTTATTGGCTATCCAGAATATCGGAAAATATAAGGAGAATAAAAGCTACTTATATTTTCCGATAAATGGATTGCAGAAAGGAGCGATGAAGAGTGAAGTTTGGATTTGATATCGATGATACATTAATTGATTTAAGGCAGCATGCTTTTCATTTATATAATAAGAAATTAAACAAAAAAATAGGATTGGATGTATTTCATTCTTTAAAAACAATTGAAATTCATGAAGCATTTGGCATGACTTCGGAGGAAGGCAGTCATATGTGGAATAGTTTGCTGGATGAGATTTATTATACTTCTTGTTCACCGTTTCCATATGCAGTAGAGACATTACAAGAATTAGAAAAACAGGGACATGAAATATACTATATAACAGCACGGCCTAAAGAACATGGAGAGCAAACAAAAAAATGGTTAATAGAAAAAGGTTTTCCGGTATATGAAGATCGCTTTTTCTATGGAATGAGGGATGAAGAAAAAATACACTTCATACAAGAAATAAAATTAAACTATTTCTTTGATGATAAGCCGGCAGTCTTAGAAACGTTAATAGGAAAACCGATAAATGTGTATGCAAAAACTACTTCTTACAATCAACATCTCAATATCCCGCGGATTACAAGTTGGACGGAGTTAGGAGATATTATAAAGAAAGAAATGTGAGGATTTAACTGGCAAATCAAATAGAGCTAAGAGTATATTGAGTGTTACAATTTTAGAGGAAAGACATAGGTGTTATGTCTTTCCTTATTTTTTAATACTATCGTTTTTATTAGTGCGATGTGCTAGGAGTACTTCTAATAGAGAGGAAATAGAAAAATGAGCAATAAGAAAAATATTTTTAAGCTAGTCTTGTATAGCAGTGTAATTTATATATCAATGATGGGTTCCCCTGGTGCCACAATATTTTTGGATATTTTGGATGAGAAGTTTAAGAATTAATAGGGTGTGTTCATAATCATGAATTTTTGGAAAACCAAAATTACAATGTTAGGTTATTTTGAATCAGTAGTGGATGATATGCAAAATTGCATATCACAAAATAAACATCGTAATTTTTGGATTCTTAGTATAAAATACATTACTTAAACTATATATTAGAATGGAGAAAGCGAATTGGAATTATTAAGAAACAGTAAGGTTGGTACAAAACTAAACATATTAATAACTATATCAAGTATTGCATGTATAGTATTATCCCTAATAGGGTTTTGGGGATTAGAAAGAGGGAAAAGTACTTCCTCTAATATGTATGAGGATAATTTACTACCAATTGAGTGGATTGGTATTGTAGAATCTAATTTTTATCATGTTAATATGAACTTTATGGAAATTATGGTATCAAAAGATGAAAAAAGAATGAATGAATTAATAAGAGAAATGGACGGAATTCGTCAGGAAAATGATCATCTTTTAAAGCAGTTTGAGGCTAAAGTTATTTCTACTAAAGAAAAAGAATTATATAACACGTTTTATGAAACATTTAATGAATTAAGAACTCAAATGAAGAAAGCGCAAGAATTAGGGAAATCTAATAATGAGGAAGCATATGCATATTACCTAAAAGAGATTGAACCTAATATGCAAAAATCAATAAAATCAATTCGTGAATTGATTTTATATAATAGTAATAATGCAGAGCTTTTACAGAAGGAAAATAATAATAGTGCTCAAAATACAATGATAATGTTTATTAGTATTTCGCTTTTAGCAATTTTGATAATTATATTAATTGGATATATTATTAAATTAACTATCCGAAAACCACTTGTGTTACTACAAAATGATATGGAAAAAGTAGCAGCTGGAGATTTAACAACACGTACTCCTTATAAAGCAAATAATGAATTAGGGCATATTGTTCAGTCTTTTAATAGTATGTTAGATAACCTTCAACAATTAATTGCGAATGTTAAGATGACAACACAAGAGGTTATTTCTACTACGGAGGGCGTATTACAAGATACAAATCGAGCGTCTAGTATTTCAAATGAGGTTGTACAGACTGTTTTAGAAGTAAAAACAAAAATAGAAGGACAGGTAACTAGTATTCAGGAGAGCTCATCCTCAATGGAAGAAATTACAACAGGGGTGCAAACTGTAGCTGAATCTTCAGCAGTAGTCGCTGAGGTAGCAGTAACGACTACAGAACGAATAAATATCGGTAGTGAAGTGATAAATCACTCTATTCTTCAAATGAATAGTGTGCATGATGTTGTCGAGGAAACATCAAAAGTAATAAATAAACTTGTTACACGTACACAACAGATTGATACAGCTCTCGCTGCAATTACTAATATTGCCGAACAAACGAATCTTCTTGCCTTAAATGCCGCTATTGAAGCGGCACGTGCTGGAGAGAATGGGAAAGGATTTGCAGTGGTTGCCGCAGAAGTTCGAGACTTGGCTGAGCAATCTAAAGAATCTGCAAAAGAAGTTAATCATTTAATAAAATCCATTCAAAAAGATACCCAAGATACAGTTAATGTCATGCAAAAAGGACAACAAAAGGCAGTAGAAGGAAAAGAAGCTGCTTACAAAGCGAATCAAACCTTCTTGTCTATTATGAGAGATATTGATAAGATTACAAGTCAAATTCAAGAAGTATCCGCAGCGACAGAAGAGATGTCTGCTGGTACAGAAGAAGTAAATGCTTCTCTTTCGCTAGTTTCTGAAACTGCAACGGATGTGAAAAAGGAGACGCTTCAAACAGTAAATTCAATTCAATCACAGGCCGTATCAATTGAACAAATATCAATCCAATCCAACAAAATGAAAGAAAAGGTGGAAGAATTAACGGAACTGGTTTCAAAATTTAATATTACAGAACAAAAAGGATGAGTAAATCATAAAAGTTTACGTATGGCTATCAGCCTAAAAATAATTGATTTTTCGCGATTAAAAAGATTTAAGTAATTAATTCAATCACAAGTTTAATAACATGTATAAAAAAACATGAAGACTTAAGAGTCTTCGTGTTTTTTTTTGAATAATGTCTGAAAAAATATTGATAATTATAGGATACTTTGGGAATTGTCATTAAGTATTCGTATATGCAAAATTACATACATTTAATGATTGATAATCACGAGTTAATGTAACTATAATAATTACACTGATAAGTAACTTACTGACGACAGTTATAAGTGAAGAAGGAGGGTTTTATTGTATTTTGTATATAAAAAATAGAAAAGGAGATATGCAAATGAAAAGATTACTTGTTATAGGCATCATGTATACAATGTTTTTCCACATAGGAAATATACATTTACATGCTGATGAACGAACAAATGTAAAAGAAATTACAAGTTTAGAAGAGCCTACTTGGATATTTCAGGCGGGCATAAGTAAGGGTAAATATCACGATCGACAAGATTTAGGATTTATTTTGCAGAGAAATACACCATTAAAGGTAAGACAAACGAATCCTAATTTTAAAGACAAATTAACATTACGTTTATTGTCTAATGACTCTAAAAATGAAAAATCCATACAAGTAGGAAATGAATGGATTACCATTCAAGGTGATACGCCTTTAGTTCCTTTCATAGATACTCCGTATGGTGAAGAGCATGCTGTACTTGAGTACCAAGTAGGGAATGAAAGTGCTACTAAACCTCTTCCCATTTATAAACAACAAGGAAGTGTATCTCAATTTTTTAGTACATGGGATCAATTTGATGGAGAGTATGCGTTACTTCAAGGGGAGAGTTTTCAATTATTTATACCTAAAAAAGATAAAGAAATAGTAAGGTCTTTAAAAGATTTTCAATCATTGGATGAGTTAATTGCGTATTATGAAGATATTTTTGCGATGTATGATTCAATTATTGGTTTAGATGGTTCAGCGGTTGAAAATAAAAAAAGTCAAAATCGTTATTTTTTAAAAGCAGATATATCTGGTGCTGGCGGTGCCTATTATGGCACAAATTGGACAGCGAATAGTTCAGATAGTACAAAAATGTGGTTAGATAAACTGAGTTGGGGAACTTTACATGAAATCGCTCACGGATACCAAGCTGGTTTTGATAATCAAGGAATATTTACAGGAGAAGTTTCTAATAATCTATTCGGTGTTCAATATCAATATAGTAAATATGGAAAAAAAGCAGATCAAGTTGGTTGGTTGTTTAATTTCGGGAAAAAGGAACAAGTAGAACGGAATTTATATAATGCTTTAATGAAAGAAAATAAAAATTATGATGATTTAGATTTACGACAAAAACTTATTCTTTTAACGATGGCGAAACAAAAAGCTGGTGATGAAGCTTTTGCAAAAATGTATCAAGGTTATCGAAAACTAGCTAGCAATGCTGCTTTCAAAAAGGATGATCATTCTTTACCGGATTTAATGAATCAGTATTATAGTGAGAATGGACAAGTTGATTTTACACCCGTGTTTGAAAGATGGGGCTTTAAGCTTAATAATAAACAAGTAGAGATAAATAGGGCGAAAGGTTATCCGGCTGTTACGTCTTTAGCCTATATAGTGCCTGAATCACAATTAGCTAAAGCGAGAGCTCTAGTTGATTCTGATATTACGATAAACTCCAACTTTGAAATAGTTACAAATCAGCAAATTGCTTCACTTGGGCTAAAAGGGAATTTGCATATCCATTTAAATACAAATGAAATAGATACATTGAAAGGAGGAAAAATTAAATTAAAAGAAGGGAATACAGTTGTTCAAGAGAAAACAATTGAAACAACAGATATCAATTTACAAGACGTACCAAATGGAGTTTATACAGTTGAAATTTCAGGTGGGAAAACGGATAGTATGTACCATTTTAGTTCGTATTATGCCTATGTAAAAGAAAAAGATAATAGTCTAACGATTGATGTTAACGAAATGAAAGTGAGTAAGTTGGTAAATCAAACAATTCAATTCCTAGGATTAGGAGATGACCAGTTTGCCGAATTAAATACAGACTTAGAGCAAAAGCAAGCTGTTTTTACGGTTACTACTAAAACTCCTCATAGCTATTATACAGATGAAAAATACGCATCAATAGAGGTGTTTAATGATAAGGGAGAAAAAATTTATACGAAGGAAATGGAAGGAACAAATGTAACGATAGTAAACGATAGCATTTCACTAAAAGAAGGATATAGAATTAAAATCTATCATGATGAAATAAAAAAACGATTAACTAGTAGAGCTACTATTATTAATCCTATGAATAAAACGAATGAATTTATAATGACAAAATGGGGATTGAAAAATACTTATTTGAAAAATAATCCAGAAGAAAATCTTATGCAAAGAATTGATGAAGAAATGGAAGAAATTATAGGTAATCCAGTTTTAAAAGAGATACCAATGCAAAAATTAGAAATGAAAAAGAATGTGTGGATGGCGATAAATATGTTATCAGAACCACAAAAAATAACGTATATAAATAAATATAAAGATAGCTTATATAATGAGTAATTTTTGAGAAATGAAATGAATCTAAAAGTAACGACGCAATCTATCTATATTATGAGGAATCACAATTCATAGT
Organism: Bacillus sp. CCB-MMP212; assembly: GCF_022748145.1. Taxonomy (NCBI): domain Bacteria; kingdom Bacillati; phylum Bacillota; class Bacilli; order Caryophanales; family Bacillaceae; genus Bacillus; species Bacillus sp. CCB-MMP212. The sequence goes on from NZ_JALDQE010000006.1 coordinate 143,920, forward strand.
AGATAAACATAGATAGCTTGAAATATCTATGTTTCCAATTTCGAAAAAACATTCGTTTAACTTAATAATAAGATTATAAAGGAGTAAGAATATGAATAATTTCGTAAAGGTAGGTTTAACTACAGGAGTCGTGTTATCGGCGATTATGCCCTATGGAGGAGTGCATGCGGAAACAGAAGATTTAAAAGTGGAAACAAAGGAAGATACGTTCCGAACAGGTAATTTAACAGCACCTTCTCAAAATTCGGCAGAAAATGTAGCAAAGGATGCACTAAAAGGAAAAACAGAACAAGCATTATCAGCAAAGCAAGTTAATACGGAATCCAAAGTTAATTATAATGTTACGCAAAGTCGTAAATCTTATGATGGTACTACATTGGTACGTCTTCAACAAACGTATGAAGGACGTGATGTATACGGATATCAACTAACAGCACATATTAATGATGATGGTGTACTTACGAGCGTTTCGGGGGATAGTGCCCAAGATCTACAACAACAGGAAGATTTGAAACAACCTATTACTTTATCAGAAGAGGATGCAAAGAAACAGCTTTTCAACATCTATGGAAATGATCTCACATTTATTGAAGAACCAGAAATTAAACAAGTGGTATATGTAGATGAAAATACAAATAAAGCTACAAACGCATATCAAATTACTTTTAGTGCATCTACACCTGAATATGTATCTGGTACAGTATTAATTGATGCTTTTGGTGGTAATCTATTAAAAGAACTCGTTCAAAAATTGGGTATACAAGTAGATAGTAGTATTGTCCAATCTGCGACAGCAAATAAATCACAAGATCCTTCAAAATTAACAGGTACAGGAAAAGATGACTTAGGCATTAATCGTACGTTTGGAATTACACAGCGAAGTGATGGAACGTACATGCTTGCAGATTATTCTCGTGGTAAGGGAATTGAAACATATACTGCTAATTATAAAGATTATAATAATTATAGAAGAAATGTATGGGGGTATCTCGATGATTTAGTAACAAGTAATTCTACAAATTTTACAGATCCTAAAGCAGTTAGTGCCCATTATTTAGCAACAAAAGTATATGATTTTTATCAAGAAAAATATGGCCGTAACAGCTTTGATAATAATGGGCAAAAAGTAATTTCTGTCGTTCATGGTTGGAACACAAATGGTACGAATAAAGGAAATCCTAAGCAGTGGTTCAATGCATTTAGTAATGGAGCTATGCTAGTATACGGAGATCCAATTGTTAGAGCATTTGATGTGGCAGGACATGAATTTACACACGCGGTTACAAGAAATGAGTCTGGACTTGAGTATGCAGGAGAAGCTGGTGCAATTAATGAGGCTCTATCTGATATTTTAGGAGTAGCAGTTGAAAAGTATGCCAATAACGGAAAGTTCAATTGGACAATGGGAGAACAATCAGGTCGTATTTTTAGAGATATGAAAAACCCATCATCTATCTCTTCTAGATATCCGGAGGACTATAGACATTATAATAACTTACCTATTGATGCTGACCACGATCATGGTGGTGTACACACGAACTCTAGCATTATTAATAAAGTAGCTTACTTGATTGCTAGTGGTGGAAACCATAATGGAGTAAACGTACATGGCATTGGAGAAGATAAAATGTTTGATATTTTCTATTATGCAAATACGGATGAATTAAATATGACTTCTAACTTTAAAGAATTAAAAGAAGCTTGTATTCGTGTAGCAACGAACTTATATGGTAAAGACTCATTAGAAGTACAAGCTGTCCAACAAGCCTTTAAAGCAGCTTATATTTAATATTATTTTGATGAATTATAAACCCTTTTATTTTAATATAGTGATTAATTTGTGTGTATAGGCAAAAACCTTGTAGAATTTTTCTGCAAGGTTTTTTTAGAATTTTATTTTACAAATGTGTTATATGGTTTTTAGTTAATTAGAATAAAAATAATCTTATAACTGTATGTAAGAATGTGTGATTTTACAACCTTTTCTATGATAGAAAAGGATACTACGTTAGTAAATGTAAAGGGTTAGAAATTATGGTTTATGGGTTACTTTTTTGTTCCTATGGAACTTTAAAGTGCGTAATTTTCTTTATCGTTAATATATATCATAATGGTATTTATTAGTTGGTTTTAGCGTTACTCTGTTGTTGATGTGATTTTTTAACATTACAATGATTAGAATCAGAATTATCGAGTAGATCTAAATGATGATAATTTCGATTTTTAATTCAGTACAGAGTCCAATAGCTACATAATTTTCGTTTATCCCGCTATTTGCCGGGCGGTAAGACCCCCACTGATTAAAGTTTCACTTTATACTCTTTCGAAAAAAGGGTGGATCTGCTTATTTTCTGTTAAAGATAAGAGAAGTGAACCACAATATAAACGTAATTATTTATTCCAACGTAAGTCAATCATTTAGTACATGAATTTGGAGGAATCTATATGCATATGCAATTAAAAGGAAAAACAGCACTGGTTACTGGATCTACGGCAGGGATTGGAAAAGCAATTGCCACTTCATTAGTAGCGGAAGGAGCTACTGTACTTATTAATGGACGCCGTGAAGAAAATGTTAATCAAACGATAAACGAAATTCAAGCGCAGTATCCGGATGCTATCCTTCAACCCGTAGTAGCTGATTTAGGAACAGAAAAAGGGTGCCAAAATGTGATTGAAAAGTACCCTGAAGTAGACATTCTTATTAATAACTTAGGAATTTTTGAACCTGTAGAATATTTTGATATTCCTGATGAAGATTGGTTTAAATTGTTTGAAGTCAATATTATGAGTGGTGTTCGACTTACTCGCTCGTATTTAAAACAAATGATTGAAAGAAAAGAAGGAAGAGTCATCTTTATTGCTAGCGAAGCAGCTATTATGCCATCTCAAGAAATGGCTCACTATAGTGCGACTAAAACGATGCAACTCTCACTTTCTCGCAGTTTAGCTGAGCTGACGACAGGAACGAATGTGACTGTTAATACTATAATGCCTGGTTCGACTTTAACGGAAGGAGTGGAGACTATGTTAAATAGTCTTTATCCTAATGAGCAATTGACAATAGAAGAAGCTGAGAAGCGATTTATGAAAGAGAATCGACCAACCTCTATTATTCAAAGACTTATTCGACCAGAAGAAATTGCCAATCTTGTCACTTTCTTAAGCAGCCCACTTTCTTCAGCAATTAATGGTTCCGCGTTGCGAATAGACGGGGGATTAGTACGTAGTGTGTTTTAAAAAATTAAAAACAACATAATATTCTGTTGAAGGTAAAGATGGTAAGGCAAATGAGTTGTATTTTATCTATTAATGGAAATATACAAAAAGTAAATTGCGACATGCAAACAGCCGAATTTTCTACTATAAGAAAAATTCGGCTGTTATTTTTTACTTGTTGTAAAGGATGGAAAGCTTTTAAGGTTGTGGCACGCCTCTTAAGACAAAGATAAGGCGAAGCAATCCCGCTGTTATTTGTATTATTTGGTGAAAGTTACCAAACGTTTTTCAACACTATTTTCCCAATTGCTTTATTTGACTCCAAATATTCATGTGCTTGTGCAACTTCATCAAACGTAAAAGGTTTAGAATCTAGCAATGGTCGAAGGTGTCCTTCTTCTACTATTTGCGTTAGTTTAGTTAAAATTTCCCCGCAAGCGTCACGTTTATCTGTATGTAATATTTTTAACGCCATAAAAGTAACGTGCAGAGAGAGTCCTTTTGCGTGTAAAGGAGAGAGGTCATGGGTTGAACGAGCAGCGATTGTTACGACGGTTCCATTGACCGCAGCAGCTTCAAAAGAATGATCAAGATTCTTGCCGCCTACTGTATCAAATATAACTTCAAATCCGTTTCCGTTCGTATGTTTTTGTACATATTCTTGAACAGATTCTTCTTTATAATTAATAGCTATGTCGGCTCCTAGACGATGGGCTATGTCTATTTTGCTTTGCTGAGAAGCGGTTGTAAAAACTTTAGCGCCTGCCCATTTAGCTAGTTGAATGGCTACGTGTCCTACGCCACCAGTAGCTCCATGAATGAGAACATTTTGACCAGGTTTAATATTTGCACGATCAAATAAAGATTCCCAAGCTGTAATTGCAACTAATGGTAGAGCAGCTGCTTCTTCCATTGTTAAATTTTTAGGTTTGTGAGCAATTAATAGCGCATCAGCAAGCATAAATTCTGCAAGTGCACCTCCAGTTTCTTTAAAACCTCCGGCACATCCGTATACTTCATCCCCTGATTTGAATTTCGAAACACCTTCTCCTACTTCAATAACAATACCAGCTACATCGCCGTGTAATATAGCTGGAAACTCAGGAGCGACTGCTGAAACAGCGCCACTACGCATTTTTGTATCGATTGGATTTACACTTGTTGCTTTTACATCGATTAGAACATGACCTGGTAAAAGTTTTGGTTTTGAAACTTCTTCTAATTGAAATACAGATGAATCCCCAAAAGAATGGATAATTTGTGCTTTCATAGTTTATACCTCCTGTTTGTGGTTATAGCATAGCAAAGTGCGAAAAATAAGTATAATATTTTGAATTTGGTTAGTGAGAATTTTATATAAAGAAGAGGAAAGTGCATGAAATGAAATAATGTAACGTACTTCTAAAAACTACTGTAAAGCTTTTTGAAGAAAGGGTAGATGTTATTTTTGCAGCATGATTTATTATTACTCACTTAGTATAGGTACTTAAAAGTGCCTACATCACTTTAAAGTACGTACTGTTATTCATGTTATGGCCGATTTATAATAACACTCGTAGCACAAAGAAAGTTATTACAATTACAATCGGCAACAATGTGGTGTTACAGCATTGTCTATGAAATTTCAAAAGAAATATTAAGAGTAAAGAAAAGTATAGATTTATATGAATGAAGGAAAGTGAGTGAAACACATGGAAAAGTTTGCGAATCATTTTGGATATAATCGTATGTTTGCGAAAGATCAACTTACATTAGGAGTTCACATTCCGATTGAAAATTATCAGTTTCATGCTCCAACGATGGAAAAACAAGTAGAGTTAGTACAAAAAGCGGAACAATACGGTTTTACAGGTGTATGGCTTCGCGATGTATTGCTGCAAGACCCTGACTTTGGTGATCCTGCAACAGGTCAAATTTACGATATGATGATTTATTTGACATATTTAGCAAGCAAAACAGAGAAAATCGCATTTGGAACGTCGGCAACTGTATTGTCACTTCGTCATCCATTGCGTGTGGCGAAAGAAATTGCTACATTGGATCAACTATTTCCAGAAAGAATTATGCTTGGCGTTTCATCCGGTGACAGACGTGCTGATTTCAAGGCGTTAGGTGTTAGTCATGAAACACGAGGTGAAAAGTTTAGAGAAGCGTTTGCTTACTTGGAAGAAATTTTGTATAAAAACTTCCCGTCTATCCAGTCGACACTAGGAGAAGTTCATGGTGCGAATTTAGTTCCAAAACCGTCTAAGCATATTCCAACCTTTATTACAGGTTTTAGTCAGCAAAATATGGACTGGTTCGCTGAACATGGAGATGGATGGATGTATTATCCACGTAGTCCAGTACATCAAGCGGGAGCAATTGGACAATGGAGAGAACTAGTAGAGGATTATCATCCAGATGTATTCAAACCATTTATACAACCGATGCATTTAGATTTATCTGAAGATCCAAATGAACGTCCTACACCGATCCGTTTAGGTTACCGTACAGGGCGTAAGGCACTAATTGAATTACTTGATATATATAAAAGTATTGGTGTGAATCATTTATTCCTTGCTCTATTTGATGGTCAACGTCCAGCTGACGAAGTATTGGATGAGCTAGGAGAAGAAGTACTACCGCATTTCCCAGCCTTGTAAAGGAGTGAAAAGAATGAAAGCAATAGGACTTATGCAATATGGAGATAAAAGTGTACTACAAGAGATTGAAATGCAGACACCGCTATTGGGAGACAACGATGTACTGATTGAAGTATATGCAGCTGGTGTAAATCCTGTGGATTGGAAAATACGTGAGGGTTTACTTCAAGACGTAATTTCTTATGACTTCCCGCTCGTTTTAGGATGGGATGTTGCAGGTGTAGTTGCTGCTATAGGAAAAAACGTAACAGTATGTAAAGTGGGGGATGAAGTATATAGTCGTCCAGATATTGAACGAAATGGTACGTATGCAGAGTACGTGGCAGTAGATGAGAAGTATGTAGCGAAAAAACCGAGAAATCTATCTTTTGAGGAAGCGGCATCAATCCCTCTAGTAGGTTTGACAAGTTGGCAAAGTTTAGTGAAATTCGCTAATGTTCAAAAGGGTAATAAGGTTTTAATTCATGCTGGATCTGGCGGGATTGGTACGTTTGCTATTCAGCTAGCAAAAAGCTTCGGTGCACATGTTGCAACTACGACTAGTACGAAAAACATACAGTTTGTAAAGGATTTAGGCGCTGATACTGTCATTGATTACAAAACAGAAGATTTTTCTTTGCTTTTGCATAATTACAATATTGTATTTGATGTGTTAGGCGAGGATGTACTAAAGGATAGTTATAAAGTACTTGCACCAAATGGAAAGTTAGCGTCTATCTATGGTCCGAAAGGTATGGAAATTCCGCAAACTGAAATAGCAAGAGAGAAAAATATTCAGAGTGACCATATATTTACTGAACCTAACGGATATGAACTTTCTCTTATTACAGAATTAATTGAGGGCGGGAAGATTAAACCTGTTGTAACACATGTGTTGCCTTTACATGTAGAAGGCGTAAAAAAAGCACACCACATAAGTGAGTCAGAACGTGCTCTTGGCAAAATTGTATTGAAGAAACATTAGTAAAGTATGAGGTTTTAGAGACAATATTTTGCTAAGTAGCGAATGAGCTTATATATTCTATTCTAGCAATTGTTTTAAAAGGGAGAGAACAAATGGATTCAATGACATTTCTTTTATTCGGAGCGACAGGGGATTTAGCGAAACGCAAAATTTACCCTGCTTTATATAAACTATTTAGTAATCAAAATATACCACAATCTATTTCGATTATCTGTATTGGCAGAAGGGCAATGTCAGATGTGGAATTTCAAACAAAGGTGGAACAATCCCTTGCTACATTTTCTAGAATATCTTCTGATGACGAATCAGGAGTAGAAGAATTTATTAGCACATTTCGTTATTGTCAATTAGATACAGCGAATATAGTGGGCTATCAAGATTTACTGAGCCTTGTAAAAAAGCGTGAAACAGAATTAAATATTTCTGAAAACCGTATGTTTTATCTATCTGTTGTACCAGAAGTATTTGATGTGATTGCTTTAAATATTAAAGAGAGTGGATTGTGGACTACAAAAGGATTAAACCGTCTTATTATAGAGAAGCCTTTTGATTATAATGTAACGTCTGCTCGCGAGTTTAACCGAAAATTAATTGAAGATTTTGATGAAACTGATATTTATTATATCAATCATTATCTTTGAAAATGAATGGTAACTAGGAATACACTTAGAAAAGTATTACAAAATAAATAGTATTTAATTCAAGACATTTTTATTGACGATAATAATTTATGTGGTTAATATACTAGACATAGGATTACTTAATTACTAAAAGTAATTAGATATAAAATATTTTGTTAAGTTCTATAAATAAGTAAGTTGCAGTAGAAATGCTTTGAATTGCCACTATTAATATTGGGGACAATGAGAGAGCGAAAGGTATAAAAAGAATTGGAATTAGATAACTCTTTGTTTTTTATAAAAACAGGAAGTATAAGAGTATGAGCTTCTGTACAATTCATTTTTAGTATATTGACGAGGATTATACAACAAGAGGGGGACTGAACTTGGAATCAATGACCTTTGTTTTATTTGGAGCGACAGGGGACTTAGCGAAACGCAAAATTTACCCCGCGCTATATAACTTATATAGAGATCAAAAGCTTCCAAAGCAGATATCTGTTATCGGGCTTGGAAGACGTCAAGTATCTCATGAAGATTTTCAAGAAAGAATAAAAGAATCAATAGAGACGTTTTCTCGTCAGAGGGAAGAAGGTACTCCGGAACTCGAAGGTTTTTTAGATAATTTTCGCTATTGTCCATTAGATGTGAGTAAGCCGGAAGACTATGAGAGATTATTACAAGTCGTTCGTGAAAGGGAAGAAGAACTACATATAAAAGGTAATAGAATGTTCTATCTTTCAGTTGCTCCTGAATTTTTCGAGACCATTGCTTTAAATATTAAGGAAAGCGGACTTGATAAAACAGATGGATGGAAACGCCTAATGATTGAGAAACCGTTTGGGCACGACCTTACATCTGCTCGTGAGCTGAATGATAAGCTTAGTCGCACGTTTGAAGAAGACGAGATATACCGTATCGATCATTATTTAGGTAAACCGATGATTCAAAACCTTGAAGCGCTAGAATTTGCAAATCCTGTTCTCCAGTCGATTTGGAATAAAGAACATATAGCGAATGTACAAATTACAGCTAGTGAAACGGTTGGGGTTGAAGAAAGAGCTGGATATTATGATCACGCAGGAGCCATTCGAGATATGGTTCAAAATCATATGTTACAAATATTAATGATGACTGCTATGAATCTGCCGGAAAAGGTTAATGCGTGTGAAATTCGAGAGGAAAAACGAAAAGTAATGGAGACGCTTCGTAAAGTGAAAAAAGAAGACGTTCAAAACCATATCGTTCGCGGTCAATACGCTTCAGGAGAGATAAAAGGCGGGCAAGTTGTAGCATATAAAGAGGAACCAGGAGTAAATCCTTCTTCTAACATAGACACATTTGTTGCTGCTCGCTTGTGGATCGATAATCCGTTTTGGACTGGCGTTCCATTTTATATACGAACAGGAAAACGAATGAAAGAAAAGTCTACTCGTATTGTAATCGAATTTAAAAATACGTTAAAACAGCAATATCAAGATAATAATCCAAATGCAGAACCTAACTTATTAATAATTGAAATTAGCCCAGGTGAGAACGTTTCATTACAGTTAAATAGTAAAAATCCATTGAAAAATGGAGAAATTGAACCGATGCGTATTAACTTTACTTGTGAGCAAGCGGATGTGGGAGTACCTGAAGCGTATGAAAGACTCATTCATGATGCTGTGAGTGGAGACGCTACATTCTTTGCACATTGGAGAGAAGTTGAATTGTCATGGGAATGGGTACAACCAATTCTTGAAGCGTTCGAGGAAAACTTATTACCGCTTCATGAATATGAGTCTGGTTCATATGGTCCAGAAGCGTCTAATGAACTGTTGCAAGAAAGTGGATTTAAATGGTGGTTAGATCAAGAGACGGAAAAATAAGTACTTTCTTTCATGAAAGCATTTAGGGGGACGATTACTATGACACAAAACATAAATCAATTAGCAGTGAATACACTTCGTACGTTATCAATTGATGCTATTAATGCGGCAAACTCAGGTCATCCAGGTCTTCCGATGGGAGCAGCACCAATGGCTTATGCATTATGGACGAATCATTTAAATTACAATCCTAATCACCCAGAATGGTTTAACCGTGATCGTTTCGTTTTATCGGCGGGACATGGATCTAGTCTGTTATATAGCCTGCTTCATTTAGCTGGATATGATGTTTCAATTGATGACTTGAAAAACTTCAGAAAGTTAAATAGTAAAACACCAGGACATCCTGAGTTTGGTCATACTTCTGGAGTCGAAGCGACGACAGGCCCGTTAGGACAAGGGATTGCCAATGCTGTCGGAATGGCAATGGCAGAAGCGCATTTAGCAGCGAAGTTCAATAAGGATGGTCACTCTATTATAGATCACAATACGTACGCTTTAGTCGGAGATGGTGACTTAATGGAGGGTGTCGCTTATGAAGCGATGTCAATGGCAGGACATATGAAACTTGGCAAGTTAATTGTACTGTATGATTCAAATGAAATTTCACTTGATGGTGAATTAGGCATTGCTTTCTCTGAAGATATTCAGAAAAGGGCAGAATCTGTACATTGGCAATATGTAAGAGTTGAAGATGGAAACGATGTCGATGCTATTACAAAAGCTATTCAATCAGCGAAAGAAAATACGGATCAACCTACTCTTATAGAAATTAGAACTATTATAGGTTATGGAAGTCCAAAAGTTGCTGGAACGAACAAAGCACATGGTAATCCGCTTGGAGTAGAAGAGGCAACAGCGACAAAACAAGTGTATGGTTGGGATTATGAGGAAGATTTCTTTGTACCTGAAGAAGTAAAAGCTCATTTTAATGAACTGAAACAAAGAGGTACTGAAAAAGAGAACGAATGGAATGAGCAGTTCAACTTATACAGAGAGTCGAACCCTGCACTAGCAGATGAATTAGAAAAAGCGATTACAGGTGATGTTTTAATTGAAGCGAAAGACATTCTATCCTTTGATATTGAAAAAACGATTTCCACTCGTGTTGCAAGTGGGGAAGCTATTAATCATTATGTGAAATCGATTCCTTCTATTTTCGGTGGAAGTGCAGATCTTTCGCATTCTACGATGACAGATATAAAAGGTGAAGCAGTGTATGCGATAGAATCGTATGCTGGCCGAAATATATACTTTGGTGTACGTGAACATGCAATGGGCGCGGCAGCGAATGGACTGGCTCTTCATGGAGGAGTAAAACCGTTCGTAAGTACATTCTTTGTATTTAATGATTATCTTCGTCCATCCATTCGACTTGCTGCATTGCAAAAGTTACCTGTTACTTACGTATTTACACATGATTCGATCGCTGTAGGAGAAGATGGTCCAACGCATGAACCAATTGAACAATTGGCAGCTCTTCGGGCAATTCCTGGTTTAACAGTTATCCGCCCATCAGATGCAAATGAAACAGCGAGTGCTTGGGCGTATGCTTTACAGCAAACGGATGGTCCAGTCGTTTTAGTACTGAGCCGTCAAAATTTACCGGTGTTTAATGAAACGAAAGCGAACATAGAGAATCTCTCTAAAGGAGCTTACGTATTAACACAAACAAATGAAAATCCGGATGTAATTTTAATTGCGACAGGTTCTGAAGTATCCTTAGCTGCTAGTGCAAAAGCGAAACTAGAAGAAGACAATGTTTCTGTTCGTATTGTTGCAATGCCAAGCTGGGAGCTATTCGATCGCCAATCGAAAGAATATAAAGAATCAGTTCTTGCGTCTTCTGTAACGAAGCGAGTATCTCTTGAGATGGGTGTATCTCTCGGTTGGGAACGTTATGTAGGACAAGAAGGAAAAATATTATCGATTGAAACATTTGGAGCTTCAGGAACTGGAGCTGAAGTCATGAATCTATTTGGATTTACGACAGAAAATGTTGTTCAAATTACAAAAAATGTATTGAATTCTTAAGCTATGACTGTGAATACCTTTCTGTACATACCAACTTATTAGTGCTGAAAGGTATTCCAGATTGTAGTGATATGAATTTTTAATAAAAGATGATCTGAGGAGGAATTATATTATGCAAGTAGGATTAATTGGTTTAGGTAAAATGGGATTAAACTTAGGGAAAAATTTAATGGATCATAAACATGAAGTAGCAGCATTTGATTTAAATTCAAGTGCAGTAGAAGAAATGAAAGAATACGGGGCTACAGGTGTATCTAGCTTAAATGAACTTGTTCAGTCATTACAATCACCAAGAATTCTTTGGGTAATGGTACCACACGCTGTTGTTGATTCTGTTATTGATGAGGTTACACCACTTTTATCAAAAGGAGATATTTTAATTGAAGCTGGTAATTCACATTATAAAGAGTCTATCCGCCGATATGAGCAATTAAAGAAAGATGGCATTCACTTTATGGATGCAGGGACTTCTGGCGGAATGGAAGGCGCTCGTAATGGTGCTTGTTACATGATCGGAGGAGATCAAGAAGCTTGGGACATCGTTGAACCTATCTTCCGCGATACTGCTGTAGAAAATGGATTCTTATATGCAGGAAAAGCTGGTAGTGGTCACTTCTTAAAAATGGTTCACAACGGAATTGAATACGGTATGATGGCTGCTATTGGTGAAGGATTTGAGATTCTAGAGAAAAGTGAATTTGACTACGATTATGAAAAAGTATCAAGAGTATGGAACAACGGTTCAGTCATTCGTTCTTGGTTAATGGAATTAACAGAAAATGCATTTTCTAAAGATGCAAAACTGGATGAAATTAAGGGTGTTATGCATTCTTCTGGTGAAGGAAAATGGACAGTAGAAACAGCATTAGACCTTCAAACAGCAACTCCTGTTATCGCAATGTCTCTATTAATGCGCTACCGCTCATTAGACAATGATACATTTACAGGAAAAGTTGTAGCAGCTCTGCGCAATGAATTTGGCGGACATGCAGTAGAAAAGAAATAAAGTGAAACTTTAATAAGTAGGGGCTTTATTCCATACCAATCGGGCTTTTACGGGATAAGCATATTAAACATGTAAATCATCAACGTTTAAAAACTGGAGGGAATTGATCATGAAATTTTTTATTGATACTGCAAATCTTGAGGACATAAAAAAAGCATATAAACTTGGAGTTTTAGCTGGTGTTACAACTAATCCTTCTTTAGTAGCAAAAGAGGGCGTTAAGTTTGAAGACCGTATCGCAGAAATTTGTCAGGCAGTACCTAAAGTTGAGTCTGTTTCGGCAGAAGTAACGCCAGATGCTGTTACAGCTGAAGAAATGATTGCTCAAGCAGAAGAATTAATTAAAATTAACGGTGGCGATAAAAAAGTCACGATAAAACTTCCAATGACGCTAGCAGGATTAGAAGCTTGTCGCTATCTTACTGAAAAAGGTGTGAAAACGAACGTTACACTTATTTTCACTGTGAACCAAGCACTTTTAGCTGCTCGAGCAGGTGCAACGTATGTTTCTCCATTTTTAGGACGCTTAGATGATATTTCTGAAGATGGTGTACTATTAGTTGCTAAAATTGCTGAATTATTCGATGTTCATCAATTAGATACACAAATTATTGCGGCTTCTGTCAGACATCCAGATCATGTAACTCGTGTAGCGATGGCAGGTGCTCACATTGCAACAATCCCTTATAAAGTAATCGAGCAACTTGCTATGCACCCATTAACAGACCAAGGTATTGAGAAATTTGCTGCGGATTGGGCGAAAGCTCCTAAATTATAATACATGAAAGTGAAGGTGCTTTCCGAAAATTGCTTTTCATGAGAGGACAAATCCTAAGTAACTTCATCGTTTAAACTGGATCCCGAGTTTGTAGTCTTACTACGTGAAAAAAGCAGAGATGAAAGTGTCATTCACTTTTAAAAAAGGAAAAATTGATCGCGCGAAGCGTTTATCACAATAACATTATAATTATGAAAGAGAAATCCCCTTATTAGAGAGATGAGTTATAGTGTATCTCTAATAAGGGAGATTCTTTTTATATAAATCATTATGATGTGAAGATGCTTTTAAACGTATAGCAATATGTAAAGGTATCTTTTACTCAAGTAAGAACTATATAGGTTCTTTTAATTATATAGTAATTATGAAAGGGTTTACATAAAGGGGGATTGAGTATGAATATGTATCTTTTAATTATTACATTATTATCAATTGTAATTGTTATTTTAGGGGTATCGTGGTGGAGATGGCATGCGTTTATTAGTTTAACGGTTGCAAGTTTGTTTTTAGCAATTATGTCTGGAATGCCAATGGATAAAATAGTGAGTGCTTATGAAACGGGAGTCGGAAGTGTTCTCGGGCATTTAGTAGGTATTTTAGTATTAGGTACAATTTTAGGGAAAATGATGGCAGAGTCAGGTGCTGGAATGCAAGTGGCAGAGTTCTTTATTAAATCCTTTGGGATAAAAAACTTACCATGGGCTATGTTAATTGCAGGTTTTATTATTGGAATTCCGGTGTTTTTTGAAGTAGGTATTTTAATATTACTGCCGTTAGTAATTTCAATTCATAAAACAACGAAACAAAATATTTTATTGATAGCATTACCAGCAATTGCTGGGCTATCTGTCGTACACGGCCTTGTTCCTCCGCATCCAGGGGCAATTGTAGCAATTGGTATTTATAAAGCGAATCTTGGGAAGGTACTATTGTATTCACTCATTATTACATTTTTTGCAGCGATTATTGCAGGTCCTATATTTGCGAAATGGATTCACAAACGTGTAATTCCTGAAAATGAGCCAGAATTGATTCGTGTAAATACAAAATCAACGAAATTACCAGGAATAGGAGTTTCATTTTTAGTTATTTTGTTACCTGTTATGTTAATGGTTTTAGCTGCAGCAGCTCCTTATGTGCCTCTTTCTACTACTTTGATGAAGACTGTCACATTAATCGGTAGTCCTATCATTGCACTATTGATTGCATGTTTTGCAGCGTTTTATTTTCTTGGATTTCGCCAAGGTATCGATAAAAAGGCTATTAAGAAGGTAACAGAAGATAGCTTATTACCAATCGGTTCAATTGTTGCGATTATTGGTGCTGGCGGGGGATTTAAGCAAATTCTTATCGATAGTGGCGTAGGGAATGCTATTGCTCAAATGTCTGAGCATTTAGCTCTATCCCCAATTGTATTAGCATTTATAGTAGCAGGATTAATTCGAATTGCGACAGGGTCAGCGACAGTCGCTTTAACAACAGCAGCGGGTATCGTTTCGCCAATCGTTGAAAATACAACAGGTGTGAACTTAGAGTTACTCGTTATTGCAACAGGTGCAGGAGCATTAATGTTTTCACACGTAAACGATGCTGGTTTTTGGATGGTAAAAGAATACCTAGGGTTAACAGTGAAAGAAACATTTAAAACATGGACGGTATTAGAAACGTTACTTTCATTTATCGCTTTTGGAGGAGTTTTACTACTCGATATGTTTGTTTAAGATAAAGATGTTTCTATTTAGATAATTGTGGCATACAACGTTATCAATAGATAAAAGGAATGTATTTTTATGGTGGGATACTGTAACAATTTTTTGTTAGGAGGAAGAAATGGTGAGCTCAAAATATATGATTGGTGTAGACATTGGAACAACTAGTACAAAATCAGTTCTATTTTCTACTGATGGATCTGTTATTGCTAGTCATGGAATTGAATATCCTTTATATTCTCCTACGCCTGAAACAGCGGAACAAGACCCAGAAGAAATTTTTCGTGCAGTAATAAATACGATTAAAGAAACTGTACGATCAAGTAGTGTACAGCCAAGTGATATTCTTTGTGTCTCTTTTAGTTCGGCAATGCATAGTATCATTGCCGTAGATGAAAAGGGAGAGCCGTTAACGAGATGTATCACTTGGGCAGATAATAGAAGTGCAAGCTGGGCGGAGAAAATAAAGAATGATATGAATGGTCATGAAATTTACCTTCGTACTGGGACACCAATTCATCCGATGTCACCACTTTCGAAATTAGTTTGGCTACAGAATGAGCAGGCAGAGTTATTCGCAAAAAGTTATAAATTCATTTCTATTAAAGAATATGTTTTTTACAAGTTATATAAAGAGTATGTAATTGATTATTCTATAGCGTCAGCAACAGGGATGTTTAATTTGAAATCTTTAAAATGGGATGAAGAGGCTTTACATGTTACGGGAATTACAGATGAAAAGCTTTCTAAACTTGTTCCAACAACGCACAGTTTAACAGGATTAGATGAAGAGCTTGCCAAAGAGATGAATGTACTTGTTTCTACGCCTTTTGTAGTAGGAGCGAGTGATGGAGTACTATCTAATTTAGGTGTAAATGCAATAGATCCTGGCGTTGTGGCTGTTACAATTGGTACAAGCGGTGCGATACGTGCTGTAACAAATCGTCCTGTAACAGATCCAAAAGGTAGAATTTTTTGTTATGCGTTAACTGAAGACCATTGGGTAATCGGTGGACCAGTTAATAATGGCGGTATGATTTTCAGATGGGCTCGTGACCAATTGGGTACTTCAGAGATTGAGCTTGCAAAGCGTTTAGGGAAAGATCCATATGAAGTACTTACTGAAATAGCAGCAAAAGTGAATCCTGGATCTGACGGTTTATTGTTTCACCCGTATTTAGCAGGGGAAAGAGCTCCTTTATGGAATGCAAATGCACGAGGATCTTTCTTTGGACTCGGATTGCATCATAAGAAAGAACATCTTATCCGTGCTGTTTTAGAAGGAGTAATTTATAACTTGTATACCGTTCTTCTCGCTTTAAAAGAGTTAATTGGCGAACCGAAAAAAATTCAAGCGACAGGCGGCTTTGCAAGGTCGGAACTTTGGAGACAGATGATGGCGGACATCTTCCATCAAGACGTATATGTTCCGGAAAGTTTCGAAAGCTCTTGCTTAGGAGCTGCCATCCTCGGTTTATATAGTTTAGGTGAAATAGATACATTATCTGTAGTTTCTGAAATGGTAGGTGCAGATTTCCATCATGAGCCAAACATGGAAAGTGTGGAAAAATATAAAGATTTAACGCCAATCTATATCCGTCTGTCCCGTCAATTGGAAGAAGAATATGAAAGTATAGCAGCGTATCAAAAAAAGTGGGTTTAAAAGCTATTTACCAAGAAAATATGGTAACGTATAAAGAGGTACTCCGATTTTTTAGGATACTCTTTCAACATAAAATATTTTAAGAAGCATGATGAACGAAAAATATAGGGAGAGAGGGTTATGAAAATGAAGGATAACAAAGAGTTTATTGGATATGTTGGAACTTACACGAAAGAAAATAGCGAAGGAATATATAAGTTTACTTTAGACACAGAAGCAAAAAAAATTAGTAATGTAACACTTGCCGCTAAGCTTGATAACCCTACATATGTAACGATTAACCGAAAGAATGAATATCTCTATTCTGTTGTTAAGGAAGGCGAATCTGGCGGTGTAGCTGCGTATTCCATTGATAGTCATACTGGAGAACTAAAAGCGAAAAATAGACAAGTAGTAGAAGGTGCTTCTCCTTGTCATATTAGTGTTGATAGTGGAAATCATACAGTAGTTACAGCGAATTACCATAAAGGAACGATTGAGTCTTTTGAAATAAATGAAGAAAATGGAACTGTAAATCCTGCTTCATCTATTATGGCACATGAAGGTTCAGGTCCGAATAAAGAAAGACAAGAAAAACCACATGCACATTACGCGGGGTACACTCCTGATGAAAAATATGTAGTGGGCGTTGATTTAGGGATAGATAAAATAATTACGTATGAAGTAAAAGATAGTACATTAACAGAAGTGAATCGTTTATCTGTAAATCCAGGAAGTGGTCCAAGACATATTACTTTTCATCCGAATGGAAAGTATGCGTATGTGATGACGGAGCTTAGTTCAGAGGTTATTGTGTTAACATATAATCCTGCAGAAGGATCCTTTACAGAATTACAGTATATTTCTACTGTTCCAGAAGAGTTTGATGAAAATAATCAAGGAAGTGCGATTCATATTTCTTCTGACGGCCGTTTTGTATATGCAGGTAATCGTGGTCATAATAGTATCGCTGTTTATAGCGTAGATCAAAATTCAGGTCAGCTTACATTTGTTGAACACACATCTACAGAAGGAAATTGGCCAAGAGACTTTGTATTAGATCCTACTGAAAAGTTCCTTGTTGCTACAAATGAAAAGTCACATAATCTTGTGTTATTTTCAAGAGATGAATCTACAGGTAAGTTAACACTTTTACAATCTGATGTTGCTGTGCCAGAGCCTGTTTGTGTGAAGTTTGTAAATGTTTAAGTTGTGTTCGATATAATTTCATAAACTTAGAAAATAATAAAAAGCAAAGCGATATCGCTTTGCTTTTTATTATTTCTTTTTCGGTCTACGTACTAATTCGCCGCCGCAGTTTGGACAAACGTTATGTCTTTCTTCTGTACATGGTGCGCAAAATGTACATTCATATACACAAATGTATGCTTCAGAATCTTGTTCGAGCGATTGATCGCAAATTTGACAGTTTGTTTTCATTTCTAGTGCCATAATAAGTCTCCTTTTAGTTTGAAAATTTATAATTTAATTATAATTCATTGAATAGAAATAGTCCTTTTCAATTGAAAGGAAATCGAATGATAAAGTTATGAATTGAAATGAAAGATGCTAGTTTATTTTAAAATTGATTATTTATTACAGTTGGAATATTATGAAATAGTCAAAAGACAACAGGGGGTATAGATTTTGACTAATCATAACGATCATTTAAAAGCAAACTGCGAAACATGCTTCGGTCTATGTTGCGTTGCATTACCGTTTGCAGCATCGGTAGATTTTGCAGTGAATAAAGATGGTGGTAAACCATGTTCCAACTTACAATCAGATTTTAAATGTAGTATACATAAAAATCTTAGAGGAAAAGGTTATAAAGGTTGTACAGTATTTGAATGTTTCGGTGCTGGGCAGAAGATTTCTCAGGGTACGTTTAAAGGGATTGATTGGAGGAAAGATGCAAAGCATGCAAGAAAAATGTACGATGCTTTTCCGGTTATGCATCAACTTCATGAAATACTTTGGTATTTGAATGAAGCGATTCTTTTAAAGGCAACACAGCCAATTCATAAAGAGCTGGAGACCGCAATTGAGGAGACAGAGCGACTTTCGAATTTAAATCCAGATGAGTTAATGAAAATAAATGTTCCAATGCATAGGGCAGAGGTGAACATTCTTCTTTTAGAAACGAGCGAATTAGTATGGAAGGAAATGAATACTGCGCGTAAGAAACGAATCATTCACCGCGGAGCAGACCTTATGGGAGCGAATCTGAAAAAGAAAAATTTACAAGGTGCAAATTTAAGAGGAGCTTACTTAATTGCGGCTAACTTAAATGGTGCAGATTTAAGAGGAGCAGATCTCATTGGAGCAGATTTGCGAGATGCAGATATTCGCGGGGCTGATTTTACTAATAGTATTTTTCTGACGCAAGTTCAAGTTAATGCTGCTAGAGGGGACAAACATACGAAATTACCGAAATTATTGTCTCGTCCATCGCATTGGAGTGCGTAAAGAGTGAGGAGTATTTAGTGTGGATATATTTCAGTATTTAGAAGAGATGCAAGAGGATGTCTTTTCGTTAGCAGTAGAGCAAATAGAAGCGAAGTATTATGATATTTGTTGCATGTTGGCGTCTACAGAATATGCAGAACGAATTAAAGTAATTGATGTAGAGTCATATAAGGTAAGTATTCGAGTAGGTTTGGATGCAGCTGTAGAAATGGCTACTAATGAAGAAGCAAAAGCGATTTATTTTGAGTATGACCTTGATAACGAGTGGACTAGTCAGTTTTATATTTGTGAGGAGTATGCTCCACTTGAAGAAGAGGATGATGATTGGGCTTCTGAATGGACATATGATGTTGAGGGACCGGAGTCTGTAGAATTAGCGGATATGTATAATGAAAATGGCTTTGACACAAGTGAAAAAGCAATCGGTATCACTTTATATTTAATTGCTAAAACGCTGTGTAGTTTTATAAGTGTACGTAGTGAAGTGCAAAATAATATACCGATTTGTATTGGTTTTCACGACCAAGATCCAATAATGCGAACAGGCAGAGACTAAGAATCTCTGCCTGCTTTTTATTTCTTTTCAAAAGTAGTAATTAAAACGCTACATATAATAAGAATACCACCAATAAAAAAGTTACTATTTAATGTTTCATTTAAGAGCAACCAACCAAGTAACGATCCAACGATAGGTTGGAAGAAGAAAAATAAGGAACCTATGCTTGCATCCAGTAATTCTAATCCTTTATTCCAAAGGAAAAAGGCACCTGCTGTTGAGACGATTCCTAAGTATAATACGCCTAATATTACGTACGTATTTACTGTTCCGATAGAGGCCGCTTGTAGCTCCCATATCATAAAAGGTGTAATAAAAAAGAGTGAAAAGAAAATTGCGTACGTTGTAATAACTAAGGATGAAAATTGGATTGAAGCGATTTTTACATAAATAGATAGTAAAGCCCACGTAATAGCGGCTCCAACTAAAATGATTGTTCCGATAAAATAGGAGCCAATTTCAATATCCCATCCGATTACGATAATGACACCGATTGTCGCTATTATAGTAGATAAAAGTCTACGAGCAGTTAGTTTTTCTTTCAAAATGAGCGCTGCAAATATAACCATAAATGCAGGTGTAGCTGATGTAACTAACGAGCCTGTATGAGCGTCGGATAATTTTGTTCCGATAAATTGGCATGTGATCGAAATGAAATAGCCGATAAATCCAATCCAAGCGAATAGGAGCCAATCTTTTTTGCGAATGGTTACTTTTTTCTTTTGCTTTTTCTCAGCTAGTTTCAAAATGCCATATAAAACAACAAAAGCGATAATAAAGCGTAGCCAAACGAGTGTTAGTGGTGGGATAAAATCGAGTACGTATTTGCTAACAACATACATACCGCCCCATATACTTGCTGCTAGTGATAAGTATATAGCTCCTAAAATTGTTTGTTTCATTTGAAATACCTCCGTCTATTTTTAGGGTAATATGAGCTCCCTAAGACGAGGCATAGTGTATGTGCTAAATGAATGCCCGTCTTAGTTTATAGACGGCCTACAGGTTGATCGTTTTCGAATGAAGTGTTGTAGTACATGAGTGCATTCCTCCTTCATAATTTTATAATGATATTATAACTTAATTTTCAGTTTATTGGAGGTTCTTATGAAATATATCGTTATAAAATCACATGTTAGCAATTATCCTAATCCAATTCGCTTAGAAGAGAGGGGTGTAGTGAAAATGATAGAGAGTTACGTTGGTCCAGAAGACTGGGAAAACTGGATGTTTTATCACGAAGAGAAGTATAACTGGAAAGGATGGGTTTGGTGAGAAGAAACAGATGATGAGAAGGGCTGGACACCAAAGGAAAACTTACAAAAATATTAGTAATACTATTTGTTTAATAATTAGGACACATATTTTTTGTTTGTGAGTATATTGGTTGTAGAGTAAAAAGTAGATTAATAGAGAAAGAGGAGGAGATTGTAATAACTAGAACCGTTATTTCTCATTTTTATAACGAAGAGTATTTACTACCATGGTGGCTTATGCATCACACGAAACTGTTTGATCATGGTATTTTAATTAATAAAGGTTCAACAGATCGTTCCGTTGAGATTTGTAAAAAATTCGCACCGCATTGGGAAGTGCGAGATTCTGTAAATCCAAAGTTTGATGCATATGCGACAGATCATGAAGTGATGAGGATAGAACAAGAAGTACAAGGATGGAAAATGGTTTTAAATACGACTGAGTTTCTTTGCATGCAAGATAAAAATCAGTTTTGGAAATCACTAAATGAATTGGGAGGGAGGATGTATTGGCTGGACGGGCTTATTATGGTTGATGATCCTAACTACAACTATCCGGACCTTAACTTTGGAATACCTTTAATGAAACAGCGATTTCATGGTTATTTACCAGAAGATTGGCCGTCATGGAGAAGAGGTAGATTTATTCATAATCATGAACATGGAAGTTATACGGTTGGAAGACATCTATCCGCGCATGAATCTATGATTTATCCGCCCCTTGCTTGTATATTATGGTTTGGATTTAGTCCGTGGAACGATGTGATGAGAAAGAGAAAGTTACAAATTGGTCCGACTCTTTCTGAAGCTAGTAAGCATGGGGGAATGGGGACGCACCATATTATTACGCCGGAAAGATTAGAAGAATGGTATAAGGAATTAGCGAGAGGAACAAAGGATTTACGTTTTAGTGATGCATATCGTTATGTTTTTGTATAAATGATTTCCACCATAAAATTGTTTCTTCTATTCCTGTATTTAAATCGTATGTTGGTTTCCAGTTTACTTCAGTTTTTAAACGTTCTACACTAACGCCGACAAATAAAGGTTCATCCTTAGAGAAAGGAATCGCGTCTAGTTTAATTAAATGTTCTTTTCCTATTTTTTTAGCGATGATAGAAGCTAGTTCTTTAATTTGTACAGATTGACCTGAAGCGATATTGATGGTGCCTGTAACGCCATGTTCTAATATTGTTACGAGAGCGTCAGCGACGTCACTCACATGGAGGAAATCTCTCGATTGTTTTCCATGTGTACATAGTGCTTCCTCATTTTTTAATAAGGAAGTGATAATGTTAGAAACGAGCCGATTACCTTGTTCGTAAGGTCCATACATATGAAAAATGCGGCTCCAACACATGCTGAGGCCTGTTTGTTGTGCATACGTTTCTAACCAGGAGTGCAGTGTGTTTTTACATAATGAATACGGGGTTTTATAAGAAAGAAGCGGCGAATCTTCAAATAATACGCCGTTAAACCATTCATATTCTGCGCCAGTACCTGCAACGACAACACGCTTTCCGCCGTATGTTGTGAAGTATTGAATCAATGAAATACTAGACTTTAGCCAATAGTAATTATTAATAGATACATAGCATGCTGGTGGCACTGCTTCCCAAGCAAGGTGAATGAGATGGCTAGGCTGAACGTCGGAAATGAATTGTTTTACTACGTCATCGCGAAGCAAGTTTACTTTATGCCAATGGCAAGGGAGGTGAGAGGATTTATTTTTATTATACGTGGCGTGCACTTCATATCCCTTTTGTATAAGTGAATGTACAACATATTTACCTATCCAGCCACTACCACCTGTTACAACAACCTTCTTCATGGCTCGATCACCTCAACTTCTGGAACCGTCACTAAAAATTTACCGCCCCATTCACGAATGAAAGAGCATTCTTTCATAATTTCGTCTTTCAAATTCCAAGGAAGTATGAAAATGTAATCCGGTTTTGTACGTTTAATTTCTGCTGGAGATTTTATTGGAATACGAGTTCCTGGTAAAAGGAGATTTTGTTTGTGAGGATTTTTATCTACTGTATAAGCTAGAAATTCTTTACCTATCCCGCAATAATTCAAAAGGGTGTTTCCTTTAGCTGGAGCACCGTAACCGATAATTTGTTTGTTTAAAGCTTTCGCTTCAATAAAAAACTTTAAAATATTTATTTTCAATTGTTCGATGCGTTTAGAAAAACGGAGATAGCAATCTAAAGTATCTAACCCGTGGTCGACTTCTTTTTGAATTAATTTTGTAACATTGGAATGGATAGTTGATTGGGCACTTAGATGGTTTACAAAAATCCGTAAGGAACCACCATGCGTTGAAAGTTCTTCTACATCAACAATTTGTAAATGATGATAACTTAAAACTTTTTGAAGGCTTATAAGTGAGAAGTAGGAAAAGTGCTCATGGTAGATAGTATCGAACTGTTTAAAGGATATGAGGTTTAATAAGTGTGGGAATTCAATTGTTATCGTGCCATCTTGTTTTAATAACGTTTTTAAACCGGCAACAAAATCATGCAAGTTTGGAACGTGTGCTAATACGTTATTTGCGACGATTAAATCAGCTTGTGGTAATTTTTTTGCTAAGTCATTACTGAAAAAATTCACATGAGTAGGAATTCCTTTTTTGATAGCGATGTCTGCTACGTTTTTTGCTGGTTCAATTCCCAACGTCTCGATATTTTCTTTTTGAAAGTATTGTAATAAGTACCCATCGTTACTTGCGATTTCAATCACTTTTGAATGTTTCGTTAAGTTGAAACGCTTAATCGCCATTTCTACATATTGTTTAGCGTGTAGTAGCCAACTTGAGGAGTAAGAGCTGAAGTATAAATAGTTATGAAAAATATTTTGTGGGGATTCAAATTCATCTAGCTGTACGAGTAAACAAGAGTTACAAACAAATGTGTGCAGCGGATAAAAAGGTTCCATTTTATATGAGCTTTCAGGAGCTATAAATGAATTAGCAAGAGGGGAAATGCCTAAATTTAAAAAAGTGTTGGTTAGTAATGAGTGGCAAAAACGGCATTTTTTCTGTTCCATTTTATAGCCCCCTTATAAATTTTTGAATGCATCGATTTGTTGTCGCGTGAAAGATTCTATATTTTCACCGGATGCATATTTTTTATACCAATCAACAGTCCAAGCGATAGAATCATCTGTTGATAACTTAGGAGTCCAGTCGAGTTTGTTTACTGCTTTTGTACTGTTGAGTGTTAAAATTGGTGATTCATAAGGAGTTTTCGTAGAGGGAGAATGGATTGTGAGTCGTTTATTCCATAATTTCATTACGGATTGAATGACATCATTTACGGTTCTGCTAGATTCATTAATCGGTCCGAAATTCCATGCTTCTGCATATTTAGCATCATTCCAAAGTTTTTCAGCTAAAAGGATATAGCCATGTAGAGGATCTAAAACATGTTGCCACGGACGGATGGCATATTTGTTTCGAATACACAAAGTATGATTGTGCAAATATGCCCGAATGATATCAGGGAATAATCGATCTTCTGCCCAATCACCACCACCAATAACGTTACCTGCTCTTACAGAAGCAAGCGAAGTAGTATTCGTGTGAAAAAAAGATTGGTGATAAGATGTTGTAACTAATTCAGCACAAGCTTTACTAGCGCTATAAGGGTCGAAACCTCCTAGTCGGTCATTTTCCACGAACGCTCGGTCGCCACTACCGTCATTCTCATAACATTTATCGCTTGTCACATTAATAATGGCACGTACGCTTTCGAAGGACTTTGCTGCTTCTAGCACGTGGACAGTACCTAAAACATTCGTTTTGAATGTATCGATAGGATTTTTGTATGAAGCGGTTACGATTGGCTGAGCTGCTAAATGAAATATTATGTCGGGTTTATGCTGCTTCATGGAATGAAATAAAGAATGGTAATCTGTAATATCGCCTTTCATTGTCGTGCACTCTTTTGCTACGTTACCTTGTTCAAAAAGGTTAGGAATGGATGGGGGATGAGAAGAAAAGCCTACTACTTCTGCACCTAAAGAAGTTAAGAAAAGGGTGAGCCATGAGCCTTTAAATCCAGTATGTCCCGTAATAAATACTTTTTTCTTATTCCAAAAAGATGATGAAGCCATATTACCAAACCTTCCATGGAGCGTTATTACTTTCCCATAGCTCGACTAATTTATTTTTATCGCGCAATGTATCCATCGGATGCCAAAAACCAGAATGTTGATATGCGGCCAATTCATTTTTGTTTACTAACTGAACTAAAGTGTCTGTTTCAAAAACAGACTTATCTCCACTAATGTAATTGAAAACTTCAGGATTTAAAACGAAAAATCCACCGTTAACCCATCCGCCATCACCTAATGGTTTTTCTTGAAAAGATGTTACAGACTGTTTATCTAATATGAGAGAACCAAATCTACCAGGAGGTTGTACGGCAGTAACAGTAGCCATTTTCCCATGTTTTTTATGGAATGTAATAAGTTCTTTTATATTTACATTACTTAATCCATCACCATAAGTGAGGCAGAAAGGTTCGTCTCCGACATAATTTTGAATCTTTTTCACTCGGCCACCCGTTTCGGTATTTACACCAGTATCGATTAGTGTAACTTTCCATGGTTCTACACGATGAGAATGGCTAGTAATTGTATTATCGTTTAACTGTATTGTGAAATCAGACATGTGTAAGTTGTAATTTAGAAAGAACTCTTTAATTGCATATCCTTTATAGCCTAAGCAAATAATAAACTCAGTAATCCCGTAATGACTATACAAACTCATAATGTGCCATAGAATGGGCTTTGTTCCAATTTCAATCATAGGTTTCGGTTTTAAATGTGTTTCTTCCCCAATTCTTGTACCGTACCCACCAGCAAGAATAACAGCTTTCATTTTTTCCTCCTAAAATAAAAATTTATTATTTATACAGTATTCATGTTTTATGCAAATGAGATTGTTTTTGATTAAGCGAATGAAAATGTTTGAGGTGATGACGATGCAGAAAATATTACGGTTTGAATTTTGGGAATAATTCTTGATATTCAGGGTTATGACGGAGGTCTTGTGTTAGGTTACTAAGCTCTAAAAAACGTATGTCCAGTACTTCAGGAGATTGACCGTAATGTGTTTGAAGCCCCATTTGAATACCCCTTTTTGAAAGGGTAGGTGTAATTTGTAATTTTCTTGCTTTTGATTGTTCATTCCAAGGGCTAAAATAGAATTTTAAAATAAATGAAGGATAGTCATAAATTATATATCCGTGCCGTGAATGATGTCTACCAGGTAAATATGCACCGTCTAGATGATTGTGAATAAATCTCCAAGCACATCCGAGATTTGGGTTATAAGGGAAGACACCGTGGTATCGCTGTTCTACTAAGGGGATAGAATATCTAGGCTTTGAATAATTATAATTATGATTATCTATCATTAAAATCATTCTAATCGCATACATGTTTTGGCCTAGTGTATGAAGAGATGAAAAAAATTCTTCAGTATTATTACAACAAAAGAATTCAGTAGTATTTAAAACGATTTTCCAACCTGAAACTTCTCTTTCAATTTCCATCACTTCAATATCAGTATTAGTTGGATCAAACTCAAGAAATCTTGAATTTCGTACTTCCCAGTGGGGTGCTAATAGTTTACAAATCTCTACGGAACGATCTGTAGACCCTCTATTAATTAAAATGCCGTGATCGAATATTTTCGTGTGATGCATAAGCCACCATGGAAGTAGGTATTCTTCATTATAAAAATGAGAAATGATTGTCTTTTTCATGTTAATTCCCTCCTATACAAGCAATCGTTATTAGTAGGATATGCTTTTAAATAAGAAAGGTTAAAAAGGGCAGACAATGTAGTGATTAGGTAATAGTTTAGTGATTTTATTGCATAAGTGTAGATTACTCGTATTGAATAATCATAGGATGAGATTGAAATTTTGTATAAATTGTGAATAATAAACCGTCACGTTTGACTGTACAGTTTATGTGTTGTATGATGTAAGTAATATAAACAGGGGGGGAAGATCGTTGGGAAGGTGTATCGAATCGGACAGTTGGCTCTCATGGCTCACGTGTCGAAACGAACGATTGATTATTATACGAATCTAGGTATCTTAAAAGCGGAGCGATCTCAATCTAATTATCGCTATTACGACGAAACAGCATTTGAGACATTACAATTTATTGAGAAGTGCAAAGAAATGCATATGCCGCTTTGTGAGATTAAAGAGAAAATCGAGGAGAAGAAGAAGCTGCTCGGTATCAATGAACACGTTTCGAAACAAGTGAATGAAGTGACAGACCATATTCATCGATTAGAAGTGGAGCTTACTGAGTTAAAACCGCTTTTAGATGAATTGACTGATTCACAACGTGAAAAAATATCGAAATCTTTATCAGGTCAAACGACAGCTTTAATACAGACACTTGCTCTATTATTATAGAATAAGTGAAATCCGACCTCTTTAATTTTTGTATCGGGCTATGTTTTCTAACAAACAAATAAGAAAACATTATAGTATACAGGAGGTGGACACCTTAGTTTTTTAACTAAGGGGATTCATTGGAAATATTTAATTTAGTCATGGTTGCGATTTTAATCGCATTTACTGGATTTTTCGTAGCAGCAGAGTTTGCGATTGTAAAGATACGTTCAAGCCGTATCGATCAGCTTGTTGCAGAAGGAAAACGCGGTGCTTTAGCAGCGAAAAAGGTAACAACAAATTTAGATGAATATTTATCTGCTTGTCAATTAGGTATTACAGTTACAGCTATGGGATTAGGTTGGTTAGGTGAACCGACAATTGAAAAGTTATTACACCCGTTATTTGAGAAATGGAACTTAAATCCTTCTATTTCATCAGTATTAACATTTGGTCTTGCTTTTATGATTATGACGTATTTACACGTTGTAGTAGGAGAATTAGCTCCAAAAACGATGGCAATTCAAAAGGCTGAAAGGGTAACGTTATTATTGGCAGGTCCATTAATGATGTTCTATAAAGTAATGTATCCATTTATTTGGGTATTGAACGGTTCAGCTCGTGTGATAACTGGTTTATTTGGTTTAAAGCCAGCTTCAGAACATGAAGTAGCTCATACAGAAGAAGAATTACGTCTTATCCTTTCAGATAGCTATGAAAGTGGCGAAATTAATCAAGCTGAATACAAGTATGTAAATAACATTTTTGAATTTGATAATCGTATTGCAAAAGAGATTATGGTACCGCGAACAGAAATCGTTGGTTTCTACCTGGAAGATTCAGTAGAAGAACACATGAAAGTAATCCAAAATGAGCGATACACACGTTATCCGATTTTTGGAGAAGATAAAGATGATATTATCGGTATGGTCAACGTAAAAGATTTCTTTATTCGATATATGACCGAGGATCAAAAAGATTTATCATCTATTCGCTCGTATATGCGTCCGATTATTGAAGTGATGGAAACGACTCCAATTCACGATTTATTACTTCAAATGCAGAAGAAGCGAATTCCGATGGCTGTTTTATATGATGAGTACGGAGGAACAGCCGGAATTGTAACGCTTGAAGATATCTTGGAGGAAATCGTCGGCGAAATTCGTGACGAATATGATGAAGATGAAGCACCGCCAATTCAACATGTGAACGAGCAACATATCATTGTTGATGGAAAAGTGCTTATCTCAGAAGTGAAAGATTTATTTGGATTACACATCGAAGAAGATGATGTGGATACAATCGGTGGATGGATTATGATGCAAAATCATGAAATCGAAGAAGGACAACACGTTGAGGCAGAAGGTTATGAATTTAAAGTGTTAGAAAAAGACGCTTACCAAATTAAACGTGTTGAAATTCGTAAGATGGAACAAGAACAAGAAGAAGAGAAAGCAGCAACTGTGTAAGTTGCTGCTTTTCTTCTAAAGTACAAAAAATGAGAACTTAGGAGCGGATATTTTGATTCAAGAAGCCTTACGTGTATATCGATTACAATTGTATGTGATCTTTAGTGGTTTACTACTTATGTGGACGATTACTCCGTTTGGAAAACAAGTGACAGGGTTCGGTATTGGATTAGCAGTAAGCGCCTATTGTCTTTGGTTATTAGCTCGTAGAGTGGAAAAACTCGGGAAAAGTATCGTAATGAAGGAAAAGGCTCCTGGATTAGGAGTTTTAAACCGATTTGCAGCTGCTATTTTAGGAGCTATCATCATGTATGAAATTGAGCATGAAATGGAAATGTGGGCATTCGGTACAGGTATTTTAGGTGGTCACTTTTTAATGATTGCAAATTTAGCTTATGCAAATATGCAATTAGTGAAAGAAGAAGAGAAGCAAAGGGAACATGCTTCGAAAAATATAGAGCTATGATGAAAGGGACCTAATCGGGTTCCTTTTTTAGTTTAGCGATATTATACAAGTAATCAAATTAACGACAAATATAATACGCTTCTTTTTTGCGTTTTTCAATAGTATGAAAAATAATAAAAAAATTTTAAAAAACCCATCGATTTCTAAAGGTTATGTATGTTATTATGACAAAAGACTTTTTGAAAGAGGTGGATACCAATGTTACAAGCGCTACTTATTTTTGTGCTTCAAATTATTTACGTTCCAATTTTAACAATCCGTACGATTTTGCTTGTAAAGAATCAAACAAGATCCGCTGCTGGTGTTGGATTGTTAGAAGGAGCTATTTACATTGTCAGTTTAGGTATTGTGTTTCAAGATTTATCAAATTGGATGAACATCGTTGCCTATGTCATTGGCTTTAGTGCGGGACTGTTATTAGGCGGTTATATAGAGAATAAATTAGCAATTGGTTATATTACGTATCAAGTTAGTTTACTAGACCGTTGTAATGAATTAGTAGATGAGTTACGTCACTCTGGATTTGGCGTTACAGTATTTGAAGGCGAAGGTATTAATTCTATACGTTATCGCTTAGATATCGTCGCAAAGCGATCTAGAGAGAAAGAGCTTTTAGAAATCATTAATGAAATTGCACCGAAAGCGTTTATGTCTTCGTATGAAATTCGTTCGTTTAAAGGTGGATATTTAACGAAGGCGATGAAGAAAAGAGCGTTAATGAAGAAGAAAGATGAACATGCATCGTAAAAAAGAGGAATAGTGCTGCATTAAAAGCGCAGTATAAGTCCAAATGTAAAAGGGAGGAATCTATTTTGATGTAGATTCCTCTCTTTTTTTATGAAAAATATTCATCTATTAATTCAAAAAAACTAAATCGTATAATTATGTTTTTTACTCATTCTCAAATTAATGATTAGCCATATAATTTGAAAAAATACCGGTATGATAAACGTGATTAATAAAACGATAAGTGATATTGATTTAATTTCAGGTGTTTGAATAACACCAGCACCATCAACATTTCGTAGCCAAATAATAGCGGCCCATATTCCAAAAACGATAATCCAAAATATGTTACCAATCCACCAAGAAATCCATCGTTTTTTCATGTTAGCACCCCCTACATTTATCTACTGTTAAAAGTATATTTTCTTTTGTTACATTTATAATGAAACAACTTTAAAATCAGTTTTTAACTGTATATCTAACTTGTTTGAAGGTTACTATTTCTCCATCATCATCATCGTCTTTCGTTTGTAAAAGTTGAACTTTTGGTTTGTAGTCCGTCCTATGAGCGTGTTCGATATCTTTAATGTTAAGTTTGTAGGATTCACCATTTTTTAGTTTTTGTTCCAACACTTTTTTATTAGCAACATAAATAAAAGTTACTTTATTTTCATCAATGCCTTTAGTTTTAATTTCTAATTCATTATCTTTTGCTGTAATCGTTGGTGTTAATAATTCCATACTGCCTTTCCCGCTTTCTAAAGAATTCTCTGTTATAGTTGAACATCCTGATAATATGATTCCAGTGAATAGAAGAACAGCTAATTTCTGTTTCATAACATCCCTCAATTCCATGTGATTTTTGATTTTGGTATTGCTAGATTACTAGTGTGGAGCGTAAATGTTTAGTTAGTACCCTCTTAATTGTACCATAATATGTAAAATGAAACAGGATGTATATCCAATTTAAGGGAGAATGAAAGTTTACTTATTGCCGTAAATTAGTATTTTTACAGTAGGCCTATATCTTCTTTAGGAAATCCTTTTTCATATTTAAAATATGTAATGAAATAAAACCAATAAGTCCTATTCCAGCGAAAATAAGCCATGGTGTATACATTCCGCTTGAGTTGGCTGTAAAAGATGTACCGGTATAATTACCGATGATAAAGCCAAATGCGAGTGATAGTTGATAAAATCCGAAGAAAGTGGCTGTATATGATTCATTACTGTAATTTGCAATAGCGATATCAGCGTTAGGTAATACGAGTGTTTCACCGATTGTAAATAAAATTACACAAATAAAGAGCCAATATGGGTGTTGAAATAAAGGAATGAGTAAAAAGGAAATACTCATTAATAAAACACCGTATTTAATAATCGAAAGTGTGTTGTATTTGTGGAATAATTTTCGGAATAATACCATAAATATGACGCCTGTTATCGCATTTATCGTAATAACGAGTGTAGCAAGTTGATTGCTATTACTAATGTTTTTCATATGAAGTGGAAGTGCGACAGTAAGCTGAGTAAACATAATGTAGAAGAAAATCATGATAAAGGAAAACAGAAGGAAAGACTTGTTTTGTAAGATGGCCTGTATTCCTAATGTAATAGACGTGTTTTCAGTAGTGACTTGGAAGTGATTTTTAAGTAAGTAAAAGATAAAAGCGAATAACAGCATAAGTGATCCTGTTAGAGAGAAGGCATAGATTGGATCAAGTAAGAGTAAGAACCCTCCTGCAATTGGTCCGATTATTGCACCGCAATTAAAGCTAAGGTTTAAATATGTAAATAAATTTTTTCTCAAATGAGCTGGTTGTGAACCGAATATGGCGCGCGTAGCAGGTTCGTAAAATGCAGTTCCGAAGCCAATAAGTGCAGAAGAAATAGAAATTGTATAGAAATCAGAGCATATTCCTAAAGCGATAAATCCGATTCCTCTCAAAAATAAACCGGCTATCATCATAATGATATAGCCTATTTTGTCAGCAATTAACCCTGAGAATAATGGGATAACTCGTGATGTAATTGTCATAACCGTCAACACTGTTCCTACTTGGACAGCAGAAAAATGAAGAAAGGTTAATAGATAAATAGCTAAAAATGCGTATACTGCAAAATACCCAAAAGACATAAAAAATGAAGAAATAAGCATGAAACGTATCGGTGTTGAGAAACTTTTCATAGAAATCCTCCTAATTATGTAACCAGTAAAATTATTTGATGGTTAACTATTTTATACTATAATTATACATAAAGTCAGAAAAAAGTAAATTTTAAGAAGAAGGTGGATCGAATTGAATCAAAACGCTCCAAATGAACTAGAATATATTCGGGAATTTTTAAATACATGGAGAATACCAAACGATACGAGAGAGCCAATTGATTTGCTGCAAACAGAAGAAGACATAAAGCTCTTTATGAAAGAATATTTTGATGAAGAGTTTCCATTTCATACAATAGAGGAATTAAGAGGTTTTCGGGAAGATATTCGGATGACAATTGAAGGCGAAGGATCATTGCAAAAATGGTTAGAGAAATACCCATTTCATGTACATATAAAGGATGATATGAAAGGTATTACATATGAACCGGTATATGAAGAGAATGTGTATACAAAAGTGTTAAGCATTGTGTTAATGTCAATTCAAGAAAATGTGTGGGGAAGGTTAAAAGCATGTCCAGATTGTCGCTGGGTATTTTATGATCATTCGCGAAATGGAAGTAAAAGATGGTGCGGCATGTATGCTGGAGAAGAAGGAGGAAGAGCATGCGGTACGATTGCGAAAGTGAAAAACTACCGGGCGAAGAGAAAAGGGCGATCTGGTTATGATATGTAATTAATATTAGAGAAAGAAAAATGGATGGGGGAATGTAGAATATGAAAGGTACGCAAATGTTAGCTTTAAATAAAAAGTGTTGGGATACAGTTGCACCTTATTTCTTTCAAGTGGATTGTTTACCTAAATATGGTCCGTATACGGCGTCTGAAGATGAGATTCGTTTGTTCGATTCAATCAGAAAGAAAAAGGTTCTTGATATTGGCTGTGGAAGTGGGCATTCGTTGCAATATATGGCGGAACAAGGGGCAGAGGAATTATGGGGGCTTGATCTTTCGAGTACACAAATTGAAATAGCGAATAAGACGTTAAAGGATTGGAATCCAAAGTTAGTATGCGGAGCAATGGAAGAAGAAGGAGATATTCCGAAAGGATATTTTGATATTGTATATTCCATTTATGCATTAGGTTGGACTTCGGATTTAAGAAAAACGTTGGAACTGATTTATTCATATGTAAAGCCAGGGGGAAGTTTTATTTTTAGTTGGGAGCACCCAGTATATTCAAACTTACAGTATGGTACGGAAGAAGTTGCTATAAAGTCTTCTTATCATGAGGAAACGCCCATTACGTTTGAAACATTTAAAGGAGAAAATGTACAAGCGACATTATATAAGAGAAAAATAAGTACATACATAAATGAGTTAAATAGAGCGGGATTTAAAATTGAGAGAATAGAAGAGCCTGAACCATCGAGCTCGTTTGATGAAGAACTAACTGAGCTGTCTACGAAATATTATTCTTTATATAAAGCTAGGATGGTGCCAACTACTTTTATTATGAAAGCTAGAAAGTAAACTGTTTTTATAAAAGAAGCCTATCATTTCAAACAAATGATAGGCTTCTTTATTTTAATAAAATTGAGGTTAAATGTGTACTTTTGTTATAAAAATGCATTTCATATAAAAAGTGTAATTATTTTTGGGGAGGGGGATTGTTGTGCGTCATCATAGAAATTGCAAAAAATTCGGAGTGGCACTGCCTCTTCCACTTATAGGAGCAACTGGTCCGACAGGTAATAGTGGTCCAATCGGTCCAACTGGAGGGCATGAAGGTCCTGTTGGTCCTACAGGGGTGACTGGACCGACGGGAGCAACTGGGCCCCAAGGTCCTCAAGGTATCAGGGGGATACAAGGTCCCCGAGGGACAACAGGAGCACAAGGAATACAAGGAGCTATTGGTGATACAGGAGAGCAAGGTATAACTGGCCCAACTGGTCTCCAAGGTGCTCAAGGATTAATTGGAAACCAAGGTTTAATTGGTGATATTGGAGTACAAGGATTAGAAGGAATACAAGGAGCTACGGGTCCTGCTGGTAGTCAAGGTATACAAGGCACACAAGGAATACAAGGGGAAATAGGTGAGCGAGGACAAACGGGAGCACAAGGAATGCAGGGAGAGAGAGGCATAACTGGAGTCTCGGGTGTAACTGGTCCACAAGGTCCTCAAGGTGTTCAAGGAATACAAGGAGAGCAAGGGGCTATTGGTATACAAGGAGAAGACGGCCTCCAAGGGATACAAGGAATTACTGGAGAGGAAGGGCCACAAGGAGCTCAAGGAATACAAGGTGAAGTGGGTCCAACTGGTTCTACTGGAATACAAGGTGCTCAAGGGATAAGTGGAATAAAGGGGATAACAGGTGCAATAGGTTTACAAGGCCCACAAGGTGTGCAAGGAATACAAGGTATAACGGGAGCAACAGGCTTTCAAGGGATAAAGGGAATAAGAGGTATAACGGGAGCGACGGGTAGTATCGGTATTCAAGGCTTAGAAGGACCACCGGGCGGTCCGACGGGAACAACCGGTCCAATTGGTCCATCTAGTGGAGTGACTGGTCCATCAGGTCCACCAGGTCCACCAGGAGGTCCAACAGGTCCAACGGGAGCGACTGGTTCAACAGGTGTAAGCGGAGAGATAGGTCCAATTGGAGCGCAAGGAGTGCAAGGTATAACCGGTCCAACAGGTCATCAAGGTGTAAGGGGAGCGCAAGGTTCCCAAGGTGTAGTTGGAGCAGTTGGAGTACAAGGTGCACAAGGTCCTCAAGGTAACCAAGGTATAATAGGTCCAACTGGTGCAGAAGGTTCTCAAGGAATACAAGGTCCGCTGGGAGTAACTGGTCCAACTGGTGCAGAAGGTCCTAAAGGTATTCAAGGTATTCAAGGTGTAATAGGTCCAACAGGTGCACAAGGAATGGTGGGAATACAAGGCGTATCCGGTCCAGTTGGTGTTACAGGAGCGGAAGGAACTCAAGGTGCACAAGGAATCCGAGGAGCAACCGGTCCTGCTGGAGCACAAGGAATCCAAGGCGTACAAGGAATTCAAGGGGAAGCAGGAGCAGCTGGAACACAAGGTCCTCAAGGGGTTCAAGGGATACAAGGGACTACCGGATTAACAGGTACACAAGGTGCCCAAGGTTCTCAAGGAGTGCAAGGAATAATAGGACCGACTGGAGCTATTGGTTTGCAAGGTCCTCAAGGAATACAAGGAATAACGGGTCCAGCAGGAGCTCAAGGAGTGCAAGGAATACAAGGTGTGCAAGGAATTATCGGTCCAACAGGAGCACAAGGAATTAGAGGCCCCCAAGGAAATACAGGGGAAATTGGTATAACAGGACTTCAAGGAGTCCAAGGGGCACAAGGTAGTCAAGGGCCCCAAGGTCCACAAGGAAATGTTGGAATTACAGGTGCAACGGGTGAAACTGGGGCTACTGGAGCAACCGGGGCAACTGGACCACAAGGAGTGCAAGGAGAGC
Organism: Bacillus sp. CCB-MMP212; assembly: GCF_022748145.1. Taxonomy (NCBI): domain Bacteria; kingdom Bacillati; phylum Bacillota; class Bacilli; order Caryophanales; family Bacillaceae; genus Bacillus; species Bacillus sp. CCB-MMP212. The sequence continues at coordinate 179,370 of NZ_JALDQE010000006.1, forward strand.
AAGGGATTACGGGAATACAAGGAATAACGGGAACGACAGGCAATACAGGTGCAACGGGTCCGCAAGGAATACAAGGTATACAAGGAGTTCAAGGTTTGCAAGGCCCAACTGGAGCAAGTGGAGTGACAGGTGCTAGTGGTAGTATAGGACCAGTTGGAGCGCAAGGTAGTCAGGGGCAAAACGGAGCGGTTGGACCTACAGGTGCAACTGGTAGCGTAGGAGCAATAGGCTTCTCGGGAATAGTAGGAGCGACTGGAGCGACTGGTTTACCTAGTGGGGGCGGTTATTTCTTTTCCACTGCAACGAGTGCAATTGCAGCGAATGCGCTAATACCAATCAATTCTGGTTCTACAATTTTTGGATCAGGAATTAGTTTAACAAGTGCAACAACTGTAACGTTGAGTACGCCGGGAATATATTTAGTAAGTTATTATTTTCAAGGTGATCCAACTAGTGGGAATGAAACGATTTCAGTAAGGCTGACGTTAAACGGAACACAAGTCGCAGGGAGTTTTATTTTTTATGTTACAGCAGGTTTTTTATTGGAACCAGCGATTTCTAATACGATGATAATTCAAGTTACTTCTTCAAATTCCACCTTGTCATTACAAAATGGTCCATTAGCTATTGGGCATGTAACGACATTAGCAGGAGTAATAACAGCTAGCTTAAACATATTACAAATAGTTTGATGCGTTACAAACGGGAGGAGATGCTTGTGAAGAATCAAGATAAGTGTAGTAAGTTTCAAGCACCTATTCCTTTTCCACCGCCAGGTATTACGGGGCCCACTGGACCAACCGGTCCAACCGGTGCTTTAGGTGGACCGACTGGACCACAAGGAATACAAGGCGTACAAGGTCCAATCGGTCCAACTGGTCCTCAAGGAATACAAGGAGTGCAAGGGGTGCAGGGAGAAAATGGTCCAACAGGCCCAACGGGTTTAACTGGACCACAAGGTTCTCAAGGTAATCAAGGACCTATGGGAGAACGAGGGCCACAGGGAATACAAGGTGTTCAAGGAATTCAAGGTGAAAGAGGTCCGACTGGTCCAACTGGTATTCAAGGGATACAAGGAATTCCTGGCCCAATAGGTCCAACAGGCCCAACAGGAATACAAGGTATACAAGGAATGCAAGGTGAAATCGGGTTAACAGGTCCAACAGGAATACAAGGTATACAAGGAGTACAAGGTGAAATCGGTCCAACGGGACCAACTGGAAATACGGGTATACAAGGTGTTCAAGGGAATTTAGGGAGTAGTGGTTTACAAGGGGTAATAGGTATACAAGGTATTCAGGGACCAATTGGCCCGACAGGTCCAACAGGATCTCAAGGAATTCAAGGAGAACAAGGTCCAATGGGACCAACAGGGGTAACTGGGGTCCAAGGTTTACAAGGTCCACAAGGTGAGATGGGGCAGGTCGGTCCAACAGGATCTCAAGGAATTCAAGGAGTGCAAGGTGAAATCGGTCCAACAGGCCCAACTGGTTTACAAGGTGATCCCGGTCCAACAGGCCCGACAGGAGCAACTGGGATAACTGGTCCGACTGGTTCTGCAACAGGTCCGACGGGAGCAACAGGTCCAACGGGGCCACCGGGAGGCCCAACAGGTCCAACAGGTCCAGCAGGATCACCAGGGGGCCCAACAGGTCCGACGGGAGCAACAGGGGCAACAGGGGCGACCGGAGCAACTGGAGCAACTGGAATCCAAGGAGTGCAAGGAGTACAGGGACCAACAGGAGCAACAGGTTTAACAGGAGTGCAAGGAGTACAGGGACCAATGGGGGCAACTGGTCCAACGGGTGATCAAGGTATTCAAGGACCTCAAGGTGTAATGGGAGTAACAGGTCCAACCGGTCTACAAGGTTTACAAGGGATACAGGGGCCGGTAGGAGCAACCGGCCCAATCGGCCCGCAAGGAGTGCAAGGAGCACAGGGACCAATCGGTCCAACCGGCCCTCAAGGGATACAAGGCATACAAGGTGAGCAAGGAGTAAGGGGAGCGACCGGTCCAACTGGTTTACAGGGGCTACAAGGAATCCAAGGTCCGAGTGGTCCAACCGGTCCTCAAGGAGTGCAAGGCGTACAAGGTCCGAGTGGCATAACAGGTCCAACTGGTCCTCAAGGAATACAAGGTATTCAGGGACCACAAGGAAGTATAGGCCCAACCGGTCCTCAAGGCATACAAGGAGTGCAAGGTCCACAAGGCCCAACCGGCCAGACGGGGGCAACGGGGCCTCAAGGAATACAGGGAATCCAAGGTCCAATTGGTCCAACCGGTCCCCAAGGAATACAGGGGATACAAGGCGTGCAAGGTTCCCAAGGCCCAACTGGTCCAACCGGCCCTCAAGGTCTACAAGGAATAACCGGTCAGTCGGGCCCAACCGGTCCAACCGGAGTAACAGGTTCGACTGGAGTAACGGGGCCTCAAGGTCCCCAAGGAATTCAAGGACCACAAGGAGTAACAGGGCAGACGGGAGCAACTGGAGAGACAGGAGCAACGGGCTCACAAGGTCCACAAGGAATCCAAGGACCACAAGGGATAACAGGTCCAACTGGTGCAACCGGCCCGACGGGAGCGACGGGTCCAACCGGTCCACAAGGAATCCAAGGTCCACAGGGTGTGACAGGAGCAACCGGAGCAACCGGCCCGACGGGAGCGACGGGTGCAACTGGACCGACCGGAATACAAGGCATACAAGGAATAACTGGAGCAACAGGGGGAACGGGGGAAACGGGTCCAACAGGTGCCACGGGTCCAACTGGCTTGACAGGAGCAACAGGATCATCTGCTATATCGACAGGTGGCGGATATTTCTTTTCTACATCAACAAGTACAATTGCTGCAAATGCCAACATTCCAATTAATTCAGGGTCCACTGTATATGGCACTGGTGTATCTTTAACTAGTGCTACGACAGTCACAGTAGCGACGCCAGGAATATATTTAGTAAGCTACTATTTTCAAGGGGATGCAAATGGGGGGAATGAGACAGTATCTGTTAGATTGCTATTAAATGGAACGCAACTAACAGGAAGTTTTATACAAAACGTAACGACATCAACTGTCGTAATCGAACCAGCCATTTCAAATACACTTCTTGTGAATGTGACGAGTGCTAATTCAACATTAATATTACAAAATGGCCCGTTAGGTGTAGGGCATGTGACTACTATAGCAGGTGCGATTACAGCAAGTTTAAATGTAGTGAGAATTTTATAAAGAATATAAAAAACACAAGGAATGTCTTTGTAAGACGCACCTTGTGTTTTTTAATATTAAATAAATATTTTCTTTATCTTTTTGGTTGAAAAATATGTTGAAAGAAGTATTTGTGATGTAAGTTATCTACAACTTTATTTGCTTGATATGTGCGGTGTTGTTCTAATCGAAGTCTTTGCTCCATCATTTTTATTGCGTGATCAGATAAACGTAACATAATACATTCTCCTTTTCTATAAATATAGGTTACTATTTGATATCGATCCCATATTTATAATTAAGGAGGCAAAATGTGTAACATAGGCAAAAAACACCTTCCTCTCCCATTACGCTTACGAGGTTAGCTGTCGGACTCGGGAAGTGAGAGTTTCCCTACTTAAAAAAGATTCGCCCCAAGTAGCATAGCTACAAAATTGGTTCCCCCGCTCCAAAATTTGGACTCAGCAAAAGGTTTTATAAAGTAAAAAATAACATAAAGGAGCGAACAAGTCAAATTATTTTGTGTATTCTGTCTTTTTTAATTGCGTAAGAATCATACCGTCAGGAAGTATTGTATCTGATACTGTAATGAATCCGTGTTTTTTATATAAAGTAATAGCAGGGGTATTCGCTTTACCCGTTTGTACAATATATGTCATAGAAGAAGGGAACATGTTAAATATATAAATTAGGAGTTTCGTTGCGATTCCTTTTTGGAAAAAATCGGGCGATACAACTAACCTGTGGATATCGATTAATTTTTCTTCTTGTACAATAGAAATAAAACCGACAAGTTTATTTTCAGAAAAATATCCATAGAATGTTTCAACACAACTTTGAATATCGTTTACAGTATCATATAAACGAGGTATGGCAGTACTATTTAAATAGTCTGCTTCAACTTTATAAGCTGGAATTTGAACCTGTAAAATGGATGTTGCTACTTCAAAAGAAGTGGAATTTAACTTAAGAATCATAGATAATGAAGCCTCCTTTAAATATGGTATATGAATATAATTGCTTTATGGGTGAGTTTGACAATATTTTTCTTTTTTGCATATAATATATGTATCTCCATATGTAAAATAGTAGTAAATATATTTCTATAGTGAAATATGATTAGCAATGATAAATACATATGTTTGTATTAAATCATACAAACTATAATAGAAATGGAGGACTAAAAATGGGATGGATTATCACATTAATAGTTGGTGCTATTATAGGTGCAATTGCTAGTTCTATAACAGGTAAAAATTTCCCAGGTGGTATGTTCGGAAATATTATCGCAGGTTTATTAGGTGCTTCGTTAGGTGGTAGATTATTTGGATCCTTTGGGCCATCATTTGGTGGGATTCATGTCGTGCCAGCATTATTAGGTGCAATCGTGTTAATTTTTATTGTATCATTTGTAGTGAAAGCTGCAAAGAAATAGATATATAGATTATGATGAAGAGCCCTGAATAAGGGCTTTTCATCATTCGAAGAGGTGGTTTCATTGGAGAAAATAAATATAAGAAAAAGAGATAAGTTAAGAAAGTTTTTTAGAGAACAAAATTATTTGGCGGTATTACTTGGATTTGCGTTATTGTTCATTAATATTTTATTGCTAACAAAAATATCATTTGTTTTTACACCGTTTATCGTATTTTTAAAAACAATTTTCTTCCCAGTACTATTAGCAGGCGTGCTATTCTATATTTTACATCCATTCGTTTCGCTTTTAGAAAAGAAAGGTGTTTCAAGAATCGTATCGATAGCTTCCATATATTTAATCGTACTAGGATTATTTGTATTTTTAGTTGTAACGGTTATCCCTATTATTAAAGATCAAATTGATGCATTAATTGATAACTTACCGTATTTTGGCCATGAGATTGAACAAGCAGCACGTAGATTCGGGGAAAGTAATTTACTCGGTAAAATTCAAGAGAATTTAAATATTAATGTTGCGAATATGGTAAAAGAATACACAGTTGATTTTACAAAGTCATTATCATCAGTAACTGGGAATGTAACTGGATTTTTGAGTACTGTTACAGAGGTTGTTTTAACATTTGTAATGGTTCCATTTATATTGTTCTATCTTTTAAAAGATGGTGAGCAATTGCCGAATCACTTTTTAAAGTTTATTTCAGAGCAAAGACAACCAGCAGCAATGAGAATACTAGATGATATGCATTATGCGATTAGTTCGTACATTAGAGGGCAAATTATAGTTAGCTTGTTTATCGGTATTATGCTATTAATCGGTTACCTTATTATCGGTATTAAATATGCAGTACTACTCGCTATTTTAGCGATGATTGTAAATATCGTTCCGTACGTAGGACCAATTATCGCAATTACACCAGCGTTAATTATTGCGTTTATTGATTCGCCAGGGATGGTTTTAAAGGTAATTATTGTAATGATGGTTGTACAATTAGCAGAAGGTAAATTTATTTCTCCGCAAGTTATGGGTAAGAAGTTAGATATTCACCCAATTACAATCATATTTATCATTTTAACTGCCGGAAACTTATTCGGGATTATGGGCATTATTTTAGCCATTCCAGGATATGCGATATTAAAAGTGTTAGTTACACACGGTTATAGATTTGTTAAGTTGAATACATGAAAAAAAGAGCTAAAACAGTGGGAACTGTTTTAGCTCTTTTTTATTAACAATTCATTTGCATATTGGCGTGCCCATTGATCCGCTTCCAATATAGCATCAAGTGAAGGATCTTTTACATTATGATGAGCTTCAACTGTTTTGTAAATTGTTTTTTCAATATCGAAAAAGGCAATTTCATTTTTTAAGTATAGTGCATTCGCAATTTCATTTGCTGCATTTAATACAGCGGGAGTAGTACCACCGATTTTGCCACATTCATATGCGTATTGTAGACAAGGGAACTTCTCTAAATCTGGTTTTTTAAAATGTAAACTACCGATTTCTAATAAATTTAATTTTTCATAGGAAGAAGGTAGCCGAGTAGGATAGTGAAACGCATATTGAATCGGCATTCTCATATCAGGAGCACCGAGCTGTGCCATAACTGATCCATCAATAAATTCTACTAAAGAATGAATGATACTTTCTTTATGAATCATTACATCAATTTTTTCATACGGAATATCAAATAGCCATCTCGCTTCCATTACTTCAAAGCCTTTATTCATTAATGTGGCAGAATCAATCGTTAGTTTTGCACCCATTAACCAGTTTGGATGTTTTAAAGCGTCCTTAGCTTGTAATGTTTGCATTTCTTCACGTGTTTTATCACGAAAAGCACCACCGGAAGCTGTTACAATTAACTTCTCAATCTCTTTATTATTTTCTCCGTTTAAACATTGGAAAATAGCTGAATGCTCACTATCTACTGGAATTAAGCGACATCCGTTTTGTTTCGCTAGTTCAGTTACGATATGTCCAGCTGCAACCAAAGTTTCTTTATTAGCAATAGCGATATCTTTCTTCGCTTTTAATGCTTCAATTGTTGGGAGTAATCCTGAAACACCTACAACAGAGCTTAATACAAGATTTGAATCAGGGTGAGTAGCTACTGCAATTAAGCCATCAGTCCCGTGTGTGATTTTTGTATTTGCTGAAATACGCGTACGAAGCTTGTCTGCTAAGTCTTTTGTCGCAACGCTTACAATACGAGGTTGAAACGTTTTGATTTGTTGCTCAAGAAGATCGATATTATAATTTGCGGTTAAACCAACGATTTTAAAATGTTCAGGATGAGCTGAAACGACATCTAATGCAGATGTGCCGATGGATCCTGTTGAACCTAAAATTGCTATATATTTTACCATGAAAAAACCTCCAAAGTTGTTTCGAATATTTCTGCAAACCTATATAACATTAGACAATTGAAGTGGAAATTCCTGCTATATAAAATAGAAAATTAGGGTTTATTTGGAAGTGAAATGTGATAAACTGTAAAAAATAACGAAAAAGCAATGAAAGAGAAGAGTACATATTCGAAACTTTTTAGAGAGCTGATGTGTGGTGGAAATCAGTAAGGGATGAATATGGAATGGGCTCTGGAGCTTCTAACTGAAATGAGTAGGTAAAGACGGTTACTTCACGTTAAGAAGTTGAAGTGAGCTATAATGATAGCTAATTAAGGTGGTACCGCGGGAGTCTCTCGTCCTTTTTTAAGGATGAGAGGCTCTTTTTATTTTGAGAAAGGAGGAGTTAGTGTGAGTGAGAAAATAATGTTAACAGGAATTAAGCCGACAGGTTATCCGCATTTAGGAAATTATATTGGTGCGATTAAACCTGCATTACAAATGTCAAAGAATAATGAAGGAAAAGCATTGTACTTTATAGCTGATTATCATGCATTAAATGCTGTTCATGATACAGAGAAGTTCAGCAGTTATACGAAAGAGGTAGCAGCTACTTGGTTATCGCTTGGACTTGGAGAAGATGTTATTTTTTATCGGCAAACAGAAGTGCCGGAGATTCTAGAATTAGCTTGGATTTTAGCTTGCCTAACTCCGAAAGGTCTTATGAACCGTGCTCATGCGTATAAAGCGAAGGTGGAGCAAAATAAAGAAGCAGGGTTAGAGGTCGATGCGGGAGTGAATATGGGGTTATACACGTACCCGATTTTAATGGCAGCTGACATATTATTATTTCAAGCTACTCATGTACCAGTTGGAAAAGACCAAATTCAGCATATTGAAATTGCGCGTGATATTGCGACTTATTTTAATCATACATTTGGCACGACATTTACACTTCCAGAGTATGTCATACAAGAAGAAGGAGCTATTTTACCTGGTCTTGACGGAAGGAAGATGAGTAAAAGTTACGGAAATGTGATCCCATTATTTGCAGAGCAAGCAAAACTACGAAAGTTAATATTTAAAATCAAAACAGATTCTTCACTTCCAAATGAACCGAAAGAACTAGAAATCTTATTTACAATTTATAAAGAATTTGCGACAGAGGCTGAAATACAGTCGATGCGTGAAAAATATGAGACTGGAATCGGATGGGGCGATGTGAAAAAAGAGTTGTTTCGCGTTGTAGATCGTGAGTTAGCTGGACCTCGTGAGAAATACACTATGTATATGAATGAACCAAATTTATTATATGAAGCGTTAGAAAAAGGTGCTGAGCGAGCAAGAAAAATCGCGAGGGTAAATTTAGCGGAAATTAAAAAACGGATTGGATTTGAGAGGGGATGCTGAGCGTTCCCTTATTTTTTTATAAAAAAATCGAACGAAATTTTAATTTGTTACCAATATAGATTGAGGGAGGGATAAAAATGGTTACAATTCTCGAATTAAAAATGTTACTCGTTCAAATAGGAACAGAAATTGTACCACCTAGTAATCTAAAAGAAAAAATTTTAATTCAAGTTAATCTAATGGAGGAAATAACATTTAATCATGTTGAGGTGAATAAAGATGAGTGAAATTGTGTTAGCAGTTCAAGGTTTAAGTAAGACATATGAGAGTGTAGATACAAATGTTAGAGCCTTACAAAATGTATCTTTGGAGTTAAATAAAGGAGAACTCATTGCCATAATGGGAACGAGTGGATCTGGAAAGAGTACATTACTGAACACTCTTGGTGCTCTAGATAAGCCTGATGAGGGGGTTATCTATGTAAATGGTGAAGTACCTGAAAATATGTTCATTGAACCGTATGCGACAGAGTACAGAAGGGATAACATAGGATTTATATTCCAGTCATTTCATTTATTAAAGGATTTATCTGTAGAAGAAAATATTGCGTTACCCCTCATATTATCAGCTGATTCAGAAGAGGAGATACGAGAAAAAACAAATAAAATATTAGATGTTCTAGGTTTAGTAAATTGGAAAAATCATCAACCAGTGCAGCTTTCTGGGGGACAACAACAACGTGTTGCAATTGGTAGGGCGTTAATAACATCTCCTCCAATTGTTCTTGCAGATGAACCTACTGGAAATTTAGATTTCAATACGTCTAATGATATTTTACGAGTACTAGTCGATATGAAACAAAAATTTAATCAAAGTATGATTCTTGTTACTCATGATCCCCACATTGCTACGTATGCAGATCGGGTTCTCTTCTTTCATAATGGAGAAGTGGTTGATGATTATACGTGTTCTCATGGAGTAAATGATATGAATATTATTTTAGATAAATTCAGAAAATTAATGGAGAAATCAAAATGATAAAATCAGTACGAGGATTAAGTTTACGCTTTTTTAAGACGAATAAATTCACTGCTATTTCCTCTATCGTTAGCGTTATGTTGGCTGTTTCTCTAATTGTTACGATGATTGTATTTTCGAGTCATGCGAAACAGTCTGTTATAAATGAAGTGAAAAATGTATACGGAGATATGGATTTATCTGTCGGATATAATCCTGATCAAAATAAGTTGATGGATAAATCTTTACTGCAAAATATTAAGGAACAAGAAAATGTTGAATACATGTCAAAAGTATTAGTAAATCATTTGCAAGTAAATAAATTGAATTCAGCTATTTATACAGTAGGTGTTCAAATTGATTCATTATCTAAAAGTCGATATCACTTTTCTAAAAATATATCAAATGAAGAAGTAACATTAAATGATGGATTAGCAGAAACTTTACAAGTAAAAGTTGGGGAAAAGATTGAAATCGAAAATAAATCATATGTAGTAAAAGAAGTGTTGCCTGATATAGAAGCTGGAGGTTTAGCTCCAGATATACTTATTTTATCTGAAGGTGTGGTGAAACAGCACGTATATGAAAAAACGGGTAAACACAATGAAGCTACTTATTTGTTAATAAAAGCAAAAGAGAATGCAGATGTACTAGCATTGTCTAGTGAAATTCATAAAATAGACAAAGAATTAAGAATCGATATTGCGGAGGAAGACGAGTTTTTAAAAAGTAATTTAGCATCATTACATATTTTTATAATCGTTTTATCTACATTAATACTTATTATTACTGCGTTATTGTTGGTGTCTAATTTTGAAGTGTTTTTATATAAATATAAAAGTCAATTTGCTATTATGCGATCAATGGGAGCAACAACGAAACAAATGTTTAAAGTTATATTTATTCAATGTAGTGTAATCAATTTCTTTGGTGGAATATTAGGTTTGTTACTAGCTGTAATAAGTAACCGTTTTTTACAAAGTTGGCTAGAGCGTGTATTTGCTTTTCAAATTAATTCAATGAATTTTGACTATACAATAGCAATTGTAACAGTGATTTTTAGTATCTTTTTTATTGAACTGTTTATGTTATATCCGTCATACAGAAGTTCGAAAATATTGCCAGTAAAGCTTATGCGGGAGAATGAAGAATCCGATTTTTCTAATAAAAAAACACGCAGTATTATGGGGAAATTTCTTTTAATGAGTAGCGTATTTTTAACTGTTTTAGGTGGGTTTGTAGCAAATACGGGAGATACGCAGGCAATAGTGATATTAATAGGAGCTATATTTCTCGTTTTAGGAGTATATATTTTATTTCCGACTTATCTCTCTTCGATATTAATAGCATGTCTACCTATAATGAAAAAAATATTTGGAAGGAATACATTTGTTGCTATTAAAAATGTAATTCCGCAAGTAAGAAAAAATACATTTGTTATCTTAATGATAAGTACAATGATGGTGATAGTTGTCTTCGGTTCCACTATATTTAAAACGATGCAAAAAAATAATGAAAGATATTTAAAAAGAGAATTTCCAACACATATTGTTGTGGAAAATCGTTTGAATAATGATTCAACAATTTCCTCACCTCATATACAAAATATATTTAAAGAAATAAGTAGTGTAAAAGGAACTAGTACGATTAGTACGAACTCACTGGCAGAATTAAAGCAAGGTGAAAAATATATTACTTTTGACTATAATTTAGGTGATGTAAAGGAAATGGAAAAGCAAGGGTTACTGCCAGAAGTACCTGCAAATTTAGAGAATAGTATAATTGTTACAGAAGAGTTAGCGGGGCGATATAAACTTCATGTAGGGGATATCGTTCAATTGGGTCTATTTTCAGAACAGGAACAAAAAGTTAGACCGACTGGTAAGGTAGAAGTTGGATTAATTGTTAACGAGCTACCGAATTCTCCTTCGGTACTTATGGATTGGAGTAATGTAACATATAAACAAGATTATACAGTTTTTGAGCGTGCATTTATTAGTTCAAATAATGAGAGAGAGACGTTGGAGCAATTAAAGAAAGTGAAAGGTCAATATCCACAATTAAAAATAAGTAGTTATACTCAATCGTTAAAGCAATCTAATTTAATGTTCCAGCAAAGGTGGTCTATATTCATCGTTGTTATTGTAGTAATTTTGTTTAGTGTAACATTAGGGGTATGTAATACACTTATAAATAATATTCAATCTAAAAGAAAAGAGTTTGCTATTTTACGAGCGATAACAGTTAAGAAAAAGGGGATTGTACAAGTTATTTTGACGCAAGTTAATTTATATGTACTTATCGGATTAGTACTTGGGGTTGTTATAGGAATATTATTAACCTATATGGTAAGTATAATAGATCGTACACCTTTATTTTTTGATTTCAAACTTATCGTAACGGTAGTAGCGGGGATGTTCGGAATAGTCCTTATTATTTTTATCCCTTTTGCTAATAGAATAGGAAAAAGGGACATTGTAGAAGAGTTAAATAAAGATAATAAATAAAAGAGGTTAACCCAAGTAGCTATTCAGCTACTTTTGGGTCAATCTCTTTTTTATTAACAATTGATTTCCATATTGGTGTGCTCATGAGCGCCTAAAGGAGGGGATTTTATGTAATGATGAGTCTTAACGGTTTTAATGAAAAACAATGTATAGTGCGTGATATAAGTTAAATGCCATCAAGTAATATCATTAGGTGAAGTAAGGAGTTCGCACTTCTTTTCCGAACTTATTAGTTGCATATATGAAAAAATATGCTAATATAGGGTTACTTATTAAACATGTTTAATAAGTAAAATTAAAGTCACTTATTAAAGGTGTTTAATAAGTTGGCCCTATTCAATAAAAAAGGAGATGAATGTATGAAAACGGAGAAAGAAAAGATGGTGGCAGGAGAAATGTATATTGCGGATGACGAAGAATTGGTGGCTGATAGGGTGGAGGCAAAACGTTTAACACGCCTTTATAACGAGGCGATGGAGACAGGAGATGAGAGGCGTTTTACGTTATTAAATCAGCTTTTAGGTTCTTCAACTGATGGGAAAGCACAAATTAATCCTGATTTTCGTTGTGATTACGGCTACAATATTCATGTCGGAAAGAGCTTTTTCGCAAATTTCAATTGTGTGATTTTGGACGTTTGTGAAGTTCGAATCGGTGATAATTGTATGTTTGCACCTGGTGTTCACATTTATACTGCTACTCATCCATTACATCCGGTGGAACGAAACTCTGGCAAAGAATATGGAAAACCGGTAAAGATAGGTAACAATGTCTGGGTTGGCGGAGGCGCTATTATTAACCCTGGTATTTCAATTGGAGATAATGTTGTAATTGCTTCAGGGGCAGTTGTGACAAAAGATGTACCTAATAATGTAGTTGTTGGTGGAAACCCAGCTAAAGTTATTAAAACGATAGACTTATAGAAATCGTTTTTTATGAGTGCATGAATAAACAGATGTCGTATCGTATAGAAAAGGTGAAAGATGTTTCATATAAAGAAAAATAGTACGGAAAATCGTACGAAGACATTACTTACTTCTTGAAACGCTCTTTTTCGTATTTGTTTTGCCGGTTTTCTCGTTTGCTGTAAGTTTCTATCATGCCTTTCGAGAGGACTCCCACCTCTAAACGTAAGTGAAGGTGGTGAGGTGAATCGAAAGAAATATTTTATTTTCAAGAAAACAATAGAAACATACGTTCTGTTTTGCTATAATATCCTTAACAAGGAGGTGAATAAAATGACAAAGGAAAATCCGTCAAACTATAAAACTCTTCAAATTTGGATTAAAAAAGGGCATCGTATGTATTCTTATTTTCAAGAATGTTGTCATAACGCTAAGAACATGTACAACACCACAAACTTTTATATACGCCAGGTGTACACTGGATTAACACAAGAAAAAGAGTTGCAGCCTTTGCAAAAAGAAGTTCTGGATAATATTCATAAAAATATTGATAAGATGAATGACACACAACTTCTTGCCTATCAGAAGAAATTGGAAAAAGAGAAATTAAAGCCTAAAGAAGAACAGAAAGAGATTACATGTAATTTGTTTTCAGAACCTAATTTTGAAAAACCTTATGTAGATTACAACTTTCTAGATGCACTATTTAAGGCTATGATTCAAAATGATTATCGAGCTTTGCCTACGCAATGTAGCCAGTCAATCATGAAGGGTTTGTTCCAAAATTGGAAATCTTTTTTTGCTAGTTTAAAAGACTATAAAAAGAATCCAAACAAATATGCTGGAACGCCTAGGATTCCAAAGTATATTCGTTCTTCTGAAAAAGAGATTCTGTATACAAACCAAGATTGCATCATTAAAAACGGTAGATTTTTAAAGTTTCCAAAGACGAAATTGCAATTAAATATTGGGAAACTAGGTTTCACTGAAGGTAAACTGAAACAAGTTCGTGTGATTCCAAAATACAATGAATATGTAGTGGAATTGGTAATTGATGTTCCTTCTGAACAACAAATGATTGAAGAGAATGCTCGTTATATGAGTATTGATTTAGGGATTGATAACCTTGCAACCATCGTAACAAACACAGGTATGAAACCTGTCCTTGTTAAGGGCAAACATATCAAAAGCATAAATCAATATTACAACAAAATGAAGAGTCATTTTACAAGCATTCTTAGAAATGGAAAACAAACGAATGAAGGACCTTTTACTTCTAAAAGGATAGAAAAACTTCATCAAAAACGTTACTTGAAAATAAAAGACGTCTTCCATAAAGTTAGTCACCATATCGTAAAACTAGCTCAAGAAGAAGTTTGTAAAATCGTTATTGGTCAAAACAAAAGTTGGAAACAAGAAACGAATATGGGAAAAAGAAATAACCAATCGTTTTGTCATATCCCGCATAATTTACTGATTCAAATGATTACATACAAAGCAAATGCTGTAGGCATTCAAGTTGTTGTAACTGAAGAATCATATACATCGAAAGCAAGTTTTCTGGATAACGACTTCATTCCAACGTATGGAGAAAATGACCAAAATACAACTTTTTCAGGAAAACGAATAAAGCGCGGCATATATCGTTCAGCAAATAAAACTTTAATTCATGCAGATGTAAATGCTGCGGCTAACATTTTACGAAAGGTAATCCCAAATGCATGGACAAATGGGATAGAGGGGTTAGGCGTGAAACAGCTCGCTAATGTGTTAACTCCCCTGACGTTAATCGTCCGTTAGGTCGAAACGTTAGAAACCCCCACTTCAAGCTTTGCTAAGTGGGGGAGTGTTCATTGCTTTAGAAAATGATGTATGATATATTGTCAACGCAACTTATTAAAAGTGTTTAATAAGTATGTTGATTAAGGTGGTGAGCGATTTGAGTGAACAATTTGTTACTCAAAAATCGATTAAAGAGACGATCCTTCGCGGCATTCGTACAGCTCTTCTAGAGCGAGGTAGTGCAACGAAAGTTGAACTTAGTAATACATTAGAAATCAGTTTTCCAACGATAAGTAAATTTATAGAAAAAATGAAACAAGACGGTGAAGTCACTTTAGCCGGTTTAGATGATTCAAGTGGTGGAAGAAGAGCAAAACGATATGAATATAATCCAGAATATATGTTAGGTTTAGCGATATTTTTAGAAAAAAATGAGACGAACTATACAATTTTTAACTGTTTAGGGGAAGTAAAAGAACAAGGCAGTACTTCAAGTGCATTAATCGATACGGGTCTAAGTGTATTGACAGAACATATAGAAAGTCTTATAGCTACGTTTCCAAAGATAAGTTCAATCTCAATTGGTGTTCCTGGTGCTGTCGATAATGGGCGTATTTTCTATATTCCTGGATATGAAAAGTTCCAAAATTTTAATTTGAAAAGTCACTTGGAGGAACTGTTTTCTATACCAGTAGTAATAGAAAACGATATGAATGCTGCAGTACTCGGCTATCATAAAAATACTGGAAACAATGAAAATTCCTCTCTTGTATATTTGTATTCAGGTCAAAATGGCCCAGGTGCGGGGATTATGGTAAATGGAGATGTCGTACGCGGAAGCACATTTTTCTCAGGAGAGATATCTTTCGTCCCGCAGTACGATAATAAAAATTTCTTGCAAGCTTTGAGAAGTGAAGATTCGAATAATCCAGAGGAATATAATATAGATGCTATTACTCGTTTAATAGCTACATGTATAGCTATTATTAACCCTCATGGATTCATCTTCTGTGATGATGAAGTGAACCAAATTGTAATAGATCAGATTGTAAAAAGTTGTCCGCAGTACATTCCGGCAGAACATATTCCGAAAATAACAGTGAGCAACTGGAAAGAAGATTATTTATATGGGTTAAAAAGCCTTGGACTTGATCTTATGATTACGAGAACAAATAAAGAAAATTAAATGTACTGGCAATGAAGCATCCAATTGCCAGTTGAATAACATAAAAGAAAAGGTGTCGATTATGAAAATTGAACATGTAGCAATTTGGGTGAATGATTTAGAAAGAATGCGTGATTTTTATAAACAGTACTTCGGTGGTGAAGAAAATAGCTTATATCACAATCCGAAAAAGCAGTTTGAATCTTATTTCATAACTTTTGAAGGCGGTGCGCGTCTAGAACTTATGAAGCAGGTAGGGATAGACGAGAAAGTACAAACACAAACAATAGGATATGCGCATATTGCTTTTTCAGTAGATAGTAAAGAAAAAGTGAACGAATTAACTAATACATTAAGAGAAGCAGGATACTCAGTGTTAAACGGGCCGCGTACTACAGGGGATGGTTATTATGAAAGTGTAGTAAGTGATCCTGAAGGAAATCAGATTGAGATAACAATCTAACATTATATTTACTAATAATTGATAAAAAGTAAAATTTTGCTGTTCCCCAAAATGTGTACGAGAAACCTATTATTTCTGCAGAAAGGGGGACATAATGTTGAGTGAAATCATTTTTATTTTCTGTATATATCCATTGCTTGTTTGTATTGTTTCAATAGCTGGAGCATATAAAGTAGGTACATTTTATGTGATGCCAATAGTAACATTTCTTATTTTTCTTATGTTAAATGTTACAGTGCACGATCCAGCATTTTTCTTTTGGGTGGGCATGTATACTATTCTTTCATTTATTGTTTCTTATATAACTATCCTTTTTATAAAGGGATATAAAGTTGTAAAAAGAGAGCGTTAATATCATTTTGGGAAAATAGGGATTTACGGTGAACGATAACAACCTCATTTCACGTTGTAATGACGGGAAATGAGGTTGTTTGATTTCTATTTTTTATTGGAGTGATGAAAATCGCGAAGAATCTTCTCAATGACTGGATGAAGAGTACTAGGTAACTCATCAAGCGGAAAGAAACGTAATTCTTTTGACTCAGTTTTATCACATACAAGCTCCCCATAAAATTCTCGGCAAATATAAACAACGAGTACACCGTGTACTTGATCGCCATTTGGATAGATTTGAAAGAAATCTGGCCCTGAGTATGTACGGAATAGTTCTGGATTTTTAATAATAAGTCCAGTTTCTTCATATACTTCTCGCTTTAAAGTGTCTTCTAATGTTTCGTTATATTCTAAAGCGCCGCCAATAATGCCCCAGCGGTTAAAGTCTGTACGGAGCTGCAGTAATACTTCACCTTTTTCATTTACTATAATGGCGTGCGAACCTATTAAAATAAGTGGATGATTTCCTACTAAATTTCTCATGTCTTCAATATAACCCATGTTTTGACTCCTTGTTTTTAATAGTAATTAGGAAGTTCTTTTAACATTCTTTCTGTTTTACGTGCTGTAAAGGCTAAGTTATGATCATCTTTCGTTCTGAAAAATAATGTGCGTAAAAAGGTTTTAATGTTGGCACATAAAATACAATACTCATTAAGCGAAAGGCGTTTTCTAATTTGAGGAAGCCTTTTTATTTTTTTATGAATAATAGAAATTAACTCGTTTTGAGGAAAATCATGATACAGCATTGCTAGTAATGGAGTAACAATGCGTTCATCTTCGTTATTATGAAAAAGGTCAGATGGAATAAAGATTTTATTTAATAAACAATGAATTAATTCTTCGTACCACTCAAAGGTCGTATACGTATTATGAACAATTTCGGTAAAAGCATCAGATATGTGAGCAAGACAATGAGCCCATCCTTTATTTTCGATATAGCCCCGAAAATCCGTTTCTAAGTTTGTGTATGTAATGAGTTTATTTTTTATTTCTTCGATATCCTCCTCTGTACAAAAGTAGTGCGAATTAGCGAATTGGAGTATTAACGCAATTAACGAAACAGTGTAAGAACGTGTGAAAACCCCATCTGTATGTGGGGAGTAAATGTCACAATATAAATACTCATCACTTAAACAAGTTTGCAGAAGTAATTTCAGCTGATCGTCCATAAGGAATTCATGATGAATGAAATGCGCAAAACATTTATATATAAGTTGGTAACGAACGTAGCTATCAGTCGTTCCGATATACTGAAGCATGTTCAAAGTTAACTCATTTACGTCTATATGTTGCAGTTGCGTATAGTCATTTTGTTGTATAAGCTCTAACTGTTGTTGCAATGCTGTAATATCCAATGGAGAACCTCCTCCGCACTTTAAAGATGCGATCTTTTCTAGTATTCTATATATTCAAGGACAATCCTGCTCATGCAAGGAGAACGATTAGAAATTCGAGTATGATATAGATGAGGGAAGAATATGACGACGATAGAACAGTTAGAAAAACATTTTAAAATAAGAAGAAGTGCTTCTTCTATTATGATAAAAGAAAATAATGCAGAGGTTTTTACAGAAGAGCAATTAGAAGAGATGTTGCAATATTGCGTTGCTGAAGCTCAAAAAGATGGATTAGAAAAACTACATTTTGAAATCTCTTCAAAAAGTCCAAATTATGATGTGTATAAAAAATGTTTTGAAACGTATTCATTTGAATATATTACTGAAAACATGATTGTATTTAAAGATATATACGAAGTAGAAGATGCAGAAAGTGAAGTTGATTTTAAGTTAATTGAAGAAGTAGGGGAAGAGGCTTTTTATTCACTGTGGAATGAAGCGACGGGAGAACCAGTCGCTCATGATCAATTTGTGCATATGATGCTACAAGAAATTGGTGAGCAATGGAAAGAACATTGCTTAACAGCGAGTGTCGATGAAGAGCCGATAGGAATTGTAATCCCGCATATTGAAAGAGGTACGTTAGAAGAAGGGAAACTTATGTACTTCGCAGTTACTCCAAATATACGTAACAAGGGATATGAAGCTGCACTATTTGCAGGTGCGATGTTTGTCTTAAAGGAAATAGGTGCATCTTATTATATTGGTGAGACAAATATACAAAATGAGTGGATGAAGGATGTTTTTGAAAAGAACGGATGTCAGTTGCTGAGTTGTACTGAGCGGTATGTGAGGGAGTTTTAAGATATACCCTGGGACACATCTAGTGGGAACCCGTGTACAAATTTTGAACAAGTAAAAGAACTTTTCGCCTGTTTGTAAGATAAAAAGAAAAATGAGAACGACAAAGTAGATATTTGTATAATAAAATAGAGTAAGATTTGACTATAAGAGAAAGCGTTGGTGAAAGAATGGAGCAGCAAAGAAATTGGCTACAAGCAACTGTAGAAAGAATTGAAGATAATACGTTACAAATAAAGTGGGAAAATAATATAGAAGAAGTTCGTATTTATTGGAGTACTTCACCAGATCATATTGAAGAAAATGGAGAACTACTTGCAACTGTAAATGGAGGATTATCATATACAATTGAAAACCCGAGTGAAAATGAACGTCCATATTTTAGACTAGTAGGAAGTAATGGACAAGCAGTGACAGTAGCTGAGCGTAGATTGCCATTACAAGGTGCGTTTAACTTCCGTGATATGGGTGGATATGAAACGACAGATGGACGTAAAGTGAAATGGGGCAAATTATACCGTTCTGAAGAATTAGCAGGACTAACAGAGTGGGATATCGACTATTTACAAAAGTCTGGTTTAAAGTTAATTTGTGACTATCGTACAGACTTTGAGGTAAAGCATAAGCCAAATCCTGAGATTACAGGTGCTCGTCAAGTGTGCTTACCAGTTATGCAAGACTTAGCGAAAGACTTAAATATAAATGAGTTTTTCCAAGTTGGTGACCTTTCTATGTTAGGAAAACCAGGTGAGTATCTTGTGAAAATGAATCAAGATTTCGTAAGTGGTAACGAGGCATTCGTGAGCTTCTTAAACTTAGCGCAAAACCCGGAAAACTTACCGTTAGTAAACCATTGTACAGCTGGGAAAGACCGTACTGGATTTGGATCAGCATTATTATTACTTTTACTAGGTGTACCGGAAAAAACAGTAATGGAAGATTACTTATTAAGTAACGGATTCCGTGAAAAGTTAAATGAAAAAATGATGGCCTTTTTAGGTGCGAAATTACAAAACGATGAGAGCAGAGCGATATTAGGTGCAATGTTTGAAGCACGTGCTGAATATTTACAAGCTGCGATTGGTGAAATTCAAAAGCAATACGGATCAGTTGAAGCATACGCTGAAAGGGCTCTTGGCTTTACGAAAGAGTCGTTAGAGGAAATGAAAGAGTTATTACTAGAAGACTAATAAGTAAAAGGAGGCTGAGCGGATTAGCCTCCTTTTACTATTGTTGCTATAATTTTGTTAATGAGGATGTTGTGCACCGAGGAGAAAATGGATGAAAAGAACTTAAGAATCGGGGGATAAAATGATTTATACACGTGTAAAAGCAGAGGGGTTAAGAGAAAGGCTGGCAACAATACTAAGTCAAGAGTATAAGGAACTAGCTATTCAAGATTTAAAGGTGATTGGAACGGGAGTGCAAAATATTGTTTTTCAAGGAGATTCAGAAAAGGGGTCTTTAGCATTTCGAGTACCGTGGGAAAGGGAAGTGGAAAATATAAATGAAGACTTATTTAACAGTCGGATTTCGTTGCAAAAGGAAGCGGAGCTGTCTAAGTATTGTCATTCAAAAGGTATTCCAGTACCAAGGATACACGGATTGCATCTTTCAACCGAACTTGACTTTTTAATTTCGGATTGTGTGTATGCTGATCATATGCCAATTTCCGCATGCAAAATAGGGGAGTTAGTGAGCAAGCTTCATAGTATGCCAATTGATGGTTTGTATTACAAACAAAATATTAGAGAGCCCATTAGTAAGTATATAGCAGAACGAATTGTGAAACGGATAGAAGGGTTTAATACAATCACAAACTGTAAAATTAATCTTCCGGATACAAAAACAATTGAATATATTCTTAGTACAGCAGATCATGTAAAATGTTTATTACATATGGACATTCGACCAGCCAATTTAATTGGGTATAATGGAGAAGTTAAAGCAATAGTTGATTGGGATAACGCTTTAATTGGTCATCCATTGCTGGAGCTTATGAGAATAGCTGAAACAAATGAGGTTAGTTGGGATGAATTTAAAGATGGATATAAGAATGATAGTATCTTTAATGTTACTCCTCATATTGTTAGTTTATTTTATAGACTAGATACAGCGGTCATGCTAGCAAACTTATTTATAGCACATTTGAAAATAAAAGATAAAGGTGTATTCTATAAAGAGCGGGTTAAAGCGCTTCATCACGAAATATATAAAAATTTATAAGCAATGAGAACGAAGCTTTTAAAATAGGAATTGAGGAGAACATCATGAAATACAAAGTTATATTATTCGACGTAGATGATACATTATTAGATTTCCCAAAAACGGAAAGACACGCATTACATAATGCGTTTGTACAGTTTGATATGCCTACAGGGTATAATGATTATCTTGCAAGCTATAAAGAGATTAGTAATGGATTATGGAGAGATTTAGAAAATAAAATGATTACGCTAAGTGAATTAGCAGTAGATCGATTTAGACAATTATTTGCACTTCATAATATAGACGTAGATGCACAGCAATTTAGTGATGTATATCTTGAAAATTTAGGGAAAGAAGTACATCTTATAGAAGGCGCAGTACAATTATGTGAAAATCTACAAGATTGCAAGCTAGGTATTATTACAAATGGATATACGAAGGTGCAACAATCAAGAATCGGAAATTCGCCTTTAAGTAATTTCTTTGATCATATTATTATTTCTGAAGAAGTTGGTCATCAAAAGCCAGCACGTGAGATTTTTGATTATGCATTTGAGAAATTTGGAATTACGGATAAATCAAGTGTACTAATGGTCGGAGATTCGCTAACTTCTGATATGAAAGGCGGAGAAGATTACGGCATTGATACGTGTTGGTATAATCCGAGTTTGAAAGAAAACGGGACAGATGTTAACCCGACTTATGAAGTGGAGAGTCTGCTACAAATTTTAGAAATTGTAGAAGTGGCGGAAGAAAAGGTAGCTTCATTTTAATCATGCTGATATTTGTCGAAAAATCGATATATTGAAAAAATCGTTGATATATTGTAAGTTGTGATAGATATATTTGAAAAATCGTTGATATATTGTAAGTTGCGATAGATATATTTGAAAAATCGCTCATATAAATTCATATACTAAGATATAGAACAAAAAAATAGAGCTACTATACAAGGTCATTCACGTGTTATAATGCGTGAATTAAATATGCGTATATAAATAGTTTCCTAGCGTGATGCGATGTCATGTATGATTAGTGTAACAACTAGAGGTGAATAAAGGATGTTAACGTTTTTATTTGAGTTAGACAAGAATCTCCCGCAGAAGGATGAGCCACGGTATGTTGCTTATACAAATGGTTTTATCGAAGGGGATTTAACAATTTGTATGGGTGACAGAGTATTTTTTCAAAAATCATGTATGAAGGTTGCAGAGCTGGGCATTTATTTAGGTCAGTGGATGGAACAAGTTCAACACGGGCAAAACGTGCCTATGAAATATGAAACGGCTGACCGTGAAGAGGTAATTCTTGGCTTCTTCTATGAAGAGGATCATAACCAATGGAATGTTTCTTCCAGCTGGCAAGAATTTGAACTTCAGGAGAGTATCTCGACTACAACATTAGTAGAGAGCGTTCAACGCTATTTATATGAGTTAAATAAGGAACTGCGCGTGATAGAATATCCTGTGACGTTTGATCAGTACTTAAGAGGAGAGCGAATGATGCAGCTCTCTTACAAACGACCGTGTGATAGCAAAGCAGATACGACGCCGATAGAGTTTTATAATGGAAGTGAGCAAGTAGGCGTAGTACGGGGTTATTATAAAAATACGTTGATGAGAGTGCTGGACTTCATTCCGAAAATTGGTAGTAATATCATTTATGAAATAAAGGATAGTAAGGACAATATTCGCGTCATTGCAAAGGATGTAAGTAGGCAGCGCCAAAGAAAGATTTTAGTAACGTACATCGATAATAATGATGCAGAGCATGAAATACTTGTATGTGACGGAAAGTTATTGGATGCAAATTTTATATTTACCTTTACATATAAGGCAGAAGAATATGTTGTTCATAAAACTTCATTTGGAATGGGAAAATTATTACGAAAAGGCTATTTAATCGCAGATTGGAATATTCGTCTTGAGGAAGATATGTATTACATCGAGATGAATGCATATGATGGAGATTACATGGAGGATCAATACTTACTATTAGGCGTATTTCATGCGGTTTTATATGGATAATCGATGAGAAATACCGTCATTCTTCTTGGAAAGAATGACGGTATTTTTTATTTATCCTCAAAAATAAAAATCTCATCAATCGTACTATGTAATGCCTTCGCTATATCGTGAGCAAGCTGTAAGGAAGGATTATACTTACCTTTTTCAAGGTGGCTAATTGTTTCACGGCGTACACCAACTTGCTTCGCTAAATCTTCTTGTGTCATGTTCAATTTGGCGCGGTATTCTTTTATCCTCGTTACGAACGCCATGGTGCATCTTCCATTTCATCAACAGGTTTATCATAAAAGAACATAGAAAAACCGAACGTAAGAATGAGTGTGCCGAAAATAAGAGCGATATCAATTTCTTGTAGCGCCGGGTTTGGAAATAACATTTCAATAAACATAATGATTGCGGCACGATTTATTGACAATTTGTTCAAACAGTTCATCGTGTTGAACTGTTCTATACGATGTGAAAAAGGAGAAGAAACAGAACATAGTAAACAATCCTTTTTCATAAAAAAATCCGAGGAAACCGAAGAAACCGAGAAATCCTAAATATTTTATCCAAGTTGTTTTCATGATAGGTCCTCCTTACGTTGTTAGAAATAAGTCACGTTATGTTACAAATATATCACAATTGGATAGGAATGGTAATAATAGTTTTCCAGTTTGCTTCATAATAATAGTAAAAAGAGGAAATATGCTGCGAAATAAAGAGGATAATATTGTAAAATGGTTGTAAGGAGGGGGAGGAAGAAATGCTAACTTGGATCATGATCGTTGTATTACTTGTAGTGATTACTGTCATTGCGACGGTGTTAATTGGGCGGAATGGTGATGCAAATTATAGCAAAGCGACAAAGGGGAATATTAAACGATTAACAATGATTTATATTATACTAGCTGTCGTTTTAGTTGTTGGATTAGGGGTGTATATTTATTTTAAAGGTTAAATAAACTGAAAAATGTAAAAATCTTAAAATAGAAGTATGCTATAATATCAATATAGTTATTTGGTAATTAAGGAAAGGATTGGATGGAATGATTGAAATTACGAATGTGTCAAAAAGTTATAATGGGTCTACCTATGCAGTAAAAGATTTAAGTTTATCTGTACCTAGCGGCGAAATCTTTGGATTTTTAGGACCGAATGGTGCGGGTAAATCCACGACAATTAAGATGATTACTGGCATTCACGGGGTGGACAAAGGGACTATTACGATTAACGGAAAAAATATTATGGAAGAGCCGATGGAAGCGAAGAAGACGTTTGGTTATGTGCCGGATAGCCCAGATATGTTTTTACGTTTAAAAGGAATTGAATATTTAAACTTTATGGCTGATATGTATGAAGTGCCGAAAGAAGTAAGACAAGAACGAATAGAGTCTTTAGCGAAGAAGTTTGATCTTTATAATGCATTATCTGATCAAATTCAAAGTTATTCGCACGGTATGAGACAAAAAATCGTTATTATTGGTGTGCTCGTGCATGAGCCAGATGTATGGATTTTAGATGAACCGTTAACAGGGCTTGATCCGAAATCTGCATATATTTTAAAAGAAATGATGAGAGAACATGCGGATAAAGGAAAGATTGTATTTTTCTCTACACACGTACTAGAAGTAGCAGAAAAAATATGTGACCGCGTTGCGATTATTAATAAGGGGAATTTGCAGTTTAAAGGAAATTTAAATGAAATGAGAGATCATTTTAAATCCAATGAATCACTTGAAAAAATGTTCTTGGAGATGACGGGCAATGAGTAAAATTTGGACGTTAACGAAAGTATTATTGAAATTAAATTATGCAGATTTCATAACAGATAAGAAGAAGCGATGGGCGTATGTATTTTCATTTGCAGCTATTTTATTTGTTGGCTTTTTAATGTTTGGTTCTATAACGCACGCAATGTATGAGGGAACGAAACAATTAGGGCAAGACCCAGGAATGATTATCGCAATGGGACTTGCGATTGCGAGTATATGGGTATTTTTAATGAGTATTACGAACATTTTAACTGTATTTTATTACAGTAATGACATTGAAATGTTACTACCATTACCATTAAAACCAGCGCAAATTATTTCGGCAAAATTTTTAACAGTATTAATTACACAATACGTAATGAGTTCATTCATTTTATTACCAATCTTTATTACGTACGGGTTAAAAAGTGGCGCATTTATTACATATTACATATACATGATTTTGATTTACTTACTCTTCCCGATTGTGCCGTTAGTATTAGCTTCGTTACTTATGACAGTAATCATGAGATATACAAATATAGCGAAAAATAAAGATCGAGGCAATATATTTATCGGAATCGTAAGTATACTATTTATTGTAGGAATTAACGTATTTATGCAGTGGAAAAATAAAAGTGCGTTTTCTGAAGATGCAATTGCGAGTTATCTTGCGAATAATCAATCCTCTCTTTTAGTACAAATGACAAATTATTTTCCAACTACATATTTTGGAGCAGTGGCATTAGTAGAAAATGCAAATTGGAAGGGACCTTTATATGTAATAATCTTTGCAGTTATTTCATTTGTCTTCTTTGTGTTGTTTTATTACATAGCAGAGCGTACATATTTAAAAGGGGTTATTGGACTTTCAACGAGTACAGCAAAGAAACAAGTTATTTCGGCGGAAGGTTTAGAGAAATCAACAGTACAAAGTTCGCATTTAAAAGCGTATGTGAAAAAAGAATTTAAAACGTTATTCCGTACACCACAATTTTTCTTAAATTGCATTGTACAAACTTTCGTTATGCCAATTATGTTGTTCTTTATTTTATTTGTGCAAGATGGAAACTTAAAGTTTATTACAGAGTATATTAACAATCCAAAGACAACAGGATTTGCAATTGGTGTTGGTCTTTGTGCATCGTTATTTTTAATGGGTAGTAACGTCATTGCAACAACGTCATTTTCGCGAGATGGAAGCTCTTGGTTTGTGAATCGTTATTTACCAGTAAAGGCTTCGGATATCTTTTTTGCGAAAGCAATCACTGCTTGGTTAATTAATGTAATCATTTTAGCAGTATTCGGTATTACGATGGCAGTTGTAGCTGGGATTTCTCCAGTCTTCATGATACTGTGGTTTTTACTAAGTGCGAACGGGTTACTGTTAATTAATTTAATCGGAACACGCTGGGACGCACAAACTGCAGATATTCATTGGGATACAGAGCAGAAATTATTTAAAAGTCGATATACAACTTTATGGAATTTTTTAGCTAATATTTTAATAGCTTTAATTATTGTGGGGGGAGTAAGTGTATTATACTTCTTCCTTCATGTCGGACTGTGGGTTATGTTTATCGTTTTATTTGTAATGTTTACGATTGTAAATTATATCTTTATTAAAATGTTAAAATTAGGTGCTGAACGTATACTGTCAAATATTCAATAAGAAGATAGATCCTCTGTATTCATGCAGAGGATCTGTGTATAGATGGAGGAGAAAAAGGTGAAGAAAATAGCAATTGTAACAGGGGCAACTCGTCTGAATGGAATTGGTGCAGCTGTATGCAAGGTGCTTGCTCAAAAGGGGATAGACATTTTTTTCACGTACTGGCCAAAGTATGATAAAGCGATGCCATGGGGAATGAGTGATCAAGAACCCTTTTTGCTGAAAAAGGAAATTGAAAGTTACGATGTACGATGTGAAATGGCAGAAATCAATTTATCGCAGTCTTATTCGCCAAATCGTTTGTTTTATATGGTATCAGAACGGTTAGGTGATCCATCTATTCTAGTTAATAATGCAGTATATTCTACTCATACGAGAATTGAGGAATTAGATGTAGAGCAGTTGGATAAACATTATACAGTTAATGTTCGGGCTACTATGCTATTAAGTTCATTGTTTATAAAACATTATTCACTTAAAACGGGCGGGAGTATTATTAATCTTACTTCAGGACAGTCAGTAGGTCCAATGCCAGATGAACTAGCATATGCAGCAACGAAAGGGGCAATTGAAGCATTTACAAAGTCAGTAGCACCAGTTGCGATGGAGAAGGGGATTACAGTGAATGCTGTAGATCCAGGACCGACGAATACAGGATGGATTACAGAGGAGCTGAAGCATCATTTAGTATGGAAGTTCCCGCAAGGTAAAGTAGGAGAACCGGTGGATGCTGCGCGCTTAATTTCTTTTTTAGTAAGTGAAGAAGCGAAATGGGTTACTGGGCAAGTCATTCACTCGAATGGTGGTTATTCATAAAAATATTATGTTAACAAATGTTGAGAAACAAAAAACGAAAGAAAATTTTATTTTTTTGTATAAATAAAATGTCAAGAAAGATAAAAATTTGATAGAAGAGTATATCGTCATATGAAGATAGTAATTCTTAATGTGACAATATACTCTTTTTCTTTTACTTGCGAGTAGAAAAATGAAGTAGAAGAAACTCGAATATTAAAATGAGTTTATCAGTTTTTGTACGTATTATTATGAAGATTACTGTCGGAAAGATGATAATTCGTATGAAAAGGGATTTTTTAAGGGGGAATCGAATCGTAAAGGGGAGGATAAATTATGTAAAACATAGGGGGATTTATATGAAAATGAAAAAGGTCGCTATCGCATCGATAACAATTGGTACAATGCTTACTATGGCAGCTTGTAGTCCTTCAGCAGATAAAGAAACGGAAAAGAAAGAGCAAGTAACTGCGCAAAATGATGGAGAAGCAAAAACGACAAGTGCAGATGAAGCGTCAAAAACAACGAAAGATACTGAAAAAGAAACAAATACTTCTTCAAATGAAAAAACAGATAAGGATGCAAAAAATACGAAAGAATCATCAGGAACAGAAAGTAATGGCAAAACGTCAACTCAAAACGAGAATGTAAAAACAAAAGAAAAAGAGACGACAGGAAAAACGAATGATCAAACGACTAGTGGGAAAACAACAGATCAAAGCACAAGTACAAACAATAACGGAAAGACAACGAAAGATCCGAAGAAAAGTGTTGCTGTGAAAACGAATGTTAAAGAAGTTGTAGCATTAATTGATAGCTTGGACAAGCAGTTAGCTGCTAATCCGAAATTGGAAACAGTGAATAAGCTTGGCAAACAAATTAATGAAAAGTGGGATGTAATTGAAAAAGAGCTAGAGGCATCACATCCGACGGATTCTAAAACAATCGGTCAAAGTATGTATCCGTTAATTGTAGGAGCGGAGAAAGAAAAAATCGATATTAATAAAATGAAATCTTTAACGACGAAAACGAAAAAAGATTTAAATCAGTTATTGACGAAACTTTCGTAGTTTCAAAAGCCTACTCGTGTCAGTAGGCTTTTTTGGTTGTTATACTGTGCACAGTATAACTTATTTATTTTCATTTTCAATTACGATGCGAAAGGAACTAAATGCTTGTTGACTGATATAATCTTCTTCGCTAACTTTATAAGGAAATGGAAAAGCGACGAGTTGAAAATTACTTTCCTGATCCACTGAAGGCAATATGAAATTAAAGATTTGCCTCGTTTCAGGTGCAACTTTAGTATAAACGACTTTTCTATTGTTAAATATTTCAACTTGTTTCCAATCTTTAAAAGCCACGATTGCGTAAGTCATTTCATCATTCGTTTCATTACCGTTTGATAGGGTTAATTGCTTGCCTTCCTTTTCAAAGAAGACAGTTTGTAAGTTCTCTTCACGGTTCGTAACAAATAATGGTTCGTAAAGACCATCTTTTAAAATAGCATCTGGATCTATATGGGAGAGTTTTATTTTTTCGCTTTCTTTCTGAGGAAGACGCATTGAGTATCGCATACTTAGAATATCTTCTAAAATGGCTGCTTTATTTAAGTTATTATCTTTTAATTTGTATTCAGGTTTTTTAATTATTAAAAAGGTTAATTCACTTGCATTAGGAGAAGTGTGTAAAGAGATTTTCGTAGTCATTGAACTGTTTGGCTTCATATCAAAAAAATAGTGTGATATTTCATTAGTAGTATCTTCTATTTTAAAAGGTTTTTGTTCGTAATCTTCTAGAACAATTAATCCATATTTTCGGTTTTCGTTAATAGTATGTACGAATGATAATGATACATTAATTTTATTATCCTCACTAGTAATTGTACTACCGTTGTTAATATGTTGGCCTTGATTATCCTTCAATCCGTAAGAAATAGTATTGGTTTGTTGCCCTCTCTTATTTTCTTTAGAAGGTGGATGAGGTTGTATGATTGAAGTATTGAACAAAATATAAATTGTAAGTAATGAAATGAGTAAAACACCGATAATAATATATATTTGTTTCATAAATAGCACCTCAATATATGTAAAGTATTAGAGAAAAAAGATATGCAAGATGCATATCTTTTTTCTCTTTCTTACCAGAAGGCTTTTGTTTCGTGATTCACATCATTATAACCACTTAATTTATAGGTATGATTACCGATAGCGTAATCATCTCCATAATAAACGCTTGTGTTGGTCGCTGTAGCACTGACAAAGGATGATTTTTTTGCACTATTACTTTTCGTATTTACTAATGAGCCATCGCCATTGAAAGTTCTTGCTTTTGCATAAACATAGTCTTCGGTCGTAGTTGATTTCGATTTAGCAACTGCATATGGGTTACCAAAAAAGGGAGTATATACGCTAATGTTAGAGTCATTCTTAGGTGCAGCTGCAACAGTCAAACTAGGAACACTAGATGTTTTTGTTGATTGAATTGTATCAAAGTCAACTAAAACGGGCTGCCTGTCTACAGTATTGACCTCTGAAGCACTTGCGTTATTAGTAAAACCAAAACCTAAAACCGCTAACCCTAAAGTTGTCACCGATAAAGATTTTTTCATATTCACTAATTTTCCCACCTTTTTAAATTTTTGAGTTCGAACTCAATTCATACAATATATGAAAATTTCGAAACTCTCAATGGTTTATCCCATACTTAACTTTTCTTTTACTTTCGATTCAACATGTCTTCATTTGCAAAAAAAGCGAATATATCTTCTAATGCTTAGCCAGCAAGGGATACAGGTTTAATTTTATGAAATTCATGTAAATTTAAATCTATTCATGTCAGAATCTCTATTATTTTTAAGTTCATATGGGAAACTTATTAAAAAAAGGATGGTGACAAAAATGACAATCGATCGAATTTGTACAATTGGACCCGCAAGTAATAATAAAGAAACATTAGCACAGTTAATAAAGAATGGTATGAAAATTGTTCGACTGAATTTATCGCATGGCACGCATGAAAGTCATAAAGACATCATTCGTTTAGTGAAATCATTAGATGACTCTATTAAATTTTTGGGTGATGTACAAGGACCTAAAATAAGATTAGGTGAAGTGAAGGGAGGGCAAATTACACTTCAGGCAGGAGATTCTTTTATTTTACATACACAACCAGTTACAGGGAGTAATACAGAAGCGAGTGTTGATTATGAAGGAATTGCGAATGATGTGAAAGTAGGCAGTAGAATTTTAATTAATGATGGAGAAGTTGAATTAATTGTTGGAAAGATAAGTACGGACAAAATAGAAACGAAGGTAAAAACAGGTGGCAATATCTCATCTCATAAAGGAGTTAATTTACCAGATGTGGCTGTTCGTTTACCAGCTATTACAGAGAAAGATAAAAAAGATATTCAGTTTCTTTTAGAGGAGAATGTTGATTTTATCGCATGTTCTTTCGTAAGAAAACCTAGTCATATAAAAGAAATACGAGATTTTATACAACAGTATAAAGAAACGTCACCTAATTTAATTGCAAAAATAGAAACGATGGAAGCAATCGAGAATTTTCAAGATATATGTAAAGAAGCAGATGGAATTATGATTGCAAGGGGCGATTTAGGAGTAGAGTTACCGTATCAATTCATTCCGCTTTTACAGAAAATGATGATTCAGGAATGTAATCGAACGAATACATATGTCATTACAGCAACACAAATGCTTCAATCTATGGTAGATCATTCTATTCCAACAAGGGCAGAGGTGACTGATGTGTTTCAAGCTGTACTGGACGGGACGAATGCAGTTATGCTTTCAGCTGAAAGTGCATCAGGAGAACATCCAATCGAAAGTGTGAGAACATTACGTCTCGTTTCAGAATTTGCGGAGCATGTTAAAAAAGATGGACCTTTTGCGATGAAAGATGTACTGGAGTTACTGCATAAATCACTGAATGAGTGATGAGTAAAAAAAAGAGGGTGGATATGCATCCCCCCTCGTGTTTACTCTTGTTCTTGTTCATCTAAAATCTTATCAAAAGCAGCAGATACTTTATCAAACTCTTCATCATTTTCAATGTATGAAAACTCATTATCTTCTTCTACTTTTAAAAAGAAAATATCAATGTCTTCCTCAGTTTCTGTTTGGATATCTTCAACAAAGGCAACTGCAATATATTCTGCACCTTCGACATCCATTGCTCCAAGTACTTCTACTTCCTGATCCTCATTATTCTCATCACTAAGTGTAAACACTTCGCCAACTTCAATATCAGACATATTCATTCTCCTCCTGTTCGACTCTAAAAATAGAGCACTCAAACTGTATACATACTAACATATCTTTCCATGAAAAACCAAATTCATACGTAAGAAAACAATTGATTCTTCTTTAGTATGAGTATACAGCTATTAGGAGCATTATTTGTCTGTGCTATATTACTTAATCCATTCAACAATTGTATCCATAGTCTGTCTTGTTTTATCACGCTTTGGCTCTTCTTTACGGTAACCAAAGGCAACCATAACTGATACTTCAAGATTATCGCCTTGTATAATGCCTTCTTGACGAAGTAAAGAATCTACTTCCTCTTTATCAAATCCTTCTATTGGACAAGAATCAATACCGATTTGAGCTGCACTCGTCATCATATTACCTAAAGCAATATAAGTTTGTTTAGATGCCCAATCAAATACAGCACGATCGGATTGTAATAAGTTAAAATCTGTTTCCTGGAACTTTTTGAAGAATTCATATCTAATTTTTTGAGTGTCTTCAGGCAATCCAATAATATCGTTCATCATATATTTAATATACTCTGCATCATAATGCATATCTTTAATGTTTCTTGAAAGAACAATAATAAAATGACTAGCTGTTGCAAGTTGCCCACCAGCGCCCCATGAATACGGTTGTAGTTTTTCTCTTAATTCTTTATTTTGTACGACAATAAATTTCCAAGGTTCATATCCAAAAGAAGAAGGAGATAATCTGCCTGTTTCTAAAATGAATTTGAAATCCTCTTCTGAAATTTTGTGCATAGGATCGAATTCTTTACATGCATGTCTGAAATGAAAAGCCTCCATAATTTTTTCTTTTGTAATTTCTTTTGTATTTGTCATAAAAGTTCCTCTTTTCATGAATTTATTTTTGTAAGTAAATTATATTTTTAAAGTAACATAGATACAAGTACGCACATTTATGTGGTATAGTATCAAAAAAGATACTAATGTTAAGGGAAGGGATTTATTATGGATTGTCCAAACGAAAATAATATAAATTACCCATTTTTAAATAAATATTCTTGTCCAGTTGAAGCTATGGTTGAGGTGATTGGAGGGAAATGGAAAGGGGTAATTTTGTATCATTTATTAGATGGTACAAAGCGGTTTAATGAATTAAAAAGATTAAAACCAAATATCACACAAAGAATGTTAACACTGCAGCTGAGAGAACTTGAAGCAGATGGCATCATACATCGCGAAGTATACCGTGAAGTGCCGCCAAAAGTAGAATATTCATTAACTGAGCTTGGTGAATCACTACGTCCAATGATTTTATTAATGATGGAGTGGGCAACTCATAATATGGAGAAGGTTTTGGAGAGTAGGAATAAGAAAGATAATAATTAAGAGTTGAAATTGGTATAGATGAGATATGTGAAATAGTTGTAGAAATAAAAGGTGTTTCCATACGTGAAAACACCTTTTATTTCTATATTTTTACTTTTTAACTTCAACTGCTGAAGTTGGAAAGTTATTTAAGTTTGCAATTTGACCATACCAATCAGCATGTTTAAAAACAACACCTTTTCCATATCCTTCAGTTGAAGTACGTTCCCATAGTGTTGTTGAATAGCTAGCGGTAGGGGATGCTGTACGTACAGAAACAATTTGATTTTGCCAACTAGCAGACAAGTTTTTATAACCGCTACTTAGAGAAAAATACTCGCTACCTTGATTTGTGCGTTTATAGAAGTCTGTACTACCAGGTCCGCTTCCTCCAACACCAAGGGGAGTGATTGAATTATTCAACCTTTGTTTATCTTTTTCAATAAAAGCCTCTAAACTTTCTTTGCTCGAAAATCCATAAGATAACCAGTCACCATTTTGATTTTGTTTCGGTAGAACTAACGTTATTTTTACGTCTTCATTTAATGGAGCACTCAATTTGTTAAACGAATCAACAGTCTTTTCATCTACAGTTACATATTCGAAAGAGGAAATCGTATAATCTTTTTCGGTACTAGCTGATACTAATCCCATTCCTCCAGTTAACGACGAAACAGTTAATAATGCACCTGCTACCAACTTTTTAAGCATGGATTCATCTCCTTAAAACTTAGATTTTTTACATAACTAAAATGTATGTTAATTCGAATGTATTATAAATATTTAGAAATTTATAAAAATTAAACAGAATATTCTTTTATTAGTCTTGAGTAAGGAAAGTAATTAAAAATGAAAAAAAGGTTTACTTAAAAAGTAAATCCTTTTTGCCGACCTATCTCAAAACTCTATGGATTAAAGTTTCATTTTATCCATCTATGAATCATACACTTCTTTTGCATTCATAGAAACAGCATCTAATAAAAGAAAAATGGCTGCTATAATATGTAGAAGGATTTCTATATAAGGAAAGAAGGCAACTAGAGTAACGATAATACCTATATAATGAGCGTACGTATTCATCCCTGCTTTTTTAGCTAATAAAATAGTAGTGATATGTAAAGCAATCAATAGTAGTAAAGGTAATCCATCTAGGTTAACAAGACTTGGAAATAAATAATAACAAGGAATTAATAAAAGATGATAGATTCCTGTGATCCACTTTAGTGCTTGTATGTAAGTTTTCAAAGTGAACCCTCCTAAAACAATCCATATCTGTATATTACCAAAAATAATAGGTGATTGGATATTAAATACTTGTGGTTTTTAGTTGAATATAATCTTTTTATGTTAACTAATTGTTTCTTGTTCTATAAAATAGAAAAACCACCCAAACGAGGGTGGTTCGTATTATAAATAACTACTTAAAGAAGAAAGGGAGACCTTCACCTCACTACCTTCCTTCATATTTCGCAGCATAACGGTTTCTGTACTAAGTTCGTCTTCATCAATGATAAGCACATAAGGGATATTCTCTTTATTGGCATAATTAAGGGCACGTTTTAATTTGCGTCCTGCTAGTTCAAGTTCAACTTTTAAGGAAGTGGTAGAACGTAATTGCTGGGCAATTTGTAAGCATTGTAATTCTGTCCCGAGTGGGATGATAAATAGATCCGCTGTAGATGAGATTGTTTCTTTCTGCGATAGTGCTGTATAAATAACGTCTAAACCGAATGAAATACCGACTGTTGGATAGTTCATATTATCACCACGGAATGCTCCGATAATGTTATCGTAACGGCCGCCACTACCTATGCTAGATGTAATTGAGCCATCTTTTAGGAAGATTTCATATACAGTCCCTGTATACATTGTGAGTCCTCTTGCTAAAAACGGATTGAATATCGTATTTTCATTTATTCCGAGAGCGATTAAATATTGCTGTAATTGTTGTAATTCGTTTACGCCATCGGCAACGAGTTGGTTATTGAAAGCTTCTTTAAAGTCAGCAATTGTAAGCTTTAGACAAGATAATACAGTATTACATATTGTATCAGCCATTTCTTCAGAAATTCCGCGCTCTAATACATCTTTTCGTACACCATCAATCCCAATCTTTTCGATTTTGTCTAATGATAAAATGACGTCACTCGTTAGTTCAGTAGGGATGTTAATGGACTCGAGAATACCGTTTAATAATTTTCGGTTATTATATTGAATCGTTACTTCTAAGTTTAACGTTCGGAATAGTTCAAACGCCATGCTCATAAGATCAGCTTCTGCCATGACGGATTCTACACCGACTATATCAACGTCGCATTGTATAAATTCACGGAATCTCCCTTGTTTAATTGGCCCATCTCGAAATACTTTCCCAATTTCATAACGTTTAAAAGGGAGGCGAATATTCGGATTCATCGCCACGACTTTTGCGAATGGAATGGTTAAATCGTATCGTAAGGCAAGGTCGCGTTTTCCTTGATCCTTTAGCGTATATATTTCTTTTAATATTTCATCGCCACCGCCGTACTTGTAAGACATAAGCTCATACATATTTAACGTTGGTGTCTCTAACGGTTTGCATCCGTATCGTTCAAACGTATCTTCACAAGCCCTTTTAATTTTATTTCGCAGCACTTGCTCCTCTGGTAAATAGTCTTTCGTGCCTTTTACATTTTTCATTTCCATTGTAATCACTCCTTTTTTAAATTAAAAAAAGCTATGCAGGTATAAAAATACCCACATAGCTTTATGAACGCTTCGTGGGTCAACAGGAAAAGCCCTGTACCCACGAAGAAAAATTTTTCTTCGGATACACGGCGTTACGTATGATGATGAAGTTGGAAAGAAGTATTAAAATTTCGCATTACAAATCTCTCCTTAACATAAGTTTTTCCAAATTATATCAGATGATTTTTGAATTATCAATATTTTTAGTTTTGAAATATACGTGAAGTTATGTAGGAGAAATGGAAAAGGGTGTATAATAAAACTTAATAATATGAAATAACCTTTTAAGGAGAACGTTATGAAAAAAGATAAAACAAATGCGATGCGAATATTAGATAAAGAAAAAATTGAATATTCGATGATGTCATATGATCCAGACGATGGGAAAATTGATGGCGTATCAGTAGCCGAGAAAATTGGACGAGAAGTGAGAGAAGTATATAAAACGTTAATCGCTCAAGGGAATAGTAAAAATTATCATGTGTTTATTATTCCGGTAGATGAGGAACTAAATTTAAAAGCTGCCGCAAAAGCAGTAAGTGAAAAGAAGATTGAAATGATTGCTGTGAAAGATATTACGAAAGTGTCAGGATATATTCGTGGTGGTTGTTCACCAGTCGGAATGAAGAAGTTATTTTCTACATGTATTGATGAAAGTGCCCAATCACTTGAAACGATGATAGTAAGCGGCGGGAAAATTGGTATACAAATTGAGCTTAAAGTAGATGACTTGGCGAAAGTGACGAGAGCGCAGTTTGGAGAGGTAACGAAGTAAATATACATAGGAAAAGAAGTTCTTGTTTTATTAAATTTAGATAAAGATTTATAGGATAATTAGTCCATTATGAGGACGGATTATCC
Organism: Bacillus sp. CCB-MMP212; assembly: GCF_022748145.1. Lineage (NCBI taxonomy): Bacteria > Bacillati > Bacillota > Bacilli > Caryophanales > Bacillaceae > Bacillus > Bacillus sp. CCB-MMP212. The sequence goes on from NZ_JALDQE010000006.1 coordinate 215,775, forward strand.
TTTTTTCTTGCTACTGATCATGAGACGTTATGTTAACCGAGTGTGTATACAATATTCAACCGAAAACAAACAACATATCAACTCTATAAAATGGTAAAATAGGGAAAAGGGCATTCTGAATAATACCTTTAGAAACCACTATTTATCACATAGGGGTTTTCAAAAAAAGTAAAGGGGGGGATAAATGAAATATATTAATGGATTGTACATAGCACTTATATTGATGATGTTCATTAATTTACTTAATTTCACAATTTTTGATAATAAATACTCAGGGATAACAATGTATCTTTCTTCCGTTATATTCATAATTGGGAGCGCATTTTTTGGAAGTGCAAAACGGCTTAAAATGAGTGAGAAAAAATAAACCTTTTAGGAGGTTATAATCATTAATGAAACAACAAGAACAAGTAATCTTTCGTGAGGTTCAGCGATCCCCAATTTGGGTATGGATACTCATATTAGGGATCTCCATGCTGATGTGGTATGGATTTATTCAACAAATTATTCTTGATATCCCGTTTGGAGATAAACCAGCTTCTAATGGTGTCTTAATTGTTATGTGGTTGTTGTTCGGGATTGCCTTTCCTGTATTAATGCTTGGAGTATTGAAACTGATCATTGAGGTCCGTGAAAAAGGTCTTTATGTCCGCTTTGTTCCTTTTCATTTTCAATATAAGCAGTACCTTTTCAAAGATATACACCATTGTGAATGCATTACTTACAGTCCAATAAAACGATTTGGAGGATGGGGAATTCGTTTTAACCTTAAGAATGAAAAAGCCTATAACATGAATGGAAATAAAGGTATAGAGTTAAAGTTGCAATATAACACAGTAGTAATCGGCACTCAAAAATCAGATGAATTAAAAAAAGCACTGGACTCAGTACAAAAAGTATAATGAAAATTAAACTTTAACAAATGGGCACAATTCAACAATTTCTACTAGGTATACCTACTTTAAAAACAACTTAAATTTACTTCCAATATCGAAAATTATGTAAATAAGTTGTTCACTGGATTCCCATAGAAAACTGTGATGAGATGAAATGTTTGATTTTGAAGCACTTCAAAATCTTAGCTAGATGGCTATGTATCGGTACCGACATTAAAAAGGCAGGAACATATCAAATATGTTCCTGCCTTTGATTTTAGACAGATGTTTCCTAACAGTTGATTTTGTAAATGAAAGTCGAATTTAAATCCATATTTTGTGTGAAATATAAAACATATAATAAAAGTATGAGGTGATACAGTGAGAGAGATTCATATTCATAAAATCATTGCGAATAAGAGAAAAGAAAAGGGAATTACGCAGGAAGAGTTAGCGGCGTATATCGGTATTACGAAGGCATCTGTTTCCAAATGGGAGACGGGGCAGAGTTATCCGGATATTACATTTTTACCACTATTAGCATCATACTTTAACATTAGTATAGATGAACTAATTAGTTATACACCACAAATGGAGCAGGAAGATATTAAAAATTTATATCATCGACTAGCCGAAGCTTTTAGTGAAGAACCGTTTGATGAAGTAATGATGGAGTGCAGGGGAATAATCAAAAAATATTATTCTTGTTTTCCATTATTAATTCAAATAGGAATACTTTTTATTAATCATCACATGTTAACAGAGGACACGGATAGAGGAATTGAAATTTTAGAAGAGGCAATGAATCTCTTTAGCAGAGTGCAGGAAGAAAGTGACGATGTTTCTCTTGTGAAAGAGGCGGCATCGTTTCAAGCAACTTGCTATCTTATACTCAATAGACCAAATGAGGTGCTTCAATTACTTGGCGAAACGATACGTCCTAACTTTCCAGAGGAAGATCTAATCGCACAGGCGTATCAAATGCTTGGAAATACTGAGAAGGCAAATGAAGTGATGCAAATTAGTATGTATCAACATTTAATACAACTCGTTGGGACAATACCGAATTATGTAGTAGTAAATGCTTCAAGCGCTGAAAAAGTAGAGGTAATTTTGAATAGAGCTTTTATGTTAATAGATATATATGAATTAGAAACGTTACATCCCAATATGACTTTAAAAGTATACTATGCTGCTGCACAAGTATATTGCATGCAAGGGAATTTTGAAGGTTCATTAGAAATGCTACGGAAATATGCAGCGGTTTGTACGAATAGCTTCACAGTAAATAGCCTGCATTTACACGGCGATTCCTATTTTGATGCGATTGATGGATGGTTTGCAGAATTTCCACTTGGTGCTAAAACAGTTAGAAATGAAGAGATTATAAAGCGAAGCATGCTACAAAGCATTGCAGAGAACCCGGCTTTCGTTCCGATGAAAGATGTAAGAGAGTACAAAAATATAATAGCGAGTTTGAAATTCAAATTAGATATAACGGAATAGAAGGAGGATTAATATAATGATCTTTGATGAATATGAAGTAGCGGTAAAAAGTGAATTAACTTTGCAAGGTACGATTACAAAGCCAAAAGCTGGTGGGAAGCATGCTGCTGTTGTAATTATCGCTGGATCTGGAGAAGTTGATCGTGATGGAACGATAGTACCGCTAAAGCTTGAGTCGAACATATATAAAGATTTAGCACATGTAATGGCGCAACTTGGAGTAGTGACGCTCCGTTTCGATAAGCGCGGAGTAGGAAAGAGTAACGGAGAAATTCTGAAGACTGGAATGTGGGATTTAGTTAGTGATATAGAGGCCATGATAACGTATTTAAAAGAACAACCATTTGTTGATCCAGAAAATATCATTTTAGCTGGTCATAGTGAAGGGTGTATGTTAGCCACTGTAGTAAACGCAAGAACACCAGTTAATGGACTCATACTTATTACAGGAGCTGCAGAATCATTAGAAGAAGCTACAAAAAGACAAAGAGAAATTGCTTATAAAGAACTAAAAGAGCAGAAAGGAATAAAAGGAAAACTAATGCGTCTTCTTAATGTAGAGAAACGCGGAGAAAAACAGATGGAAAAAATAAAAGAGAAAATGATGAACACAGAAAAAGATACGATTAAAGTTGGTTTTAAACCGATGAATGCAAAGTGGTTTAGAGAGCATTTTCAGCATGACATCTATAAAGACTTACAACAAGTAACATGTCCAGTACTAGCTATTGCTGGTGATAAAGATATTCAGGCTGACCCTGAAAGAGCGAAGCGGATCGGTGAGTATGTGAAGGGTGATTCTGAAGTACGTGTAGTAAAAAATATGGATCATAGTTTAAAAAGTTTTGAAGGTGAATTTAAAGCATTAGAGTTTAAAAAGAATTATGAAGAAGGGGCAGGAAAGCCACTTCATCCAGAGTTGGAAGAAATAATTGTGAATTGGATGGAAGCACATTTTATCCAGGGCAGTAAGGCTTTTACATCAAAATTAGGTGAGGAAGTTGGGAAAGAAAGAAACTGCTTGTAAAAGATTGGTTGTTGAGTGGGAATCTAGTTTAGTATATAAAATTTTTAAATGAAAAAAATCTGTTAAGAGATAGGTTTTTTATCCTATTTTCATTTAAAAACGAACATTTTGAGTTATTTAATCGAAAATGTTCACTTTTTTCTTACGCATATACTAGTAGTTTGTTATATTATCCATATAATAATTTTGAATAACATCACTCGTATATACTCGGTAATATGGTCCGAGCGTTTCTACCTAGTTCCCAATGAAAGAACTGGACTACGGGTTAAAGTATTCGGGCGCTCTATGTAATGTGCGCTACCGATTTATAATTTTGCATGTGCTTAATTAACTTTGACTACCGTAGTTCTAGAAAGTAGAGATTCTTCTACAATTTCTAGAACTTTTTTTGTTTGGACCAAATGCATCGAGTATAGAAAACAACAAGAGAAAGAGGAGATTATTTATGAAGAAGAATATGTTGAAAAAATGTGCTGCCCTAGTAACTACTGTTGCATTGTCATTCTCGATACTTGCGGGATGTGATGCGAGTCCGAAACAAGTTGAGGCAAAAAGCAATCAAAAACCAATCTTAATTCAAGGGCCAATGCCGATAGAAGCAGAAAAGTTTGCGAAAAGGCTAAAAAATGTGAAAGAAGAAAAGTCTGGAACTTTTGTATTTTATAAAGGAACTGTCGACAATTATCCTGTAATCGTTGCGAAAACAGGTAAAGGAATGGAGAATACAGCAGCTGCTACAGCGGTGGCTATTGAAAAATATAAACCTACAGCAATTATTAACCAAGGAACATCAGGTGGACATGATCCAAATTTAAATGTATTTGATATTGTGTTAGGAAAACAAGTTGCAAATATAGGTTCATTAAAAACGACCAATATGGATGAGAACAAAGGAATTGAGCCGACAAAATGGATATCTATGGACTTAATGGCTTCTGAAGGAAGTGCAGGAGAAGATCCAAATGCTGAGAAAATCCGATACTACGAAGGAGATAAGGAATTACTTGCAGCGGCTCATGCAGTGAAAGATAAATATACAAAAGGTAAAGTAGTTGAAGGTACGATTGGTTCAGCAGACGTTTGGAATAACGAAGTTGATAGAATTAAGTGGTTCCATACAAAATACGGTACATCTGTAGAAGAAATGGAAGGAGCTGCTGCAGCTCAAATCGCAAAAGCTTATGACGTCCCGTTTTTAGGGATTCGAGTATTATCTAATAATAAAACAAACGGTGGGAAATACAACCCAAATACAGCAGCGGCAAATCAAGAATATGTATATGAAGTAGTTAAAAAATATATAGGTTCAATGCAAAGTAAATAGTAGTAGTTCTGTTCCAGCATAAACGTCAAGTAACTGTAAATGTTTTCGAGACGGATAAACTTGTCTTAGGAATGGTAGTTGAAAAAGAAAAGCTTGTTTCTTATAGAAAATATAAGAAACAAGCTTTTTTATTTAAAATAAATTGGGTAATTAAACTATAACATCAATATATACCGTTGAATATCATAATAATATAATGGAGGTGATGTTATATGGCTCTTACTACAGGACCAATTGAAAACGTAGGAAATCAACCTGCTAATGCAAATAGAGTTAGGGTAAAAATCCTTAACCGTACTGCGGGCCCACTTACTGGAGTAGCTAGAGTTTTTAGACTTGACGGTTCATTAGTATTAATTGAACAGGTAAACTTCAATGTAAATTCTAATGCTTCTACTTTTGCAACTCTAAGTTTAGTTCATCCTGCTCTTGGACAAGCATTTGAATATGAAGTTCAAATTGTTCCTAATCAACCTGGTGGACTATATAGTGTTTATGGACTAACAGCTGACAGTGTTATCATTACTGCACAACGTATTGTGAACTCAGAATTGACACAGTTTCTTTAATTAAAATAGATTGGTGCCTACATGGTATCCAATCTATTTTTGTACGTATTATTCAGAGAAAGAAAGGTTTTACACAAAAATAAAGACAGTTATGGAAAAAGGAAAAGTCGAGCTATCATCTTGATTTTTATCCCGCTATTTGCCGGGCAGTAAGACCACCACCTCAAAATTCAGCGGAAGCAAAGAAGTTAGGTGAGGGAGGAACGAAATCCCACTGATTAAAGTTTCACTTTATCTGTTTTGTGGCACGGTTTTCTTTGAATGCTTTTTATTCAAACTGTTTTTTTAAGTATTTATCAAATATGCATTATTGCATAAATAAATTTAAATTTATAAGTTAATATTAAACTACTTTTTAATTGTAAAGAATATTTTAATAATCTTTACGGGAGAAGGATATTTCTTGTTAAAAGTAAAATTGTTTGGAAAGTAGATAAACAAAAAGTTTGGAAATGATATAAACTCAATAGAGTTTTGTATTAAATAAAAAGAAAAGGGTGGGTATGGGTTTCTAAAAGTTTTGGGGGGAGAAAGCATTTTTTAGTTAGTAGCTTCAAATTATATTTTAAAGGGGAATGGGTATATGAAGTTTCGAAATACAAAGATTGCTATGATTACGCTATCTTCATTTTTTATTTTAGGTTCTGCATCTCTATCATTCACAGATACTATACACGGTGAAGTAGCTTCTGCATCAGCACAAGAGATTATTGTAAAAAGTTATGACGATACATATTATAATAACGCAATAGGAAAAACGGGCTTAGAATTAAAGAAGGAACTGCATAATATTATTGATAATCATACAAAGTTATCATACAGTGCGGTTTGGGAAGCACTAAGAGATACTGATGAAGATCCAAATAATAAAAATAATGTGATACTCTTATATACTGGTCGTTCGCAAGGGAAGCTTACGAATGGATCAGGAGTAAATAACTGGAACCGTGAGCATGTTTGGGCAAAATCTCACGGTGACTTTGGAACGACTGCAGGACCTGGAACAGATCTACATCATTTAAGAGCGACGGATGTATCTGTAAATAGTTCACGAGGGAATTTAGATTTTGATAATGGTGGTGTGAATCATTCTGAAGCGACAGAATGTAAATATGATAGTGATTCTTGGGAACCTCGTGATAGTGTAAAAGGAGATATTGCTAGAATGCTGTTTTATATGGCTGTTCGTTACGAGGGGGACAACGGCGAAATAGATTTAGAACTAAATGAAAAAGTGAATAACAATAAAGATCCATACATGGGGAAACAATCGGTTTTATTAAAATGGAATGAACAAGACCCGGTCGATGATTTAGAGCGAAAGCGTAATGAAGTGATTTTTACAAAATATCAACATAACCGCAATCCTTTTATTGATCATCCTGAATGGGTAAATAAAATTTGGAACTAAGATTTTTAAAGGTATTATATTTTGATAGAAGGGATTGATCATTATGATCAATCCCTTCTTATATTTTTACTAGAATAAATGATTTTTATAGGATTGAAGAGGAGAATAGGATAGATATTTTAACAAGTTAATTATATATGGGTATTTTAGTACGGTCCCCACTCAATATTCACCCCAACAATAAGAAAAACAAGTCCAATGATAAACCAAATGAGTGCAAGTGGAGCCATGAAACGAATCCATTTTCCATAAGAAATCCCGCTCGCTGCGAGAACGCCCATTAAAACACCAGAAGTTGGATTTAAGCAGTTTACTACACCTTCCCCAAGCATAACAGCCTGTACTGTAACTTGGCGTGTAATGTGCATGAAATCAGCTAATGGAGCTAATATCGGAATAAAAATAACCGATTCTCCTGTCCCGGATGAAATAAGGAAATGTAATGCGGCACTACTTACGTACATACCGATAACGCCAAATACAGGGCTTTGTCCTTCAAGAGCTTGTGCGAGTTGGTTAACGATTGTATCAAGTAATTTGCCTTGTTCTAAAATGACTGAAATACAACGAGCCATTCCGACGATTAAAGCACCGTATATGAGATTTTGGCAACCTGCTAGAAAAGTAGAAGCGATATCGTTTGCTTTCATACCACCTATTATTCCGGCTGTAATTGCTATGAAAATAAAAGTAGCGGTCATTTCTGCGTCCGTCCAATGTAGACGAAAAGCGCCTATTAAAAATACAATTAACGATAAAGCTGAAACGAGTAAAATTAATTTATGACGTATCGTCCAAGGAACTTCTTTTTTCTCTGTTTCTTTTTCGCTTGAAAGAGCGTTACTTGGAAACCAGTTGTCGCCAAGAATGCTTCCTTTATTCGATTTTTTCAAGCGCTTTACATACCAATTAATATAAAGGATAGTGGCAAGTAAAAAAGATATATAGATTGCGGTGCGTAAACCAATCCCGGAAAACATCGGAAGTTCTGCGATCTTTTGTGAAATGCCTAAAGGTGAGGGAGATAAAATAGTAGCATTAAAACCAGCATAAGTGCCTAAATAAATAATTGCTACACCGACGATAGCGTCCCATTTTAACGTGCGTGCAACGATGATACCGATGGGGATAAAACCGATAACTGAGTTAACGATAATACCAGTCGTTCCAAGAATAGAAAAGAGCGCAGCAACTATACAAATGAAAAGTAATTGCTGATTCCGAAATTTGTTAATAACATGATAGATTAAACCGTCAAGAGCACCTGTTTTTTCAAGAATTGCAATAGCTCCACCTGTAAATAAAATTAGAAAGATAATAGGAGCAGCAAGTGTCATTCCTTTTTCAATAGCGGTAAAAAAAGAAACAAATCCTACGGGTGATTGCGGAACAGAATGGTAGCTACCTGGTATTGTCGTTGTAACGGTCCCGTTTGTAACCCTTTTAAATTCTCCAGCAGGAACGAAGTACGTAGCAATGGCGCAAAGTAAGGCAATAAAAAATAGTAGTACGTACGCATCAGGCATTTTAAACTTTTGTTTACTAGGTTGTTTTTTTGCCTCAGTTTGTATTTGCATAAAATCCCTCCTTCTTCACTTGATTAATTTTTAATATTCTGAATTTAATCTGTGAAATAGATTATAATAAAGGTAGCTTCTTAAGGCAATAGTTTTTGTATCCTTTTCCCGCACATACAAATTATTGCAATATTAGACAGGGAAACGATAATAAGCCAAGAATATGTTATGTAGAAAGAAAAAGGAAAAGAGGGAACAAGATGTGGAAAACTACTGATTTATGTGATGAATTTGAAAAGGAATTACAAATATGTCGACAGTCTTTTCGGTCTTTTGGGAAGAAAGAACAATTCTACGGAAAAATTGCAACTGTAAAAGTGAAAGATGATAATGTACTAGTGAAGGAAGGATTGCAGACATTACCAGAAGGAACAGTATTAGTTGTTGATGGCGGAGCGTCTACGAATTGTGCGTTACTCGGTGATAATTTGGCAGCTATTGCGGAAGAAAGAAAGCTAGCAGGAATTATTGTGAATGGGTATGTTCGTGATTCTAGTGAACTAAAGAATATTAATATTGGTATTTTAGCATTAGGAACGATGCCAAATAGAAGTGTGAAAGAAGGAAAAGGAGAACGAAATATTTCATTGCACTTTGGACAAGTAGAATGGAATCCAAATGAATATGTCTATGCGGATGAAGATGGCGTCATTATTAGTGAAAAGAGTTTACATAGTTAAGAGTTAATAAGTTATTATTCTTAGAAAATAAATCCGATAAAGCATGGACAAAATTCTTTGTCAATAGTAAAATAATACAGAAATTTAAAATTTACAGAATGTATAGGTTTATCGTTTTACGATAACTTAAATGGAAGTAAGTTGTGCCAAGAAAAGTGAATGTTATCACAATGATACGTTCATAAACAAAATTATTTTTCCTATACAAATATAGCCGCGAATAATGCGGGTAGGAGGTGTTGTACATTTTTGTTCGACACTTACAAAAAGAGAGTGTCAATCGCACGCCTTTGAAGGGCCTTTTTTTGTGTAAATGGTAGTAAGGGAGGAAATTTTGGGATGGCAATGTTGAAAAAATGGCTGCTTACGTCTTTAATGGCAGTGACACTTGTATTTGTTTCTTTTGCGAATACAGTACATATTACGTTTGCTGAAGGAAATACAGCAAAACTTGCAATTATTGGGGAATCACAAAAAGGCATTATGTTATGTCCGAAAGAAGAGCAAATTAAAGATGGGGAAACAGCTTTAAGTTTGCTGCAAAAGGTCATGGGGGACAAAGTAGAATCTGAAACGATGTCGTTTGGAACATATGTAAAAGGCATCGATGGTTTAATGGCCGGAGCTACAAGTGGTTGGACATACGATGTAAATGATACATCTGCACAAGTTGGGGCAGATAGTTATAAATTAGAGTCTGGTGATGTGGTTGTATTCCGTTTTGTTTCAGACTGGAGCAATATGAGCCAGGAAACATTGAAAGAAACGTTAGATAAGTTCGGAACGTGTAAAACAGAAGAACCTAACGGTGGCAAACCAGAAGAACCAAAGACGGATGATCCAAAACAAGAAAAACCAGAAGAACCGAAGACGGATGATCCAAAACAAGAAAAACCAGAAGAACCAAAGACGAATGATCCAAAACAAGAAAAACCAGAAGAACCAAAGACGGATGGTTCAAAACAAGAAAAACCAGATGGTACAAAAACAAATGATGAAAAACCAGAACAACCAAAGCAAGAGAACATTCAAGATCCAAGTGCACAATTAAACGAAGCCATTTCTAAAACATCAGACAAGATGTTACAAGATGGAATTGAAAGTGATTGGGTAGCTGTAGCGCTTTCTCGTTCTGGAAAGAATGTGCCAATTGAGGCAAAATTAAATTATGTTAAGTCAGTAACTGAAAAAGTAGAAAAGCGCATTAATCGTTTTTCAGCGACAGATTTAGCTAGAACAATTATTATGATGAATGCAATGAATGCAGACCCTAAAAATGTAGGTGGACATAATTTAGTTCAAAAATTGTATGAGTCAGATAAAGTGAATTCTGTTACAGGTTATGCATTTGCTTTACTTGCATTTGATACGAAGAAGTATGAGATTCCAGTTGAATCAAAATGGAACAGAGTTGCTCTAGTGGAAGCACTGTTAAATAATCAGCATACAGACGGTGGATGGACTTATAATAGTTCAGGTAGTAAAGATAGTGCTAGTAGCGTTGATGTAACAGGTATGGTTTTATCAGCATTAGCTCCTTATCAAGAGCGATCAGATGTGAAACCAGCTATACAAAAAGCTGTTGCGTATTTATATAACGAACAGCTGCAAAATGGCGGTTTTTCAGCTGATGGACAAGAAAATTCAAATAGTACTGCGCAAGCAATTATTGGATTATCGCTTGTTAAAGATGTAGATCAAGATCGTCTTCATAAGGCAATGCAAAACCTATTATCATATCAACTTTCAAATGGTGAATTTAAATGGTTACCAAGTGATCAAAATGGTAACGGAATGGCTACAGAACAGGCTCTTTTAGCATTACTTCAATTTAAGGAAATGGGAAAATCTATTTATGATTGGTCTAATGTAGACGCTGGTGATGTAATTAAGCCAAAACCGATTGAAGAGCCAGAAAAGGTCGTTGAACCAGAAAATAATGTAGTAGAAAAAGAAGTTACTGAAGAACCGAAAGAACAAAACCAAGTACAACAAGAAACAAAAGATGAAAATCTAAAAGTAGTTGTAGATAACGAACCGGTTAAGAATAAAAAAATCGGAAACGGTAACAGTCTACCAAAAACAGGAGCATCTTCTCATAGTGCAGCAACAGAAGTAGGTATGGGTGTATTATGTATTGCTTCTGCATATGTATTATGGAGACGTAAAGCAGCTTAACAAAAAATTAGGAGCAATTATTTGCTCCTAATTTTCGTATGAAAGGTGAGAGATAGGATGAGTAAGGTGAAATGGTTCATTTTTTTACTGCTTTCGCTTGGGCTACTTGCCGGATGTGAAGAGGCAGCTGTAAAGCCTGAGAAGAAGGTAGAACCGAAGCAAGAAGAGGTAGCGAAACAAGAAGAACAAAAAGATGAAGCGAAGCCGGAAGAAAAAACAGAAGAAAAGCAAGCTGAATCAGAGCAAAAGCAGCAAGAAGAGCAGAAAGAGAAACAAGAACAAAAAGTAGAAGAGAAGCCGAAAGAGGAAAAGCCGCAGGCACAACCAGAGGTAAAGAAAGAAGAGAAACAACAGGAACAACCGAAAGAACAGCCGGCTGTAAATAAGCAACCAGAGCAGCAACAAGCACAAGAAGAGAAACAACAACCGAAAGCACCAGAAGTAAAAGAAGAAGCAAAGGTTGTGAATCAGCCGAAAGAAACACCGAAGCAGGAGCAAAAGAAAAAGTCAGAGGAGAACAATAGTGTACCAGCTCCACCAACACCGGTACCACCACCAAATCCAGTGCCACCACCAGTACCACCAGTACCACCAGTACCTAAAGCAAAACAAGTAACAATCTCGGTAAAAGGAAATAACGGATATATAATGGGTGCGAAAAAGATGGATGTACAAGATGGCGATACTGTGTATAAAGTATTACAACGTACAGGATTAGATGTTGATGCAAGCGGATCTAGAGATAGTATTTATGTAAAAGGTATTAATGATTTATATGAAAAAGATATTGCGGATACTAGTGGATGGAAATATCGTGTGAACGGTGCTTTTCCAAACCATAGTGCTGGTGTAGCTACGGTAAAACCAGGAGATACAATTGAGTGGGTATACGTATTACAATAAGAAAGGCATTCGGTAAAGGGCTATGAAAATAAGTTTTTCTTCTTTACATCCTTTTGTGAATTTTTTCTATTATATCGGGGTGATGATACTATGTATGATGTGTCTTCATCCTCTTTTTTTAATTGGAGCAATAGTATTAATTATTATGTTAAATGTGATGCAAGGAAATAGCGAAAAGATAAGAAAGATGTTACCGAGCACAATTGTTTTCTTTTTTATGGTAATTTTATTTAATTCGTTATTAACGCATAGAGGTCGAACTACGTTGTTTTGGTTAGGTGATAGCCGTATTAAGCTTGAGGCGATTATGTTTGGAATAGTAATGGGGTTATTACTAGTTGCAGTTATGTTTACGTTTGCGTCATACAATGATATTATTTCCAGTCATAAATTTTTATATTTGTTTTCAAGAATTTCACCGAAAGTTGCATTGTTAACGATGATTACAGTGAGATTTGTTCCTTTGTTTATAAGGCGATTAAAGAAAATCACACTTGTTCAAAAGACGAAAGGTGTGCAGGTAGATTCAGGTTCGATAATTGAACGCGTCAAAAATGGTATGCAATTGCTGCAAGTATTATTAATTTGTTCATTGGAAGATGCACTGCAAACGGCAGATTCTATGCAAGCTCGTGGATTTGGTGTAACGAAACGTACGACATATATTCGCTATAGAATGGAAAAACGAGATTGGTATACGCTCAGTTATTTAAGTATTCTATTTATAATTGCTATCATATGTAGTACGTATGGCGGAGGAAAGTTAATCATTTATCCGAAAGTCGAATCTATTTTATTTCAGCAATACGATGGGATGATGTTTATCGTATTTACGATGTTTATTAGTTTACCAATTATAATGGAAGGAAGGGAATGGTTATGGTGGCGCATGCAGAAATAAACAATTTATCATTTGTATATGCTGATGAAAACGAAAAAGCGTTACAGCATATTTCTCTTTCTGTTCAAAAAGGAGAGTTTATTGCACTTGCCGGCGGATCAGGATCCGGGAAGACGACTTTATTAAAACATTTTAAAAAAGAATTACTTCCAATTGGTAAGCGTACTGGGGATACATATTATGATGGTACTTTATTAGAAAATGTACCTGATTTGTTATCTGCTCAAGAAATTGGTATGGTATTTCAAAATCCAGAAAATCAACTCGTAATGGATACAGTTATTCAAGAATTAGCATTTTCTTTAGAAAATATTGGGTTACCATCACATATTATTCAAAAACGAATAGCAGAGCTTATTAGCTTTTTAGGATTTCAAGATTTATTGCATCAATCTGTTCACACGTTATCTGGTGGGCAAAAGCAACTTGTTAATTTAGCTGCGGTATTAGTTATGCAGCCAAAGTTATTATTATTAGATGAACCGACAGCACAATTAGATCCAATTGCTGCAAAAGAGTTTTTAGGATTATTAAAACGGATTAATGAAGAACTTGGAATTACGATTATTTTAAGTGAACATCGTTTAGATGAAGTTATCCCGCTTGCAACACGCGTTGTTTGTATGGATAACGGCTGTATTATGTATGATGGTAGTCCTAAAACTGTTATTACGAATATGTGGGGAGTAGAAACATTCCGTCCATTTATTCCGCAAATTCCAAGGCTATTTTTAGAGTGGAATGTGAGAGATATTCCGTTTACGGTGCGAGAGGCGCAAATGAAAATGAATAATTTTTCAGCGATATCATATGTAAATGAGCCAATAGCACAAAGTGAAAAGCAAGAGGTAATTTTAAGCGCAGAGCATATTTCATTCCAGTACGAAAAAAATAGTCCGCTTATTTTACGTGATTTATCAGTTTCGATTGAAAAAGGAAAATGGGTAGCGCTCGTTGGGAAGAACGGTACAGGTAAGTCTACACTGTTAACAATTTTAGCAGGATTACAAAAAGCGAGAAGAGGGAAAGTAAAGTGGAACGGGAAAGTGATACATAAAATCGATTCGAAAGAACGGTTTAAAAGTATTGGGTATGTATCGCAGCATCCATATTATCATTTTACATTTGATACAGTGTGGGATGAGGTGTATGAACGTGCACGTGAATTATATGGAGAACAAGGAAAAGAAATAGCAGAAGATACGCTAAAACAGTTTTGGTTGTATTCGCTTAAAGAACGCCATCCGCATGATTGTAGCGGAGGAGAGCAACAACTTCTTGCATTATGTACAACGTTATTATCAAAGCCAACGCTATTATTACTTGATGAACCGACAAAGGGGTTAGATCCATGGAAGAAAGAAAGAGTAGGAGAACTATTTAGGGAGCTGCAAAAAGAAGGTACAACAATTGTAATGGCAACGCATGATATTGAGTTTGCAGCGAAATACGTGGATCAATGTATGATGTTATTTGATGGAGCAGTTATTATGAATGATGCACCGAAAGAATTTTTTAGTGGTAACTTCTTTTATACAACATCTATTAATCGATTCATTCGAAAAGAATTGCCATATGCATTAACGTGGGAGGATGTGTACGAAGCGTGTCCAAACGATATGTTGCATTCATAATAGGTATTTTTGCAGTAATAATAGGCACATTACTCTTTACTACATTTATTATGGACGGTTATTACATGTTAAGTAGTTTGTTTTTATTAGTTGTTATTATGTTACCTTTCTATATCCGTTTTGAAAGGAAGGCGTTTGTTTCACGTGAAATTGTTCTCGTTGCTGTATTAGCGGCAATTGCAGCAGTTAGCCGCGTACCATTTTCTATTTTACCGAGTGTACAACCAACTTCTTTTGTTATTATCGTTTCTGCAATTGTGTTTGGAAGTGAAGCGGGTTTTATGATCGGTGCAACAGCAGCGATTGTGTCTAACATCTTTTTAGGGCAAGGTCCGTGGACGCCGTGGCAAATGTTTTCATGGGGTATGATTGGTTTTATAGCTGGATTATTGCGCAATACATTTTTAATGAAAAAGCTATGGGGAAGACTCCTGTACGGATTGTTTGTTGGATTTTTATTTGGCTGGATTATGAATTTCTGGGGACTTCTCGGTTTTATACGAGAGGCAACGTGGGAAACAGTCATTTCGTATTACATCGCAAGTTTTTATTTCGATTTGAGCCATGCAATTTCGAATGTTGTCTTCTTACTATTATTTAGTACTTCTTGGATTACGATTCTCACAAGATTTAAAAAGAAATACGGTATATTAGATAAGCATAACATAGCATAGAAAAGCATACTCATATAAGGTAGGGTCGCGACTTACATATTCGTTTGCCTCTTTCATGCTTCTTACATATTGTAAGGAGCATTTTTTATTGTCAAAAAATAGTCCAATATATATCCGTTACTATATAAAATTATTCGTATAATAATAGGTGAGAACTATTTTCAAAAGGGAGGTGTATAGTTAATGAAGTTAGTTATTCCGAAGCAACATGGTGCATGGGCGATGCTTGCTATACCATTTCTATTAAGTGTCATACTTGGAAAACCTACTATATATCACATTCCATTGTTTATAGCTTGGTTCTTTATCTATTTAGCTACGTATCCATTCCTTATGTACATAAAGCAAAAACGAAAAAAAGAGTATTTACATGCTTCAATTGTATATTTTATTATTGCGTTCGTATTTGGGATGATTTCTCTATTATATGAATGGCGCATTCTTTTATTCGTAATAGTCATGATTCCACTATTTATAGTAAATATGCATTATGCTCGTCAAAAAAATGAAAGGGCACTATTAAATGATATTTGTGCGATCATTGTGTTTTGTGTTGGTGGGTTAATTAGTTATTATTTTTCAATGAAACAAATCGATCATACAGCATTATTCATTGCACTTATTTCATTCTTATACTTTTTAGGTAGTACGTTTTATGTGAAAACGATGATACGTGAGAAAAATAATCCGAAGTATCGTTTTATATCTTGGGGTTATCATATTCTATTAACAATCATTGTATTTGCAATTAATCCGTGGTGCTCCCTTATTTTTATACCAAGTGTCATTCGAGCCATTATATTGTATGGCAAAAAAATTTCTATTATAAAAGTAGGGGTTTTAGAAATTGTGAATTCTGTATATTTTTTAATCATAACGGCAATAATTATGAAGTATGCCATTTGAAAAAACTTCCCACCTTATGATGGGAAGTTTTTTCAATCTTGTTCTAAAATGTGAACGGTGTAATCGCAGCGTTGAATAGCTTGTTCGATCGCATAAAGGGATTGCTCAATACGAGCGCGATTAAAATCTTTTTCAACAGTCTGTAGTGCTTCTTCTAAACAATGTTTTGCTTCTTGTAATGATTGAAAAGAATCTTGTACATATCCGCGAGCATTTTGATGCATTTCATAATCCTCCTTGCATATTCATATATGTATAGTATGAACAGTAAAGAAGAAAATATTATTTGTTATATTTGTTTGACAATTAAAATGAAATTACGTATAGTAAGAATTAAGTGAATATTTTCTTATCCAGAGAGGTGGAGGGACTGGCCCGATGAAACCCAGCAACCGCGATGCAGGTGCTAATTCCAGCAGAACATATTTGTTCTGGGAGATAAGACGAAGATATATACGTAACTTCTTCTTATCGGAGAGGTTTTTTTGTTGCAAAAAAACCGATTACGAAAATTTATATTAAGAAGAAAGGGGTTGCGCATTGCTGTGACACTCGAAAAATACGTAAAACTGCGTAGTACAGTTTATGAATATATGATAGAGCAAGATAAGCCAATATCATTGTTAGATATTCAAGAACATATCGTTTCGCATCATGAAGGAAAATTCACGAAAAAGATGTTACATCAATTTTATTTATCAAGACTATTAGATGAACTGAAACTGGATGGGAAAATTACATTAGCTGATGAATATCTCTATACTGAAAAAGGGGTATTTTATAAGGCGAGAAAAGGGAGCTAAGCTCTCTTTTTTTTTAAAATAACGGAGTATGTAGAGTAAAAGACTGCTTAAGCAGCCTGATACAGGGAATGGTGTTGAGTGTGTAGTGTCAAAAATTGAATGTGCCTGAAAGAGGCAATTCGTATCGGCTGCAAATGAAAAGAGACACCTTCGCCGAATAGGTGTCAGTCGTTTTGCAAAATAGACTTGCTATTTAACAGTTCTTAGAATAACATGCAGGGTTTTGGAAGTCAAAAGGGAATTAAAGGAAGGGATACAATTATGTACGCTTACTTATTAAAAGATATAACGAAATGGATCCCAAAGTACGTTGTAGATAAGGGATATGAATATTATGAAGATGGACATGTAGAAGATGTTGAAATACAAGATAACAAAGTGTTTGCTTTCGTTACTGGAAATGCAGGGAATTATGAAGTAGTTATCGATCTCGAAGATTTTTCAAAAAGTAGTTGCGAATGTCCTTATGAAAATTATTGTAAACATATGGCGGCAGTTGTTTATGATATTCAAGGTGCTGGTGAGAGTGCAGTTAAAGAGAAACTGAAAGATTTAGAAAAAGAAGAGTTACTTACTGTATTAAATCGACTGTTGCAAAGTTCGAAAAACGTACAAATTGTAGAGAAGTTATTAAAGAAGGGGTAATTTTAACGATAGAGGGAGTTGTTTTGTAGTGAACGTACTGATTATATACGCTCATCCTAGTCCTTCAAGTTTTAACGGGGCAATTTTAGAGCATGTGCAAAAAGGGCTACAGGAAACAAATCATTCGGTTACGTTGCTTGATTTATACAAGGAACAATTTGATCCGGTACTTGTATTCAATGAAGAGAAGAAAAGACGTGATTTAATAAATGAAGAAGAGACAGCGCGGTATAGAAAATTAGTGGAAGAAGCAGATACACTTCTCTTTATATATCCGATATGGTGGTGGGGGATGCCAGCTATTTTAAAAGGTTTTATTGACCGTATTTTCGTAGCTGGATTTGCTTATAAATATGAAGGGGCTCTGCCGAAAGGATTATTGCAAGGGAAAAAAGCGTGGGTTATTAATACGTTAGACTCACCTCTATGGTACGTCGCATTGTTATATCGATCAGCAGATTGGATTATGATGAAGAGAGGTGTTTTACGTTTTTGTGGCATTCGTGATATAAAACGGTCAGTGTTTCAATCTGTGAAAACGAGTAAAGTATCAAAGCGTGAAAAATGGTTATTACAAATAGAAGAAAAGGCTCGTACATTATGAATGAAGTCGATCGTATTATAAACTGTTGTCAGTATGATAACGAACTTTTTCGAAAGTATATTACGTGTTTACTTCAATTGAAAAAATGCAGCGATACATTTCAACAAATTCAAATAGAGTTAAGAAATGATTATTTAATAAGAGGGATTTGTGAAAGAGAAGTTGATGAGGTAGTACGGGGAAGTAAAGAATATGAAATGCATTTTCTTCCTAAAGTATTACAGTGGAATTTCTTGAGGGAAAATCCACATTTAATTGAAAGAGTGTGTGAAGATTTTTTTGCGTTTGAGTCATTACATCTTACGGACATAGAGTGGAAGACAGTTATAAAATTCATGGGAAATGAATGATTTATTATGTAAAAAAGCTAGTATAAAACTAGCTTTTCGTTTAAATAAATAAAAAGCATAGACTAATGATGAAACCTGCATATAGTAAGTTAATAACGCAAAATCCCATAATGTCACGAGCACCTAAACCAGCTATCGCTAATGCTGGTAATGCCCAGAAAGGTTGAATTAAATTCGTCCAAGCATCGCCCCACGCAATGGCCATTGCAGTTTTTGCAGCAGGTACACCAAGTTCAGCGCCAGCTGGAATCATAATTGGTGCTTGCACGGCCCATTGACCGCCACCAGATGGAACGAAAATATTAACGATACCAGCACTTAAAAAAGTAAAGAGCGGGAAAGTTGATTCGTTTGAAATGCTAATAAAGAAATTAGAAATAGCTCCTCCAAGTGAAAGTCCTTCACTATTTGCTCCAATCATCATGCCCATAATTCCTGCGTAAAACGGAAATTGAAGTAAAATGCCAGAGGCACTTTTCGTAGAGTCTGAAAAAGCGCGAATATACTGAATCGGAGTGCGGTGGAAAATAAGTCCAGCAATTAATAACATAAAAATCACGATATCGAGAGTAAGATTAAATCCTTTCGTATAAAAGTAATTGAAAATATAAATGAGACCTAACAATCCAACACAAAGTGTAATAATGATGCTATTTTCCATTTTTTCAGCGAATGTATTTTTTTCTACTTCTTGAGCAGCAGCTTCTTCATGGAACACGCTAGGATCTACAGTTATCGTATGTTTTTCATCTGGATGCATCGCTTTATTAATGAGAGGCATCGTAACGAGAAAAATAATAACTGGAACGAGAGCGTATGGTGAGAATAACGTTTCTGTTATCGGAATTGCCTCTTTAATACTTCCAGCAGTCGTTTTAATTAACGTTTCACCGCCTGTTGCTAACGTAAGAGGGATAGAGGCAGAAAGACCGGCATGCCAAATGAGAAATCCAGAGTAAGAAGAGGCAATTGCTAGTCTATAATCTAATCCGTCCAGTTGCCTTGCCACTTCTTTTGCGTATAAAACAGATACAACAATTCCAAAGCCCCAGTTTATGTATGCACCAAGTAAACTTACAATGGAAATGGCAATAATACCTTGTCCATTCGTTTTCGGTAGTCTGGCAGCTTTCGTTAATCCTTTTTTAATAAGAGGAGCATTTGCTAAAGCAGATCCAGTCACGAGTACAAGTGCCATTTGCATAGAAAAGGCGAGGAGTCCCCAAATTCCATTACCCCAGTGATTAATCATTTCTACAGGTGTTTGGTGAGTCGCAAACATACCAAAGAAGATAACGAAAACAGTTAGTAAACATGATAAAATAAACGGTTCTGGCAAGAAGCGCTGCACTAAGGCGACGCAACCATTTGTAAAGGAACGAAACAAAATAGATCAACCTCCTTATGTATATGTATTACAATTATTCGAGGTTGTTTCGTTCATAACCTTTTAGAATCGGAAAATTCTGATATTTTAAAAGGGATTGAAATATTTTCAATAAGAGTAGTACCATCATCACCCTGACAAAAAAATGATGGTAGCGGCATATAAGCAAATATTCTATACCGTAAGTGCTGAGCTACCTAACAATCCATCCAATTTGTTTGATAATAGTGTTTACTTTTGATGAGTTAACTCGTAAAGGAGTAAGTCATTCAGCTCCACCTGTTATGGTTTCAAATGTAGCTTATGGTAGAACGATTTATGTAAAATTAGAAACAACATCTAAGAGCAAAGATGTACAAGCTGTTTTTAAATCCTTACTTAAGGATAACAGCGTTGAAACAAGTGGACAGTATAAAGATATTTTTGAAGAAAGTACCTTTACTGCTGTAGTATTCATATTTCTTATGGCTGTATCAATGTTTTTAATGATTGCATTTCCCATTATTAAATCCCCATAAATATAGTCTATCTTAGGTTGATAGTGATGCATGGTGCCTCCATGTATGTAAATGCATCTTGTCGAAATTATTAAAAAGGGGAATCTTTCTATTTGAAGAACTAATAATTGATTGTCAATATGTATTAGAAATCTCAATCTAAACTAAAGGAGAACAAAATGGGACAAAACAATAAGGGCTTTTCTGAAACAGGATTGCGCAAAATGCGCAATATATTGGCGCGGCATGTCGATTCTGGAAAGATTCCTGGGCTCGTCGCCTTAGTCAGCCGAAAAGGCGAGACGCACGTTGAAGCACTTGGAACAATGAGGCATGATGGTGGTGCACCAATGCGTCGGGACACGATTTTTCGATTGGCGTCCACTAGCAAGCCAATCGCAGTTTCACCAGTAATGGTTTTGCTCGATGAGTGCAAACTGCATTTAGACGACCCAGTAGACAAATGGCTACCGGAACTCGCCGACCGGCAAGTGTTGAAACGACCCGATGGCCCGCTAGAAGAGACCGTCCCAGCACGGCGTCCTATCACTGTACGAGACTTGTTGACCTCCACATTCGGGCTCGGAGTGGATCTCACGTTGATGGGTTCTCCAATCATGAACTCGTTCTTCGAGAGTGGGATATTCGACACGCCAGGGCAGGATATGCCCGATCCAGATGAGTTTATGCGTCGCCTAGGTGCACTTCCGCTAAGCTATCAGCCCGGAGAGCGGTGGCAGTATCATATCAGTATAGAGGTAATCGGCGTTCTTGTTGCCAGGGTCACGGGTCAGACGTTCGAGTCGTTCTTGCACGAACGCATATTCGATCCGCTAGGAATGAAGAACACTGGATTCTACGTACCTCAGCTCAAGATTGATCGGCTTCCACCAGCCTTCACCCCCAATCCGGAGACAGGTGAATTCATCGTGTGGGATGAGGGGGCGGGTGGACGTTACAGCAAACCTCCAGCATTCCAAGCAGGCGGTGGTGGACTGCTTGGAACCGTCGACGATTATCACGCGTATTTGCAGATGCTTTTGAATAAAGGGATGCACGGCAGTAAACGGATCCTGTCTAGGCCCGCAGTACAGCTGATGACCACCAACCGTCTTACTCCGGAACAACAAGTATACCGAGACGATTTGGCCAAAAATAACGTCCATTTGTCGTTCGGACAAGGGATCCAAGGTGGCTGGGGCTTTGGGATGGCGGTGCGTACCTATCTTGGAGACTACGCGTCTATCGGTCAATTCGGCTGGGATGGTGGAACCGGTACTTCAGCTTACGCTGATCCAGATAAACAGTTTATTGGAATTCTGTTCACCCAGGTTGGGATGTCGACTCCGGCCCCATCGCATCTTATCCAAGACTTCTGGACCACGGCCTATCAAGCGATCGAAGACTAGGGTATCGTTTAAAGGAAAACGCCAAAACGGATAGATAATCATAGGCTTGATGGGCATGATCACCACCATGGTTAAAAGTGAAGTACTGCGGTAACAGTTAGGCATTATTAATAATAGCACAACAAAAACTCCTCTTGAATGCAAGAGGAGTTTTTTATTGGGAATAGTAAGGATGAGGGGAGGTGCATTACATATGGGAAAAGGTAGAAGTAATAATGCAGGTAAAAAGCAACCAAATTTCGATGATTCATCTAATTTCGCTAAACAAAGCCAACCGACAGAAAAGAAGAAGAAGTAAAAAAAGGATCTCTCTTTATCAAGAGAGATCCTTTTTTATTATATTGACGTTTTAGCACAACAGATTGAGTGTTCAATTAAATAGCCATAACTGTGCAAGGTTTAAACTCCTGCTTCCACTACCGTGGAAGCTTCTCCAAATGATGTGCAATATCAATATACATATTTGAGTAAACTGAATGTATTTCATTACTTGGCATAGCGTTAGAAGAGAAGTGGACAATTACCATATTTGCTTTCGGATCGATGTAAAGTGTTTGTCCGTAACTACCTAACACTTCAAAAGCACCCTGTTCATTGTGGGGAATCCACCATTGATTATGATAAGAAATGGAAGCTCCAGGGCTAATTGCAAGTTCACCTTCTTGGACATTTTTTATATCTTCAGTAATAGAAGAAGGGAGAATTTGTTTTCCGTTATATTCCCCGTTGTTTAATAGTAATTGCCCGAATCTCGCCATATCTCTAGCAGTTGCATTTAAGCCAGCGCTTGCTTGTTCTATTTTCGTTTCATCTGTAACGTAATACGCGTTTTCTTCCATACCAATTTGAGACCAAATTCGTTCGCTAACATTTTTAGCTAATGATTTGCCAGTGATAGTTCGAATAACCCAAGCGAGCGTTTCTGTTGATCCGTTATTGTAAGAAAAGGCAGAACCAGGCGGTGCAGTTTCTTCGGCTTCTCGTAACATATCATAAATTTTCATCGGACCATCGTAATTTTTGCCGCGGGGTAAAATATTGCTAGCTAAATATAATTGTGCATCTTGATTTTCTAGCCCAGGTTGCTCATATCCATGAGTAGGATATTCAGCTGAAACTTGCATGTCCATTAATTGCTGAAGTGTGGCATTACCGAACGGTGTATTTTTTAATTCTTTTATATATGTGTCAGCTGTTTTTTCTAAGTTAATACGTTTTTCTTCAGCGAGAGATTGTATAATTGCCCCGGTAAAGACTTTTGCTAATGATGCCATACCATGAGGTTCATTCTGTTTATACCCATTGAAATATCGTTCATAAACAAGTTGTCCATTATGTACAACGACAAAAGCATCTGTTTTGTTATCGTCTAAAAGTTTTTTTAGAGGAGTTGTATTTCCGAATCTACGCTCCACAGCAAAATCGTCTAAGTTTTGCAATGCGAAAGGGAAGTGAGCAATTTGGTCAGGCTTGTTTTTTACGTCATTAACTAAAGTGAATTCTTTCATATGGGTATACGACCAACGTAAGTAAGGGTCATTTAACCAGTTTTCTTTTGTCACATTATGTTTTGATGGGGTCGTTTTATTTTGTTTGAAGTAAGTAAACCCAAGCCCTGTAATTACAAATATGAATGTTAGTAAAAGTAAGAGTAGGGGAGATTTTTTTAGTTTCATATATGGCCCTCCTTTTTATTTCTACTATAAGTATACGCTCGTCTTGAAGGAAATACAAAATAAGGAAAGTAAACGGGGAAGTTTACTTTCCTTATTAACGTTAAGCGGAAATTTTTCCGTCTGTAGGTTGTTTTTTGAATTTTTGTTTTCGTCCGTGTAATCCATAATATAAAAGTAAAGTGAAGGCAACGATAATAGCTGCGATAAAATACATATTATGATAACTAGATTTCGCTGCGACAATACCTAAAATGAAAGAACCAAAGCCAATACCACTATCAAAGAATGAGAAATACGTAGCTGTCGCAGAACCACGTCTATGGTTTGGAGCAGCAGAAATCGCAATCGTTTGGAAACTCGGAATTAATGTTCCGTAACCTAAACCGATTAGCATACCTGCGCCAAGGAACCAAAATGAAGTTTGTGCTTGGCTTAATATGAACATTCCGATTGTGAAAATAATGATAGCAGGGTAAACAAGTACATTTTCACCGAAGCGATCAAAAATCTTTCCTGTAAATGGACGAGAAATGACAACGACAAGTGCATATACAATGAAGAAATAACTTGCAATTTCACTTAAACCGAGTTCTTTCGCATAAATAGGAATAAAGGATAAAATACCACTATAAGAAAAGGCTAAAACAAATCCTGTAAGTGCAATCGGAATAGAAGATGGTTCGATTAAGTCTTTCCATTTCATTTTTTCACGTTTTTGTTTGCTCACAGGTGCTTCATGCGGAATATTTACAAGTAGTCCTAATAAAAATGCAAGTAATGAAAATACGGAACAAACGATAAATAACACAGTAAACGAAAAATGAGAAATAATTGTTAAACCTAAAAAAGGACCAATTACCATCGGCAGACTCATAAATACGCCGAAATATGCAAGTGCTTCGCCTCGTCTATGAGCTGGCGCAACATCAGTTACAATCGTACCAGTAGCTGTCGTTGCCATCCCGAACCCAATACCGTGCAAGAAGCGAAGGGCAAGTAATAAGAATAAACTTTGCGCACCGAAATACATAACAGTAGCGGCTAAAAATAATGAAAGTGAAATAAATAATATTTTCTTTCTTCCTAAATCATCGAGCCATTTTCCTGTGAATGGTCTACATAAAACAGAAGAAATAAGAAACACAGTTGCAACTAAACCAATTTCCTCAGGTTTTCCTTTTAGGCCGTCTATTACATAGACAGGCAGAGTAGTCATAAGCATGTAAAATGTTAAGAAGAGAAATAGACTACTAAAACAAGTTCCGAGGAAATCCTTCGTCCAAAGTTTCTCACTTTGCATCGTCATCCCTCCAATTTAATCTAAATTTTTAATAATTTGTTGTAACACTTGAAATGCTTGATGTAAATCATCTTCATTAATACCTTCTAGCGTTTTTTCTTCGAAAGTATCAACTTCTTCTTGCCATACTGGAATCATCTTTATCGCTGTTTCGGATAAAGAAATGAGCTTCTCGCGGCGATCTTTACCTTCTGTACGAATAATCCATCCCATCGTTTCCATACGTGTTAACGTACGAGTCATCGTTGGTGATTCAACATTTAAATATTGGCATAATTCTGTTTGCGTACAAGAACCAGTTTGATTAATGCGGAAAATAACAGCCCACTGCGCACTAAATAACCCAGTTGGAGATACACGTTCATTAAATTTCTTCGTAAACTTTCGAGAAGTCTGGCTGACGATATGAAAAAAATGTTGTTTTTCGTCCATGTATTTTGATCCTTTCAAATTAGTTACCTAGCTAACTATATACTTTTTTATAATAATTGTCTAGTAATAGACATGTTGATTTATGTAAAAAATTCTTATAGGTTTTATGTTGCGAACGTATATTCTACGTGCTATTCTTTAATTAAGTAAAGAATTTTCTTTCTATTAAATAGAATGGGGGAACTTGTGATGATTAAGCCTGCAACAATGGAGTTTGTTTCACTATCGAACGGAGAAACGATTGCATATCAGGAAGTTGGAAGGCGAAATACAGATATTCTTGTACTCATTCACGGGAACATGACATCGTCACAACACTGGGATTTAGTCATTGAAAAGTTGCAAGATCAATATCATATTTACGCTCTTGATTTAAGAGGATTTGGACAATCAACATATAATAAGTCGATAGATTCATTACAAGATTTTGCAGAAGATGTAAAATTATTTATCGACGAGTTAAAGCTAGAGAAATTCTCATTAATGGGCTGGTCAATGGGCGGTGGTGTTGCGATGCAATTTACAGCGAATCACCCAACTTTTGTAGAAAAGTTAATTTTAGTAGAATCAGTAGGAATGAAAGGATACCCAATCTTTAAAAAAGATACGAATGGGCAGCCAATCGTATCAAGTTTAGTAAAGACGAAAGAAGAAATTGCGCAAGATCCAGTACAAATCGCTCCAGTATTAGACGCGATAAAAAATATGAACAAACTATATTACCGTACAGTATGGAATCTATTAATATATACACATAATCAACCTGAACCGGACCGTTATGAAAAGTATTTAGATGATATGTTAACGCAACGTAATTTCGTAGATGTGAATTATGCGCTCATTACATTTAATATTTCAGATGAACATAATGGGGTTGTAGAGGGAAGTAAGCAAATTCATCATATTAAAGCTCCAACGCTTGTCATACAAGGTGATAGAGATTATGTCGTACCGCAAGTAGTCGGTGAGGAATTAGCGAAACATTTGCCAAATGCAGAGTTGAAGGTGTTAGAAGATTGCGGACACTCACCGTTTATTGATTGTTTAGATGTATTTATAAAACATGTAGAAGATTGGCTAGAATAGAAAGAATCCCCAAAATGAAAAGTTTTGCATATACTATAACATTTGTATGTATAAGGGGAGATTATCAATGCATAAACCATCCTTAATCGCTTATTCGCCATATGATCATCATATCTATACAAAAATAATGATAGATCCGATGTATATGCAAGTTTCACCAGCTGTAGTCCCTTTACAAATGCAGCAGCCACTAACAGCTCATATGCAACATTACTTATATGGATCTTCATTTTATGAAAATCCATATTTTAAACACTTTCATTACAATGTGAAAGCGCAAGTTTGGGAAGGGTAGGAAGCTAAAAGGTTCATTCTTTTAGCTTCTTTTTTATTGTGAATATTCGTACACGCATTTGAAAAAACAGTTTATAATGAAAAGTGGAAGCGTGAGAAGGAGAGGGACAAAGGATGTCAATGCGTTTTACATTTTGGATTATGGTTGGGATTGTAGCGATTTCTGGTTTATCACAAGGAATGCTCTTACCTGCCATTGCAATGATTTTTGAACAAGAAGGGGTTAGTTCAAGTATTAACGGTATTCATGCGACGGCATTGTACATCGGGATATTAGTTATTTCGCCGTTTCTTGAAAAACCGATGCAAAGGTTTGGAATGAAGCCAATTATTGTTATAGGTGGGTTTCTCGTTATTATTTCATTATTCTTTTTTACACAAACATTTTCGTTTTGGGTATGGTTTATCCTTAGATTTCTAGTTGGAGTCGGAGATCATATGCTTCATGTCGGAACACAAACGTGGATCACGACAACATCAGACCCAAGTAAAATAGGGAGACAAGTATCGATATACGGTGTATTCTTCGGAATTGGTTTTGCTGTTGGTCCGTATTTAGCAAGCACTGTGCAGTACGGTCTTGCGACACCATTTATTATATCTACTATACTTTGTTTAATAGGTTGGCTTTTACTACTTCCAACAAAAAATGCATTCCCAGCGCAAGATGAAAGAGAAGTGAAGAGTGAATCATCATTTTCTCGTTATAAACAAGTTGTTGGATTAGGGTGGATTGCGTTACTAGGACCACTTGCATACGGTGTACTTGAGGCGATGTTAAATAGTAACTTACCAGTATACGGACTTCGTAAAGGGTGGTCTGTTTCAGATGTATCCTTCTTATTACCAGCATTTGCAGTTGGGGGTATTATTACACAGATTCCGCTCGGTATATTGAGTGATAAATACGGAAGGGATCGTATATTAACGTGGACGTTTAGCATAAGTACGGGCATTTTTCTACTTGCCGCCGTATTTGATCAATATTACTGGATCGTCTTTGCCTGCATGCTTTTAGCAGGTATGGTTATTGGATCGTGTTTCTCTTTAGGGCTTGGATTTATGACTGATTTATTACCGAGACATTTACTACCGGCAGGTAATATATTATCCGGAATCGCTTTTAGTTTAGGAAGTATTATGGGGCCTGTATTAGGCGGCGTATTTATAGAGAAAATACAGTATACAAGCTTTTTTATTGCGGTTATGATTATAATGGGAATTCTAGCAATGTTATATATGGTCTACATGAAGAATCAATTCGCATCAAGAAAAATAGAAAGTAGGTTAGGGCATGACAAAACAACCTAATAAAAAGAAATTTGAAGTACTAGAAAATGAAACAATTACAGACTGCTTAACACGTATGGAGCAAGAAGGCTACGCTCCGTCTCGTCGTATGGAAGAGCCGATCTTTCATGAAGTAAAGAAAGACGGCAAAACAGTAGTTGAGCCGTGCGGTAGGAAGATTGTTTTTGAAGGGAAATTGAAGTAATCCAATAACAAATTCTCTTTATCGTATAGAGCCATCCAATAGCTGGGTGGCTTGTTTTTTTATTAATCAATGAAGGAATTAATTAATTAAAATGAATCTCCCTTTCATTTCTCCTAATTGGCTTCTTTATATGGGTCAAAAGATTGCTACTTTTTTTGTATATTGGTAAAATAAGTTCTTGGGTCTTACTTATTGTTATCGGTATAATGTTTGTCGCTTAACGTAAAGAAATTAGTTACAATGATTCCATAATATTTAAAGGGGGTACAGCAACGATCCCCTCTTTTTGGAGCCACTCACAAACGTAAAGCAAGAGAAGAGGCTATATGAACTATTCTTCTATCTTGTTTAGATTAAACGAGTTACTGCAATTGGAACAGGTA
This sequence comes from Bacillus sp. CCB-MMP212, assembly GCF_022748145.1. NCBI lineage: Bacteria > Bacillati > Bacillota > Bacilli > Caryophanales > Bacillaceae > Bacillus > Bacillus sp. CCB-MMP212. The sequence goes on from NZ_JALDQE010000006.1 coordinate 244,304, forward strand.
TATGAAACTAGTCGACATCCTGATGGATCATGTTTCTCTAGCAATCTATCAATTCTGATGGAATTGATAGATTGCTAGAGAATGGAAAATGATTATCTGTATATTCCGAAGCAGATGTAACAGAGTGTCCTTCCATAATTAAGGGTAAAACCAAAATACGTTGTTTTAAAGAATGATTTGTTAGAACTGGTTATAAGTAATAAAACAGAAAAGAGGATCACATGTTAGATACTTTACAGAGAAGTAAAAAGTTTTTTTTATTATGTCTTATTTTTTTAGTGCTTTTAACTGCTTGTGGTAATACAGATGTTAAGACATCTAAAGCTTCATTACCACCGGCTGAATCTAATATAGATACATCATTAAAAGCACCAAATTGGGTAGAGAAGAGTCCTATCCAACAGTCTCCTAATTTTACGGAAGATAAAAAAGTAAAATCGGTTGTGAATTTACTAGCAACGGGTGATAATTTATATCATGACGCAGTAATTAAAGATGGCAAACAAAAAGACGGTTCATATGATTATAACTATATTTATGAAAATATCAAAAAAGCTGTTAAATCAAGTGATCTTGCTATCGTGAACCAGGAGACTCCAATTGCAGGAAATAATCTAAAAGTACAGGGATATCCGACTTTCAATACACCTGAAGAAGTAGGCCAATCTTTAGTGGACACTGGATTCAATATAGTGACTCAAGCGACAAATCATGCTATGGATATGGGTATTAAAGGTGTTGCGAATACAAGAGAATACTGGAAGAAATATCCGGATGTTATCCCAGTAGGCATTAATGAGAGTCAAAACGAGCGTAATGAAATAAAAACGATTACAAAAAATGGTATTCGCTTTGCGTTACTAAATTATACATATGGTACGAATGGAATTAAAATTCCGGCTGATAAGTCTTGGGCTTTAAATTTAATTGATAAAAAAGCGATACAAAATGATGTGGAAAAGGCAAAGAGTAGCTCTGATATGGTGATTGTTATGGTGCATTGGGGAGTAGAATATACATCTACACCTTCAAAGCAACAAAAAGAAGTTGCTCAATATTTAACAGATTTAGGTGTAGATGTAGTAATTGGAAATCATCCACATGTAATTCAACCAATTGAGTGGAAACAAAATAAAGATGGACATGAAACGCTAATCTATTATTCTCTTGGAAATCTTATTTCTGCGCAAGAAAAATTAGAAACATTGGTTGGAGGATTATCTTATGTACAATTTGTTGAGTATGAAGATAAAACTTTTGGTATACGACAAGCGGCAATCGTACCGACAGTAACCGACTACGCTGATGGTAAGAAACAATTTAAAATTCAATTTTTAAAAGATTATTCGGATGAAGAGTCTAAAAAACATGGAATTAAAAAATTTGTCGGCCCCGTTTCTTTGAAGGATTTCAAGGAGATTCCTAGAGACGTGTTGGGAAATTGGTATAAAGACTAATAAACAAAAAGGGAATGAGATACAATTAAAAAATTTATAATTTTAGCATTGGTATTGGCAATGGGATGGAGTCTTGCTGCTTGTAGTGGAAAGCAAACATCTCAGGAAACTACTAATAATAACGATAAAAATAAAAAAGAGATACATGCGAATAAAAAAGATGTTTTACCTATCTCTGATCCTAATGATTGGAGAATTATTCTTGTAAATAGAGAGCATATGTTATCAAAGGAACTAGGAATTGAATTAACAAGTATTACCCAAAATGCTAAGCCGAATATGAAAATAGATAGTAGAATTGCAACTTCCTATCAGGATATGGTAGCAGCTGCAAAAAAAGAGGGAATCAATCTTTATTTAAGATCAGGTTATCGAGCTATAAAATTACAACAAACGTATTATGATGCTTCAGTTAAAAGCTATAAATCTCAAGGTTTGTCGGACAAAGAAGCTAGTGCTAAAGCATTGGAATATCTTCAGTATCCTGGTGCAAGTGAACATCATACTGGATTAGCGTTAGACATTATTTCAGTTGAATGGCAGAATACTGTAGAAGATTTAAATGCAAAATTTGAAACTACCGATGCATTCAAATGGTTAGATAAGAATGCTGCAGAGTATGGATTTACTCTCCGCTATCCAAAAGATAAAGAGAATATTACTGGCATTAAGTATGAGCCATGGCACTATCGTTATGTAGGAAAAGAAGTTGCTGTTTATCTAAAAGAAAAAGGGTTAACTTTAGAAGAATATAACGAAAAAATTAAGTCTGGTAAGTAAAAATACACTTTGATTCTATTAAAAAGTCAGATTTGGAGGGTGTGTTAATCTTCCTCCTAGAATTGCGAAAACAGTGTATGATAATGTAAGCACGTATGAACCAGTTATCGTGTGAAACGATGTATGTATAAAAAAGTTACATTTATAAAAGAAGCAATGAAAAAGGATCTGATATTCATATCAGATCCTTTTTCATTCACAACATAGAATACTTACTTAACTAAGCCTTAAAGACTGCCTGCTTTTCAGGTACTACAATAGTAACCTCGCTTTTTTATTTTGGATGTTCGTTTTTCTTAGCTTGATAGACATGTGGAAGTAGTTCAAACAATGCGATTAGCATTTTTTTGTTTGCATGATTTGTGCACCGGATATTCACTATTGATTTCAGTTCAGTAATAACGAATTCTACAATAGATGACAGAACGTATATTTGGTATAATGGAAATATACTACTTAAAATAATGTACATGAGTTATAAAATCTATGTAAAGAGGTAAGGACTACATAACAATAACTAAATGTAAAAGTTCTAGTACATATAGGGTTCAGTTCATGTTAAGCAAATTCGTTATGAGAAAGGAAAAGATGTAATGAATCAAATTTCATTTGAAGATTTATTTGAAGACGAAAAAGAAGATAAAAAAGAAAAGGTAGAGGTAGCCGAAATACCTGCACCTTTATCAGCATTGCAAAAAGATATATTGGAATTAATGGATTCTGAAGAAATAAGTGCACTGGAGTTATGCGAACAATTAATACGATCTGGTAAAATATCAGATGAAAGATTTACAACGAATAAGCCAAAAGCATATGGACAAGTATGCTTAGCATTGGAAGGTTTTGTTACAGAAGGAAAGCTTACTTTTGTTAAAAACGATGAGAAAAGAGATAGGGTGTATAAAGTGAAAGAAGAAATTTCTAACATATAAGTTGTAAAGAGGGAAATGAATTATTTTTAGGGAGGTAGTTCATTTTCTACTTCTACATTAAAAAAGGTGCCAATCTTTCTTGATTGACACCTTTTTTAATAATCTAACATCTAACGTATTTACGTTTGAAACCAACTCTTCCTCTATCGACTTCTTTCTGAATACTTTCGGAAGCATTTAACAAACTGCTTTTTTTATTATCACGTTTTACTTCAACTATACCAACTTCTTTTGCAGTCTCGATTGCTTTTTCGTGTAGTGGCACATATGAAATTGCTACAGTATTTATAAAATTATTCATAGCAGATTTTGTTCGTTCTGGCGCAGCATGAATTGTATTTTTTACAATTTCAAGCATATCGGAAATTTTGCTTTCGACAAATTCATTGTCTTTGCGATTTCCTAAAAGCCAGCAGTAGCAACTCCAGCCCGCTGACATTCGTAGCTCATCCCCACTTGCAATCCATTTATCCGCAACGTCTTGGGCGATAGTTGACTCCGATAAAGTTACTGCTACCACATAATCAGATAGCATATAAAAATATGCCCCGTCCATCCAGTGATCAAAATCAGACTCATTCATAGCTTTTGGATCTGCAATAATGCCTGCAAAGTACATAGCATCGTAGTTACCTGTAGCATAAAGTTCCTCAGCTAACTCTTGATTTACTTTTATTTTCTTAGCGATTGGTTTCATAGCACCTGTAGCTACGCCAAAAACTGGCTCGTGTGCACCGTTAGAGATGTATGTTTTTTTCGTTCTTTCCTTACCAAGGGCTTCAAGCTCTTGCATGACTGTTTTAAAATCCATAGCTGTGCACTTCCTTCCTTAATATAAGTAATCATCTAGCTTATATATTTTCAATTCTAATACTAATCGTATGTGAGTAGGATGTCTACTTTCTATAATATTCCCGTATTAATTTTGAAAGCCTAGCTATTCATACTTATGAGGATACTATATTAATGTAAAGGGAGGGACAATACGGATGTAAATAATATTTTATCTTTGGCTCTTTCTCTGTATTATCATGTTATTTTATAATAAGGAAATAAATAGCATTTTAAATTAAGTATGTGAGGTTAGTTATAAATGATAAAGAAATTTACTAGAGTAGTATTAACTATGGTTATGCCAATCAGTCTTATTACAGGTTGTGGAGCTGCTGAAAAAACTGAAGCACAAAAGCCGAAAGGGGTACAAAAGGAGAAAAAGGACTATACGGATTACTCATATGGTAGCAAAGGTATACTAGTAAGCGGAAAAGCGAAAGAACGGCAACAATACGAGATTGGATATATAGATGATAACAAGTTAATTGGGATTGATGAAAATATTGAAGACTGCATTATTTTAGATAATAAAGATGAAGTAGGTCTCATTTGGAAACAAATAGAGCGTGGATCTATTATTGAAGTGCAATACGGTAAGGATCGCAATGATATTGTAGGCGTGCAATTCGTAGGAGATCGTGAGCCATACGAAATTAGTGATAAGTTTGATCGAAATACGATAAACGAAATTGTCGGACAAGTTAAAGGTAATTTGTAATAGTATATAATGTGAAAGAAATAGCATTTACTATAGCTATTAAAGTGTGGATCGTTGAAAATGCTTTTGACGGTATTGGTAATTAGTTGTAAAATAATTTTTGTTGACGGATTTTGTAAAAAGTATGTTAGATGAAATTCATTTGTAGGGATGACATATAAATATTTTCTTAATGGGCATAAAATAATATAATTTAAATATATAAATAAAAAGAAAATATATTAGAAGTACATAGTAGATTCGTATTTTTAAAATTAATATGACAACAAAAGGAGGTTGAGATATATACACGGCGAAAATGTGTGTATATCTATTTATAATAATGAATAAGACAATCAAACAACAAGTAATCGCACTATCAACAAGTCTAGTGATTTTAGGGAGTGTACCTTTATTAGCATCAGCAGAAGAGATAAACAAATCTCAAACTGATCAACTAAATATTGCTGAAGGAGAACATGGAACGAGCGGATTAAATTATTCTAATTTCAAGTTGGAAGTTCCTGATCATGTACAAGTTAACGAAGCAGAAGTATCTGAAAATGAAAAAATGCTTTTAGAAGAATATAAGCATAAACATGATGAAACAGAAGAATTAAACAAAATGAAAGATGCAAAGAAGGGGCAAGTAGCAGAAAAGGAAGCTATTTCAAATATTGAAAAGGCATTTGAATCTGTAGATGGTCGAAATGATGGATCTGATCGTCAAATGAAACCTGTTGCAAAGCCAAGAGGTATTCAATATAGTGCACCGAGTACGAAGAAATATGGAACACTTGCAGGAGTTCCATTTGTAGAGTGGATTGTTCCAGCAGGAAACTCTGATATTCGTCCTGCAAATCCGATGAAAGCACGTTACATTACAATCCATGAGACGGCAAATACGGCCGCTGGTGCTAATGCTGAAAATCATGCGAAATATTTGTATAAACAAGCAACAGAGGGGACGTTCCGAACAGCTTCATGGCATTTTACAGTAGACGATAAACAAATCTATCAGCACTTACCAACAAATGAAAACGGTTGGCATGCAGGAGATGGAGATGGATCAGGAAACAGGGAGTCTATCGGTATCGAGATTGCGGTTAACCAAGACGGTGATTACAATAAAGCTTTAGAAAACGCAAAACGACTTGCAGGTTATTTAATGAACAAAGAAGGAATTGGTGCAGATCATATTTACAAGCATCAACAATGGAGCGGGAAAAAATGTCCTGACATTTTAATTTCACGTGGTAATTGGGCTGGTTTCGTACAAGGAATTCAATGGTATGCAAATATAAATGCGCAGATTGATACGCCTTTACAAGATAAAAATGAATCATTTGATCCAAATGAAAATAATCCAGCTGAACCTAGCATGGAACTAGTGGTAAATGGTAGTGGCATCAATGTACGTAGTGATGCGGGTATTGAACATCGTGTTGTACGTAAAGCTTCAAACGGAGATCGTTACAAAGTATTAGCGGTTAAAAATGGTTGGTATAAAGTAGGTAATGGAGAATGGATTTTCTATGACCCAAGTTGGATTAAAATTAACTACAATGTACCTAAGGAAGAAGTACAAAAGCCTAAGGAAGAAGTACAAAAACCTAAGGAAGAAGTACAAAAACCAAAAGATGATATTACAGGTGGCTGGTTTGAAGGGCATATTCGTAAATTAAACAGTCTAGGTATTATGCAAGGCGAAGGCAATGGTGTATTTGCGCCATATCGAAATGTAACGAGAGCCGAGTTTGCGAAATTAATCTCGAATGCTCTTAAACTACCAGAGGGAAATAAATCATTTGTAGATATTAATGAGGCACATCCATCACTTCATGACGGTATTAAACGTTGTGCAAGTGCAGGAATTATTAATGGTCGTGGTGAAGGGATTTTTGATCCTAACTCACCAATTACTCGTGAAGAAGTATCTATTATGATTGACAAAGCATTACGATACAAAGGAATTACAGGTGAGTTAGTAGCATTACCATTTACAGATAAGCATTTAATAACATACAAAGAATCGGTTCAACGATTATACAGCTTAAAGGTAGTTAATGGTATTGGAAATAATGAGTTTGATCCTCGAGGCACAGCAACTCGTGGTCAGGCGGCTGCCTTTATTGTGAAGATGTTAGATTCAATGCAAAAATAAAATAAAACTTTAATCAGTGGGGCCACTCGCGTTGCAATCGAGCAGTTTATTCACCGAATTTTGAAATGAGAGTTTTACTGCCTGCAAATAGCAGAATAAATTGTATGTAGAAGCTGACATTGGTAGAAGTAAAAAATAAGAAGAATTTGAAAGGAGCTATCCAAAATAATAATTTGGAATAGCTCCTATTTAGTAGGAAGAACAAATTGTATTTCATAGATTGTAATGCAGAATGCCCTTCCAAGCCCCTCATAAGCCCCTACCAAGTAATAAATCACTCAGAAAAAACAAAAACAAACACAAAAACAACTACAAGAACAAAACAAGCACGAAAAAATGAAACCGGCGTTGTAGTAGTAAAAAAAATTGTAATTCGAATGCCAAAACCATTCCCGCATTCCTATTTTTATAATGAAGGATTAAAATCTTCTTATTTACTAGCAAAGAGTGGAGGGAAACATATGGCGGTATACCGTAATGTGCAGGTGAACTTTTGGCAAGATGAATTCATATTAGATTTAACGCCAGAGGAGCGTTATTTTTACATATATTTGTTAACTGGTACGAAAACGAAGCAATGTGGTATTTACATATTACCGAAGCGTGTGGCAGAGCTTGAAACAGGTTATAGTATGGAGACTGTTGAGAAGTTGCTAAACAGGTTTGTTGAGTATGGAAAGATTTTATATGATACGGAAACGAAAGAGGTATTCATAATAAACTGGTTACACTATAACCCTATTTCAAATACGAATGTAGAAAAGTGCGTATTACGTGAGTTAAAGACTGTAAAAAGTAATGAGTTCATACATATTTTTTTACGTAAATGCCTTGAAGAAGAATACACGATTCCATTATTATTGCAGCATTTTGGTATGCCAAAAGAAGAGGATAATAGTAGTTCACAAGTAGTTATTGAAGAGAAAGAAGAAGCGGAAGAGGTAGAACGTATAGAAGAGGACGTTCCAAATAGTGAAGTTTATAAGTTTTATGAACAAAATATTAGTAGTTTATCCCCATATATTGTGAAAGAATTGAAGAATTGGATACAAAGACTTTCTGGAGAGAAAGTGTTAGAGGCACTTAAAATTGCGTTTGAAAATAATAAGAAAACGTTAGCTTATGTGAAGGGGATTTTGAGGAATTGGTGTAGCAAAAAGTTAAAGGATTTTAGTGGGGAGAAGTGTGTAATGGGAAGTTTAGAGAGAAGGAAATGTATGTTGAGTAGTGTATTTTAATTTACATTAATTTAATGTAGAATGTACGTTCGTTTTTTGTGGGTTTTATGCTATACTACCATTAAATAAGGGTATTTTTATAATAGATAAAAAGATGCGGGGGGTACAAAGTTTGACTACTAGTACATCTGAGTTGTTTCAATATATTAATATGACAGAAGAACAGGAACAATTATCACTACGATATTTACAGACAAAAGAAGAAGAGATTTTAAAAGATATTGAACTAACGACGATTCGTGATCAAAAAAGAGGCGATTTTGCGGAGCGATTTATAAACGATTTTAGGAAAGTACATAAGCAAGATCCGGGTTTCTTTCGGTTATTTTATCATATACTCGAGGAGCAATTATTAAATGTTCTTGTAGTCCGTTTTGCGCATGTCAGTTTTTCTAAAATGAAGGTTTATTTAGAAAAAAGTGCACTACCTTTGGACAAACTTGTAGCAATTGCATGTAGGTATTTATCTAGTATTTCAAGTTACGTCAATGAAGCAGATGTTTTTCTTAGAGAGTTAACAAAAGAGAAACCGAACTATATAGAGGAACAATTACATACTTTACCAACTAAACAGCAATTAACATTACTTCTCGTAATGTTTGATGTAGAGTATGAAAAGTTTCGTACATATAGTTCTTTATTGAATGAGAGGTTAGAAGAACATACAGAATTTATATTGAAACTGCTAGGGGAAAAGGAAAAGGTTGAAGCAGTTAAACGGTATTTAAAAGGTGAAGATGATAGTGAAGTATTTATAGGTGGGAATTTACCGGAACATATTTGGCGGCTATTATTTTGTGTTCATAAACATTCGAATGTTGCGAGGCGATATATTGAAATATTGGCGAAGAAAAATGTTTGGGGTTTTATAAACTATGCAACACGTTATATGTGTCACACTCTTGGTCAGTCTCAAAACCACAAAAAAACTGGTAGTGTAAATAGAGAAACGTATGAAGAAATTCAAAGTTTTTGTACACAGTTTTGGATTTCTAAGGAAAGATTTTTTGCGCATCGTCTAAGGCAACATGATTTGAATAGTGAGGATTTTTGTAAGACGTATGAATATGAATTGCTATGCTTTATGTTGGAGGAAAATCCTGAATTTATTCAACAAACTTTGCAATATGTAAGTAAAATGAATTATCTCATCATCGCACGAACGCTAGCCGAAAAAGGATATGAGCTAAATAGAGGGAAAATGCGAGAAGAATTTTTTGTTGCTGCTTTGCAAATTAAATTGTCTACATTGCGGGATACATATTGTGATTATTTACTAGGGAAGTTGTCACTTGAGGATATAAAGCAAATACTTAAAAATCCGAAATATAGAAGTATGTATTGGGGTATGCCGGTGTTAGAGGTTGCGCTTCTTTGGGATATAGATGATGTAGCGAAAAGGGAAGCTGTACTTACACTACAGTTTGGAGATGATGATAGTGTTAATTTATACGAACTTCTTTACGAATGTTCTGTCAGAGGAGTAGAGCCGAAACAAGTATTAGAAGATCTGCTTTCGTATGGGTTAAGTAAGGAAAAACTTATCGCTTATGCAGTTGAAGAAGCTGCATGCTACAGTGAAGAGAGAAATAAGGCGAAGGAAGCGCTTCTTTGTGTAATTGTAAAAGAACAAGCATATATAATTGAACGGTTTGATGAGTATTCTGCTATGGCAAAAGCATATATTTTAGAAGAGTTAGCAAAGGATAACATGGTTAAAATGCGTCCGATTTTAATTAAAAGCTTAGGAGATTCATCTAAAAAAATGCGTGAGTCTGTAGTTAAACTGCTTTCAAAAGATGTAGAAGCTGCAGCAGATGTAGCAGTTGAACTTCATAATAAAAAGAAGATTGTTCGTGAAAATGTGATGAAAATACTAATAGAGTATAAGCTTGAAAAATATACGAAACTTGTACAGGAAGCTTTGCAAGAAAGTAAAAATGAATCTTTCGCAGGAAAATTCTCGTTTTTATTTCAAGCGGAGGAAGAAAAGATCGAAGAACTATGTGCACGTATTTTAACGGAACAAACAAGAAATTCACTTCTGCAATTGATTGGGGATGAGCCACAAATCAGTTTACGTGACTCTAATGAAATTGCTGATGCTACAATTCCGTTAGCCTATTTACAACAGTATATTTCAGATGCTGTTATTGAGAAGAAAGAAACGGCAGAAGTAATTGGTAGAGCTTTAAATGAAGAGGACTTAAAAGAATATGTGCAAACAATATATCAAATATGGATTTCTCAAGACGCAGATGTGAAGAAGCGTGGAATTCTTTCGTTATACGGAATGTATAGTGACGACAAAATGGTCGACATACTTATAAAGCAAATTGATGAATGGGTGCTTCAAATGAGAGGAAAGATAGCAGCGGATGCCGTTCGTGCTTTAGGTTTGTCTTCATCTAAGCTTGCACTTATGTCTATTCATGCAATAGCATTTAAATATAAACATAAGCAAGTACGTAATGCAGCAAAAGAAGCGCTAAGTCTTGCTGCGAAAACACGTGGTATAACAGAGGAAGAGCTGGAAGATCAATTGGTGCCAGACCTTGGCTTTACTATACATGGTGAAAAGATAATTGATTTCGGGAATCGAAGTTTTACTGTCATTTTAACTACAGAGTCAAAAATTGAATTAGAGACAGAGGAAGGAAAACGTATGAAGTCACTTCCAAAGCCGAATGCAAAAGATGATGTAGAAAAGGCTGAAGAGGCTAAAAAAGAATTAGCCTCTTTAAAGAAGGAACTCCGAACTACTCTTTCAATGCAAAAACAACGATTAGAAGCGGCACTTTCGTTAAAGCGTTATTGGTCACATAATGCATGGAAGTCTGTATTTATGGATAATCCAATTATGAAGCAATTTTCTATTTCACTCATTTGGGGTGAGTATAAGGAAGGGAAGTTGCTGAACGCATTCCGTTATGCAGAAGGTGGCGTGTTCTGTACAATTGACGGGAAGAGTTATGAACTTTCATTTGGCACTGTTATTGGTTTCGTTCATCCGTTAGAATTGTCTGGGGCGGAGAAGGAATTATGGAAAGAGCAATTAGAAAGTGCGGGAATTGTTCAGCCGTTCCTACAAATTGAGCGTCCAGTGTTTGTAGTAGAAGAGAATGATGAGAGTGCTATTGAGAGATTTGGTGGTATTTTACTAAATGGTCGTTCGTTATTCGGTAAGATGACGAAGCTTGGATGGATCCGTGGATCTGTTCAAGATGGCGGTGTGTATTATACATTTTACAAAGAAGATACTTGTAACGGATTAGGAGCGCAATTGTCATTTAGCGGAGCGCCGATTGGTTATGAAGATGAAGAAGATGTATGTGTATTTGACATTCAATTTTATAAAGCAGGTACAGTGAAGCGTGGTTCATATGAATACGATGAAATTGATGATGAAAGACGCATTGTACCAAAAGAAGTAGATAAACGCTTCTTTAGTGAAATGTTATATGATGTGCAAGTAGCGACAGGTGCAAATCTTGGGCATAATGAAAGTTGGCGTAGCAAACGATAAGAAAAACCCCCTTCATTGGTAGGAAAATGAAGGGGGTTTTTTTATGTTTTTAAAAGGTTCATTCTCAAAAAGAAGCGAATAGTGTGAGAAAGGGGTGGTTATATGGAGGTAGTTATAAAGAAGAAACGAAAAAGGGGAAGAAGAATTTTTATTTGGGCTAGTAGTATCGTTCTCTTGTTAGTTATTTCCGCTGCGATTTTTTTGAATATTTATACGCTGAAATCTATGCCAAAGATAGATGGAACGATAAAGCTAGAGGATTTACAACACGCTGTTACGGTGAAGCGGGATAGTAAAGGTATCCCGCATATTAAATCGGAAAATGCACATGATTTATATTTTTCACAAGGATATGTACAAGCGCAAGATCGGTTGTTTCAAATGGATTTAAGTAGAAGACAAGCTTCTGGTATGTTAAGTGAAGTTGTTGGGGAAGCAGCTGTTGACCGAGATAAATTGTTTCGAACACTCGGTTTACGGCGAGCTGCAGAAGCTTCAGTTAGTCAATATGATGGAGAAGCAAAATATGCCCTGCAGTCATTTGCTGATGGGGTGAACGCTTTTATACGTGAGGCAAAAGTGGAAAGGAAATTGCCGGTTGAGTTTACTATATTAGGTTATGAGCCTTCTGAATGGTCAATCGTGGATTCTTTAACAATTGGAAAGTATATGGCGTTTGACTTAGGAGGACATTGGCATAGACAGGCGTTTCGATATTGGGCGCTGAAAAACCTTCCGAAAGAGCAAGCAAATGAGCTATTTCCTAAATATCCGAAAGATGCTCCTAGATTGCTAGCTGAACTGAAAAATACAAATGTGGACGTAGCGCAAAGTTTTTCAAAAACGATAATTCCCCCGGAGTTTAACGGTAGTAATAACTGGGTTGTGAGCGGTGAGAAGAGTGCGTCAGGTAAGCCGATTTTAGCAGATGACCCTCATTTATCCCTTGCGACACCTTCTATATGGTATCAAACGAGACTTGAAATGAAAGATTTAAATGTGAGTGGCGTTATTTTCGCTGGAGTACCAGGTGTTATATTAGGCCACAATGACAAAATAGCGTGGGGCGTTACGAATACGGGGCCTGATGTGCAAGATTTATATATTGAGAAGAGAAATCCTAATAATGAAAATGAATTTCTGTATAACGATAAATGGGAGAAAGCTACGGTAGTTGATGAATCGATTAAAGTAAAAGGCGGGAAGACAATTCCTTATAACGTTACGATTACGAGGCATGGGCCAGTAATTTCAGAGTTTGCGGATAAGGGGAAGGAGAAAACGAAAACCGTCTTCTCTTTAAAGTGGACTGCTTTAGAACCGTCAGCTGAGCTAAAAGCTGTATTAAATATGAACAAAGCAAAAGACTGGACGGAGTTTGAAACCGCTCTTCAAGATTTCCATACACCAACGCAAAACTTTGTGTTTGCATCAAACGATGGCACGATTGCTTATAAAGCGAATGGAAATATACCAGTGCGTAAAAAAGGCGAGGGTAGCTTGCCTGTTCCAGGATGGACAGATGAATATGAATGGGAAGGATATATTCCATTTGATCAGCTGCCGAAAGTTATAAATCCGAAAGAAGGTTTTATTTCAACTGCGAATAATAAAATTGTTGATGATGATTATCCGTACCATATTAGCAATACGTGGGCACAGCCATATAGGCAAATGCGTATTCAAGAATTTTTGCAAGAGAAGGAAAAGTATACGGTGAAAGATTTAGAAGAGTTACAGATGGATCAAAAGAATTTATACGGGAAAGAGTTTACTCCTATATTTTTAAAAGAGTTAAATAAAGCATCTTTAAATGAGGTAGAGAAAGAAGGTGTAAACCAATTAACAAAGTGGAATTTTTACGATAGTAAAGATGAAGCGGCACCATTAATATTCCATTTATTAATGAAAGAGATTTCAAATACGTTATTTTCAAAAGAAATACCGAAAGATGTAATGGAGTTATTTAAAGGGAAGTCACAAGTTGTGGATGAATTAATCCGGAAACAAGTAGCAGGAGAAAATAGTGCATGGTTTTCTAAGTACGGAGGTTTCACAAAAGTTGTGCATACATCGTACGAGAATGTAATGAAGAAATTGCAGAAGGAATATGGACCCGATGTTGGGGCCTGGAAGTGGGGCGATTATCATCAACTCGCTTTTACACATCCAATTTCGAAATCATCTAGTATGTTAGCGTTACTCGCTTTTAATCGTGAGAAACCAGTTCCAATTGGCGGAAGTCAAGTTACCGTTCAAGCAGCGAGTTACGGCGATAACGGCATTGTAAATCACGGGGCTTCTTGGCGATTTGTTATTGATACGAAAGATATGTCAAACGGTTATCATATCGTAGGGCCAGGACAGTCGGGACATTTTAGAAGCGATTGGTATCATGATCAAATAGATGATTGGGTAAGTGGAACGTATCATACGACTACATTGAATACGGAGGGAATAGAGGGGAAGGTGCTAAATTTAGAACCGAAGTGATAGGGTGTTTTTGTTTGTGGAGGGACTAGTAATAATCTTTTTGATAATGAAAGCTTATCATTTAGAACATAACCCAGTTCTTAAATAATTTTAACAGCCAGCCTACTATCATTTAATTTGATAGTAGGCTGTTTCCATCTTCGAAATACGCTGTAGCAACTTCTTCAGGATTACGATTATTTCCACATGCTGCAAGTGCTGTAACAAATAAAGCCATTACAACTATTAACATGATTATTTCAGTTTTGAGGGGAATTAGTTAACAAAGACCAGGTATTATTTGCAACAGAACGGTCCCTCTGTACCCCTTGTTTCGTCATTTTTCTAGGCCATCCAACTTGACAAATGTTTTTTTATCAAACTACAATGAAAACCATTATCAATAATATAGGGAGGATACTTTTGTCAATAAATGAAAAACAATATATTTATAGGTTAATAACCAGATCTTGTTAAGTCGTATGTACTATTTTTAGTTTAGCGTTGCCCAGAATGTACACCAATTAATCTCGCGAATTACAAGAAAACTATTATTGAAATGAGGCGTGCATTGTGAAGTTGGACGTGAATGAGTTAGCAGAGTATCTTGCCAATAATCCTTTCCGAGTAGAAGGAGTATATCGTTATGCTAAAAATCCAGGTGTGCCTTGTGCTGAGTCTACAGATTCTTTCCCAGGATTTGTATTTCCACTTACAGGGAAGACGCAATTTAAATTTAATGGTACGCCGTATATCCTTTCCCCAGGAAAAGTTATACATGGGGGTGCAAAAATGACATTAGCCCATAAAATGCTTGGTGAAATAAACTGGGAATATATTCTTGTTTTATATCAGATAAGCAATTCAGAACGAGAAGACTCTTGCTTTACTCATCAGCATTTTGAATTATTAACAGGACAATCTCCTCGTCTTGTCGAATTACTTATGCGTCTTTGGGATGTGTATAATCAGCGTGGAGGCATTTCGATGCTTCAGACCGAAATGCTGTTTCGCGAAGCGTTGAATGAAGCTTTATTAAGTGTTGTCAATAGAGAAAACAACTATGAGTCGCATACTTTATTCGAACGAATATCTAGTTACGTTCGCAAATACTATTATAAAGATATTACAATACATACGCTTACAGAACAAAATAATGTTAATCGAAATCGTCTTTCTTACGTGTTTAGAAAGCATGCAGGTATGGGGCCAGCAGAATATGTATTGAACTATCGTATAAAGATGGCTCAAAAAATGTTATGTACAAGTGATGTGCCTGTACAACAAATTGCGCAGGCTGTTGGAATCGCAGACCCTTTTTATTTTAGTAGAGTTTTCAAGAAGCGAGTTGGCATTTCGCCTACTAAATATCGCGAGAAGTTCATCAATAATCCATACTAATGTCAACAGGGGTCCATTCTTATTTGAAAATCACTGTTCTATACTTATGGAGAGTTAAAGGAAACATTGGATTGAAAGAACTTTTATTGAAATCACTCCTTTGTACTATCTGAATGAAAAGTTCTGGCCGGAGCATTTTCTTTTTAAGCGTAATGACGACTTTTTTACTTAGATTATTGTAATATAGTGGAAGTTAAAAATGAGGAGGGATTATTATCCATTACCAACCTATTAAACTAAATGACGAGTTATCTAAAATTAACGATTATTGGTATCCACGAGTGATTGGTGAAATGAATGATGATCAAATTCAGCTTTTTAAAGCTAATGGAGATTTTATATGGCATGAGCATCCTAATACGGATAAGCTATTTATTGTGCTTGAAGGGGAGATGTTCATCGATTTCCGTGATGGACAGGTGAAAATTTCTAAGGGCGAGATGTTTATTGTCCCGAGAGGCGTTGAGCATAAACCTTTCACTGAAAAGGAATCCCACATCATGTTGGTAGAGCCTAAAAGGGAAATGGATTGATAATCGTAAAAAGATAAAAAAGGAGCGGAAATCCGTTCTTTTTTATTTATCTTACTATTTTTAGGAGCTTAGTATGAGTAAGATGTGAATAAAGGATGAATAGCATTTTTATCAATAAAAATTTATTTGGATTTTTTGTGGAATATATATGAAACGTTGTATAAAATAATCAAGAAAGCCAAAAATTATAGGGGGAAAGTTGTGAAGAAAAATAAGAGTTTAATAAGTTTTTTAGGAGTGTTTATTATGTTGTTTTCTTTTTGTTTTCAAGGAAATGTACAGGCAGATGTAAATACTGTTCAATCTGGAAAAATCAAATCAGGAAACGTAACAGTATGGGAAGTTGGAAATGTAGCGAAAGTATTAGCGGATGTGGAGCGCTTAAATTTAAATACAGTAAATGTACCGATTCAAGTGGATATCCCGAATGTGACTTCTACGAATATGGTAATTAATCAAGCGCAAAAGCAACAAGCTATTATTTTAATTCAAGAATTATTAAAGCGTAATATTCAAGTTATAGTGGAACCGTTCCCGTATATTCAGCAGGGGAATGTTGGAGAGACAGAATGGAACCCAAGTAACATTAATGATTTCTTCTGGAATTGGAAGACGGTTATTCTGCAAGATATTTTTAATTCCATTACAAGTAAATACAATGTGTATGGACTAAAGATTGCTTCTAATTTCGTGAATATGGAGTATGCAGAAGGATACTGGAGCGATACAATTGATTTTGTTCGTAATCAGTATAAAGGAAATGTTTTGTATCAAATGAACTGGTGGTTAACAGCAAGCTGGGACCCTTCTTATGAAGCGAAGTTTGAAGAGAAAATCAATCGCCCGTATTTAAAAAAGGTGGATATTGTTAGCATAGACAGTTGGTTTGAAGTTTCAGGAAAAAGAAATCCAACATATGAAGAAGTGAAGCAAAGTTTATTTGCGACAACAGTATATAATCGTGGGCAAAATGTTGTTCAGCAATTGGAACAATTACATAATGCAACAGGAAAGCCAGTTTACTTCGGTGGATTTAACGTTCCAGCACGTGAACTTGGATTACAAAATCCATGGAATCCAGATGTTTCAAATGTGTTTTCGAAGGATGTGCAATTAAATGGATGGCGTGCTTACCGCGATGTATTAGAACCGAAACCATATTTTAAAGGTTTTTCAATTTGGTTTATTGGCTCAAATGATAGTACACATGCGTATCAAATACATAGTAAAGAAGCAGAGGCAGTTATTAACGGGTGGTACCGAAAATAAATTTTATAAAATAGGTAAGTTTTAAAGTTTACTACATATATTTCTAGTGAAAGGCCTTTCACCATCTTATCACCTAGGGGGCAATCATAATGAAATTTTTGTCTTACCTTACAGTAATTTTGGTGATTCTTGGCGGTTTGAATTGGTTATTTGTAGCGTTAGATTACAATGTAGTTGAGAAATGGTTTGGTTCTATGCCGGCGCTTGTGGACACTATTTATTGGCTCATTGGTCTCTCTGCTATTTATCAAATTTTTGATCGGTTCTTTACGAACGATTAGCTATTATTCTTTCATTATTAGAGTGTTAAGTACGATTATGTACTTAACACTTTTTTATATGTCCATAAAAAAGTCTGCACTTGCAAGCGATTCCATCGCGTCTTGCGCCCTAATAATAGAAAACAAATTGACCGTATATTATATTTTAGGTTATAATTCAGAAAGTTTAAAAAAATAAAATGAGAAATAGGGAGGTTATGAGGGTAATGGAGAGAGTCTATAATTTTTCAGCAGGACCATCAATACTCCCTTTGCCAGTTTTAGAGAAAGTGCAAAAGGAGCTTTTAAATTATAACGGGACAGGCATGTCTATTATGGAAATGAGTCATCGATCTTCTTATTTTCAAAGTATTATAGAGGAAGCGAGTAACTTAATTCGTGAATTAATGAGCATCCCTGATGAGTATGAAGTTTTATTTTTACAAGGCGGTGCGTCATTACAATTCTCTATGATACCACTGAACTTAATGAATACGTATAAAAAAGCTGGATACGTACTAACTGGCTCATGGTCTAAAAAGGCACTACAAGAAGCCGAAAAAGTTGGGGAAGTACAAGTGATTGCTTCTTCCGAGCAAGAGAAGTTTACTACGATTCCTAAACTGGACGGTTTATTAAGTGATGAAAAACTAGATTATGTACATATTACAACGAATAATACAATTGAAGGGACAAAATATGTGGAAATTCCACATGTAGAAAGAGTGCCGCTCGTTGCGGATATGTCCTCAAATATTTTATCAGAGAGATATGATGTTTCGAAGTTTGGTCTTATATATGCGGGGGCGCAAAAGAATTTAGGACCTGCGGGCTTAACGATTGCTATTATAAAAAGAGATTTAATTGGGGGAGCAGATCGCTCTTGTCCGACAATGTTAAATTATGAAACTTACAGTAAAAATAACTCCTTATATAATACACCGCCATCCTTTAGTATTTACGTAACAAAACTTGTACTAGAGTGGTTGAAAGAGCAAGGCGGAGTATCTGCGATTGAAGAACAAAATAGAATGAAATCTTCACTTCTTTATCATTTTTTAGATGAATCTAAATTGTTTACTTCACCAGTTGATCCTGCGTATCGATCACTTATGAACATTCCATTTACAACACCGTCAGAAGAACTTAACAATGAGTTTTTACAAAAGGCGAAGGAACGCGGTTTCGTTACGCTAAAAGGACATCGCTCAGTCGGCGGTATGCGTGCAAGTATTTACAATGCGATGCCAGTGGAAGGTGTAAAACAATTAGTAGATTATATGAAGGAATTTGAGCTTGAGAATAGATAGGGAGATGGGAATATGTTTCGTGTTCAAACGTTAAATCAAATTGCAGAAAAAGGTTTACAAGTTTTTACTGAAGAACGTTATGAAGTAGGGGATAAAATCAATCACCCAGATGGGATTTTGCTTCGTAGCTACTCTTTACATCAAGAAGAGTTTTCAAAAGACTTAAAGGCGATTGCAAGAGCTGGCGCTGGTGTAAATAATATTCCTGTCGAGCGATGTACAGAAAAAGGAATTGTAGTATTTAACACGCCGGGGGCAAATGCAAACGCCGTAAAGGAACTCATTATTGCCAGTCTTATTATGTCTTCACGTAACATTATTAATGGTGTAAGTTGGACGAAAAACTTAGAAGGTGAAGAAGTACCACAGCTTGTTGAATCAGGAAAAAAACAATTTGTTGGATCAGAAATTGCAGGGAAACGTCTAGGTGTTATCGGACTTGGCGCAATCGGTGCTTTAGTTGCGAACGATGCGTTAGCGTTAGGGATGGATGTTATCGGATATGATCCTTATATTTCAGTTGAAACAGCTTGGCGTCTTTCTACACATGTGCAAAGAGCGTTTAGCCTTGATGAAATTTTTGCAACGTGTGATTATATTACACTGCATATTCCTCTTACGAATCAAACGAAGGGGATTATTGGGGAACATGCTGTAGAGAAGATGAAAAGAGGGATGCGTCTATTTAATTTCTCTAGAGGAGAACTTGTAGATGAAAAGGTTCTTCAAAAAGCATTAGAAGAAGATATTATTACACATTACGTAACGGACTTCCCGAATGAAAATGTAATAAAGATGAAAAATGTAACAGCGACGCCTCACCTTGGTGCATCTACGTCTGAATCAGAAGAAAATTGTGCAGTAATGGCAGCACGTCAATTACGTGAATATTTAGAGACAGGAAATATTCGTAATTCAGTAAACTATCCAAACGTCGAGCTTCCGTATATCGGAAAGAAACGTATTACAATTATGCATCAAAACGTTCCAAACATGGTAGGACAAATTACAGGATGTTTAGCAGAACATCATATAAATATTGCTGATATGATTAATCGTAGTAAACATTCTTGGGCATACACAATGATTGATATCGATAACGGAATTGATGATATAATAAAAGAGAATATTGTAGAAAATATAAGCAAAATTACAGGTGTTGTAGCCGTTCGAATGATTGTGTAAAGGAGAGAGGAATGTGGCAAAAATACGACCGTTTCGGGCCATTCGTCCAGTAGAGGAAAAAGCAGCACAAGTTGCAGCTTTACCGTATGACGTATTAAATAGTGAAGAGGCAAGGGAAGTTGTAAAAGGGAATCCATATTCTTTCTTGCATGTTGATAAAGCAGAAATTGATTTAGATCCTGAACTGTCACCGTATGATGATCGGGTGTATGAAAAAGCGGGCGACAATTTAAAGCAATTTATACGAGAAGAAGTGTTCATACAAGATGAAGAGCCAGCGCTATATATTTATGAACTGACGATGCAAGGAAGAACGCAGTCAGGCCTTGTCGTTTGTACATCTATTGATGAATACGAAGATGATACAATTAAAAAACATGAAAGAACACGTCATGAAAAAGAGCTAGATCGTATTCGCCACGTAGATGTGTGTGACGCAAATACAGGTCCGATTTTTTTAACGTACCGTACAAAAGATGAAGTAAAGCATTTAATTAGGAGCTGGAAAGAAGAACATACGCCAATTTATACATTTACAGCAGAAGACGGTGTTAAGCATGTTGTGTGGAAGATTGTAGATGAAGATGTAATTACGACTTTAGTAAACGCATTTGAAGATATTCCTAATCTTTATATTGCAGACGGGCATCACCGTTCTGCATCAGCTGCAAAAGTAGGACTTATGCGAAGAGAACAATATCCAAATTACACAGGAGAAGAGGAATTTAATTTCTTCTTATCGGTTCTATTCCCTCATGATGAATTATCGATTTGGGATTATAACCGAGTTGTGAAAGATTTAAATGGCTTATCAGAGGAACAGTTTTTAAATCAAATTACGCAGTACTTTTATGTAGAAGAAGCAACTGTTTCTCCGTATAAACCAAATGAGCCCAAATCATTTGGTATGTATGTAAATAAGAAGTGGTATAAGCTTACTGTGAAAGAGGAAACGTTTGATGCGAATGATCTTGTTAGAGGTTTAGATGTATCTATCCTGCAAGATCACTTATTAAGCCAAGTGCTTGAAATACATGATCCGCGATCTGATTCACGCATCGACTTTGTCGGAGGAATCCGTGGATTAGAAGAACTAGAACGTCTTGTAAATAGCGGTGAATATAAAGTGGCGTTTTCACTATATCCGACATCAATGGAAGCTTTATTAGCAATCGCAGACGCTGGAGAAGTTATGCCGCCAAAATCAACGTGGTTTGAACCGAAACTGCGTAGTGGGTTGTTTGTTCATTCTTTAAAGTAAATAGACTTCTTTAGTTAGAAAAACCGAAATGATTTTTAGTTTCGGTTTTTCATATTTTACAAGTGTTTTTGAGGAGGGGGATTAATGAAATTGCAAGTAGGCGCAAAAATCACCTTTGAACGAACTTTTACGAAAGAGGATGTTGCGTTATTTACAGAAGTATCGAAAGATGAAGGTGTTCATCATGTTAAACCAGATGAGCAGGGAAGATTTGTTGTACAAGGGCTGTTAACATCAACATTGCCTACAAAAATTGGCGGTGATTATAACGTACTAGCTCGCAAAATGGATTTTGAATTTTTACGTCCTGTTTTTAGCGGTGATACGATTCGTTGTGACGTAACTATTGAACAATTTGAGCCTGATGAAAAAAATCGTACAAAAATTATTGCGACGTTTATATGTAGGAATCAACTTGAAAAGGAAGTTATGAAGGGGAATTTTTCGGGGATTATTCTTTAATTAGTAAGAAAAGAAATGAATAGGTGGGGGCATGATGTCTCTAGGGCGTAGATTTTTAATTCCCCCATGAAGAAAATTTTATGCATTGCTGAATACTGATAATATACTCTGTTCATTTTTAACTTGAATAAACTCGTCAACAAAAAGGACATTCCTAGTATTACAAGAAATGTCCTTTCCACTAAATTATAAGGTATTTTGCTGAAATTCAAACTCTAAAATTAGTTTACTAGTTTGACCTGTAAACTGATAATTATAGGATCCTCTCAGGTTTTCTAAGTTACCGGTAGCTTTAATAATTGTTCCTGGGGAATCTAAATTTCCTTTATCAAATATTCCTTGCTCTAGAGCTGTAAATGTCCCTTGTTGCCCCTTATAAATCCCTTCAAAGTGTAAAAATCCAGAAATTTTAGCAGTAGCTAAGTGACCATCATTTATATTTGAGTCTAAATAATATAATAAGTATTCAACAAAAGCCTTTCCTTTTAATTCCCCATCAATATCATATTCGACATGAGCAATATTAATAGGGAAATCTTTTTTATTATCATCGATTGGTTTTTCATCCCACGTACTTACTGTAAATGTTACTTCCATACACGTAATCTCCCTCCAATTATATACTTTAAAAAGTACCAATTCACAGACATATCTCATAGGAGTGTTTTTATTCATTCCACGCCACTTTCCAAAATAGAGAAAGATCCATTTTCACAATTAATTTCTGCCATTGCACCGTAAGGTAAAATAAACTTCGGTTCAGTATGGCCAAAATTTAAATTATAAAGAATCGGCAAATCTTCTAAGTTATGTTCCTTCATAACCTGTAATATTTCCTGTTTATATTCTTCATAGTATTGTTCATCTTTCGGTTTACCAAAAATGATTCCTTTTGCTTTTTGCAGAATACCTTGTGCTGCATAATTTCGTAACCAATATTTTATATAACTTGGTTCTGGATGATCTTCAGAAGTTTCAAAGAAGAGAATACTATTCTCCCAATGTTTTTTCTCAGGCCAAAGTTCCGTTCCTTTTGCAAATTCCAATACTTCAATACAACCACCAATTAAGCGCCCCTGTACAGTGGTAGAGCCTTGAAGTAGCTCATATCCATTGTTTTGCTGCATCGTACGTCTTGTATCCTTATTTATTTCAATCCATTCTAAATGCTCACTTGTCCATTCATGAGCTGGTTGAATCTCTCCAATCGTTTCATTTGAAAAGAGAGTACGATTTACCATTTCAATTGTATATGGATCCATCTCTACATTTTCGGCAAAGTCGGTCAAAATTGCTGGACCGTATAAAGAGGAAAGCCCTGCTTTATGGCAAAATAAATGTGAAATAGTAACGTCAGAGTACCCCATAAAAATTTTCGGGTTTTCGCGTATCACATTAAAATCTATATAGGGAAGTAACCGGATGCTATCTTCACCGCCAATATTCGCGATAATTGCTTTCACGCGTGTATCTTTAAATGCTGTCATTATATCTTCCGCACGATCCTCTGGATTGTTATAAAGGTATTCGCTACCTTTTAAGCTATTTGGCATTGGGATAACCGTAAGACTAAAAACTTCTTCTAATCTTTTTACTCCTTGTTCATATCGCCATCTTATTTCAGAATCACCTGCACCGCCCCATGAAGGACTTACTGTTGCTACGATATCTCCTGGCTGTAATCTCTTTGGCTTTATTAACATATGAATCCCGCTCCTATATAATTTAATGAACTACGGTTATACAAACCGTAGAGTTGAAGAACATTGTACATGACATTAGTTTCTCCGCCTTCAATAAGTTCACCTGCTGTAATTTGAGAATTTAGTATTAGTGCTGAATATAGGAATAATCTACAAATATTTTTTGCTAAAATTTATATTTGAAAATCACAGTATGCATCATTGCATGAGGAAAACGGTTGTTATTTTTATAACCTGTAACTATAATGATTACAGGTTGGTCGATACCAATCAAAAAAATAAAATCATCATGAATGGAGATGTTACATATGGGTATGAAAAAAATAATTTTAGCAGGTGCTTTAGGGATCGCAGCATTATCAGGAACAAATGTACCAGGATTAGAACTAACAAAAGCGAGTGCAGCTTCTATTGAATCGAATTTCTCGACGTTAGAAGGACGAGTAGTAGAAGTAGATAACGGTGTGATTGTTGTAAAATCTAAGCAATATGAGGAACCTGTTAGTGTGTATATTGATTCACTTTCAAACGTGAAAGTAGGAGATGAAGTAAAAGCTACTGGATCTATGATGCGTAATTTTACAGAATACATGGTTGCAACTGCAGTTGAAAATACAACAAACAAGTTAGGTATGCACATGAAAGAAGATGGCTCACCTAATTATGTAATTGGAGAAGTATCAAAAGTAGGAACGATGGAAGATGAGGGAGACGGTGCTACTAAATATGTTGTAGTTGAGTATCCATCGCTAAATGGGAAGAAAGATATTATTGATGTTTTCTTAACAAAGGGACAAGTATTTAATGTGGGTGAGAAAGTAAAAATTGATATGAAGTATGTAGGCTGGGGCGGTATTTCTATTAACTGGAACACAGTTGATCATATTGAAAAAGTTCATGAAGCAAAGACGAACGCTGAAAATAATGATGATGTATGGATTTGGTCTTAATAAGGCGAGTATAGGTCGTTATTTGCAATTTTCTCCAAACAATACATGTGAAAACTAAATGTATCATGCAGTACCCATCAAATTATTATGTGTATAACAATTTGATGGGTACTTTTTGTTTTGTGTTTTTTTGAGAATAACGGATTTCCAATAAGAATATGATGTTAACACTAGAGCGAAGGTGAAAAAATACAATATTGAAAGAGGTGTTTAAGGGTGGAACAAGAGGAGGTTTATTTACGAGCTAAAAAAAGGGTAGAGAATTTAAAAGCTTTTTACATTCATTTAACGGTTTATATACTAGTGAACTTAATGCTTTTTATTATAAATATAAGTTCTGATTCAAGTAAATTATGGTTTTTATATCCACTTGCAGGCTGGGGGATAGGTATCGTTATACACGGTTTGACAACTTTTCCAGTTGGGATATTCGGGAAAGAGTGGGAAGAACGAAAGATTAAAGAATATATGGAGAAAGATAAGTGAATTTATTTCTGAAACGTATGAATATAAAATCCCATATGAATTTCTATGATCACACGCTTGATGCGAAGTCTATTCTATAGCTTCGCTTATTTGCTTTGTATTTGAAGTTTGTGCGAGTGAGAGTGTTTATATTCATTTTTAGGCTGAATTGCATGTGAAATCAAAACTTTAGTTGTAGTACATAATAAATACAGTTATTTTACTTTCTTAATTACAAGTGGATATAGGATAAAGTTGATTTATCATCCTATATTAAAATAAAAATAAACCACTGTTCGATTTGAATATTCCACGATATAATGGTGAGAGTTTATGACAGAATAAATATTTACATAAGAAGTGAGGTACTGTATGAAAAAAAGAACGACAGACATTATTTTTATTATTATCGGTGCATTTCTTTTTGCATTAGGTGTCAATTTGTTTGTTATCCCGAATGAGTTTGGTGAGGGCGGGGTAACAGGTATCACGATTATTACGTACTATTTATTTGAATGGTCACCGGGTTTAGTTAACTTAATTTTAAATGCGATTTTGTTAATAGCCGGTTATAAATTTTTAAATAAGATCACAACAATTTATACGATTATCGCTGTAGTTACGAACTCACTATTTCTTCATTTAACAGAAGGTTGGACGATCGCTTCGGATGAAATGCTCGTAAATGCCATTTTCGGAGGTATATTTATTGGATGCGGGATTGGTCTTATTATTCGCGTTGGCGGAACAACTGCAGGTACTACCATCTTAGCAAGGATGACACATAAATATTTAGGATGGAGCATTAGCTACGGTCTACTGTTCTTCGATTTAATCGTTGCGTTTTCATCGTATTTCATCATTGGTGCAGAAAAACTGATGATAACAATTATTATGTTATATGTAGCAACGAAAGTGATGGAGTTTGTAATTGAAGGTTTAAATCCGAAGAAAGCCATTACGATTATTTCTGATAATCCCAATGAAATTGCCGGAAAGGTAACTACCTTAATGGGCAGAGGGGTTACTGTGTACTCAGGTCATGGCTATTACACGAAAACTCCGAAGGAAATTCTTTATGTTGTTATTAATAAGCAAGAAGTAGTGAAGCTAAAACGGATTGTTCAAACTACAGATCCGGCGGCGTTCATCGCTATACACGATGTTCGTGATGTGTTCGGAGAAGGATTTGTTGATATTTCGAAGGCTTAGAAATTATTTTTGATTAAAATAATCTTAATACTAAAACGTAAGAATCTATTTTGAATAATCTTTTTTCAAAATAGATTCTTTTTCTTTTTCTTGCAAAAAATTCAATTGTTTCTTAATGTAGTGATGTAGAAGGATGAACGAGAGAGGGTTTAATGAAGATGATACATATTTTATTAGCTGATGACGATAAACATATTAGAGAGTTGTTGCATTATCATTTACAAAAAGAGGGATTTCAAGTTTTTGAGGCGGAAGATGGAAAGGTAGCGCAAGACGTATTAGAGAAGGAAAATATTCATCTTGCGATCGTAGACATTATGATGCCATTTGTTGATGGCTATACGTTATGTGAAGAAATACGGAAGTATCATGATATTCCTGTTATTTTATTAACTGCGAAAGACCAGTTAGTGGATAAAGAAAAAGGCTTCATTTCTGGTACAGACGATTATATTGTGAAACCATTTGAACCAGCTGAAGTGATTTTCCGTATGAAAGCTTTATTACGTCGTTATCAAATGCTGAGTGCAGATATTATTACGTTGCACGGAACGACAATTGATCGAAAAGGTGTGGAAGTAAAGTGTAACGGTCAAACAATTTTGCTTCCTTTAAAGGAATTTGAGCTATTATCACAACTTGCTAGTTATCCTGGAAGAACATTTTCAAGAGAAGAGCTAATTGAATTAGTATGGGGAATGGATTTTGAAGGAGACGAACGAACGGTTGACGTTCATGTGAAGCGGCTGAGAGATCGTTTCTCAAAACGAACGGATGATTTTCAAATTACGACAGTGCGCGGCCTTGGGTATAAGTTGGAGTTGAAATAAGATGAAATCACTATATTCTAGATTTGTATTTATGACGGTCGGCATTATGCTACTTAGTAGTATTATCGGCTTTTTATTAACGAACGTATATTATCAAGTGAAGTTAAAACCGTATAACAGTGAAAAGATTTTAAAGTATGCTGAAGAAGTTAAATCGTTATATGAAAAGCAAAGTGAAGAAAATCAAGAGGCGTACTTACATTCTATCGCAAAGTTAGGGTATGAAATTTATATTGTCGATGATCAAAAGAATGGAAAGCGTATTGGCAATGCGTTTCGTAAGACGTCTATTAGCGATGCTACTGTTCATAAAGTATTGCAAGGAGAAACGTTTAATGGTGTTTCCACCTATCCAACTCGTCTCTTTATTACAGGGTTTTTCGATAATGAATTAATTAATAGCGTCGGTGTACCAGTGCAACACGGTGATAAACAGTACGCTTTATTTATTCGTCCTGACATTCAGAACCAATTTGGCGAAATGCGAATTTTCTTAGCGGTATTACTTGGGTTTATCGTACTAATAAGTATTATTTTTATAGCGATTGCAGCAGGTTATATCGTTCGCCCAATCCGTAAATTTACGAAGGCTACGCAAAAAATTGCGAGTGGGGAATATGAAATTGAATTAGACGTAAAACGAAAAGATGAAATAGGAACGTTATCTACAAGCTTCCAAAAGATGACGAAAAGTATAAAAGAACTAGATGAAATGAGACAAGAATTCGTTTCGAACGTTTCACATGAATTTCAGTCGCCGCTTTCTTCCATACAAGGTTTTTCGAAGACATTGCAAACAGAAAAGATGAGCGTGGAAGAAAGAAACCATTACTTACAAATTATTGAGGGCGAAAGTAAGCGAATGTCTAGTTTATGTAAACAGTTACTTACGCTCGCTTCATTAGATAAGGAGGAAAAGGTTTTACAAATAAAAGACTTTTCCTTACAAAAACAAATTAAAGACGTCATTTTTATGCTTGAATGGAAATGGCGGGAAAAAGATATCGCCGTTGAATTTGATGTGCCAGATATCACTATAAAAGGTGATGAAAACTTACTTCATCAAGTATGGAGTAACATTTTCACGAATAGCATTAAGTTTTCGAACGATGGTGGAACGATTGAGTTTTTCGTGGAAGAGTTAGAGTCTAACGTTATAATTTCTATATCAGACAACGGAATCGGTATGGAGCAAGAAGAAATGGATCGTATTTTTGATCGTTTTTACAAGGTAGATACAGCAAGGGCAAGAAACGTAGAAGGTAGCGGTTTAGGATTGTCGATTGTGCAGAAGATTGTTGAACTGCATAAAGGGACCGTTTTGGTATATAGCACGAAAGGGGAAGGGACGACTGTTCGGGTGGAGCTTCCTAAATAGATGAAAGAGGCTGTTTCGGAACGGCCTCTTTTTTGTTCGTTAGTCTATGTGTAAAGTGAAAAGAGTTGTTTTAAAGATGTGAGTAATCCTAATCCATAATTGGACTTGTTTGTAGAATAAGATTAGGAGGAAGTTTATTTGAAAATGTAGAATCTCTACAGAGTTATAAGGATTTTATTGAAAATTTAGCTATTTAGGGAGGAAATTACTTTGAAACGAATTGACTTGTTATTAAACGTACTAGATTCAACATTCGATAAAGAGAGTTGGTATGCACCGTTTAAACATGCTATAGAAGGACTTACAGCTGAACAGGCTATGTGGAAACCAGCTGGAGAGACAACGAATACCATTTGGGAGAATGTTAATCATCTCACTTATTACAAAGAAAGACTTGCTGCAAACTTGGAAGGCCGTGAATGGACAAATAATCTCGATGGTGGTGAAACCTTCTATCTTACCAATCAATCTAATGATGAGAAAGAATGGAAGAAAGTCGTTGAACGTTCTGAAAATGCTCAACGTAATTTAAGACAGGTATTGAGTGCAATTTCTGAAAAAGAGCTTGAACAAAATTCACTTGAGGGGAAATTACTGGATATCATGCTTCATGATGCCTATCATACGGGCCAAATTATTCAATTAAGGAAAATGCAGGGGGCATGGCCAGCAAAACGTTGATTGAACGTTTTAGATCGTTCTATTAAAGGTGTTATTATTGAATAAAACTTAACATCCAAGCATAACCCCGTTCTAAATTTAGAACGGGGTTATGCTTGTTTCTGCTATAAAGCCGCACCTTTCCCGCGTTCTTCCTTAAACCGAAGCCCAAAAGTATCTGCCGTAATTTCATCAGCTTTCGGCAAAGCCCGTAATTTTGGATGAAGTAGCCATACGAGGGAAATGAATAAAATCCCAATGCTAGCAAGCGCGAAAATGAGTTGGCTACTATATACATTCGCAGTGTATCCGCCAATTAAAGAGCCAAGTGGCATAGCAATTGTGCCCATACTCCGTGTGACTGAATTGATGCGCCCAAGATATTGGTTTGGAATTACAATTTGACCAATAGTTGCAAATAATATGTTGGTCGCACCAATTGGTATCCAAGCTAAGCCGAATAAAAAAATGGATAGCCATTGAAACGGTACAACCGTTGAGAGAAACCAAAAGAAAGCGCCAGTCGCAAAGCTAATAATGGAGACACGGCCAACATTATGTTTACCAACCCATGAACTGAATAGTGCTCCAATTAAACAACCGGCGGATATAGCGGCTAAAAAGAAACCATATAATTTTACACCGCCTAACGAATCAGCGAAAGAAGGGAGTATTGCCATCGTCATACCGATTGAAAAATTAGCGACAACGGAACCAATTAAGAAGACGCCCATTAAGGAACGAAATACGATTGAAAACCCTTCTTTTAAATCAGTAAAATATTGTTTAGTTGAAAGTGTTGTGTCTGCTTCAGTTTGTTTTGGCATTTTTAATGAAAAGAACAAAAGGGCAGTAATCGCGAATGTAAAGGAGTCGATTACATATAAAGTAATGGCGCCAAATAGTGCTACTAATATTCCAGAAAGAGTCGTGCAAATTAAATCAATGCCTTGGTATGCAAATGAGAAAAGTGAATTTCCTTTTAATAATTGTGTTTTATGCAGTAGAAGTGGTAAAGCTTTTGACTGTGCGGGATAGGCGAATTGTTCGATAAAGGCTACGATGGGCATGATGATGAGTAGTAGTTGGACTGTTAATAGGTCGAAGTAGTGTGTAATAGGAATGATTAAAATAAGAATGCATTGCAAAACTTGTGTGATGACGAGGGTGTTTTTAATGGACCATCTATCAACGAATGGACCAGTAAGAAATTGTAGTGCAGAAGGTAATAACGTAAGGGAACCAGCCAATCCAGAATAAAAAGGATTACCACTTAATTTGTATACGAGCCACATCGCGGCTACATAATACAAACTATCTCCTATGTTGGTGAAAATTCTTCCTAAAAATAATAAGAGGAAATTCCGGTTTTTTAATATGTCCACTTTATCTACTCCTTTATAATAAATTTATTCGGTAAAATAAATTTGACCGTTTATGTAAAAAAAATCGTATTACGATTTTTCTTCTTTTTTAATAAATTGCTGCATTGTTCTCTCAGCGATTTGAAGTGCAGTAGTAGAAATATAATAAGGTTTACTATTCGGATCTTTATCTGCACCTTTTGTGATTTCGTTTAATTCAGCCATTAATTCATAAAACTTTTTTATCCACACTTGAAATTGTTCTGGCGTAGCATCAAATTCCCAGCAGGATGAAACGTAATTCCACTTAGCTGGATCTTCACTTGCATTTCGTAATGTAAAAGCTTCTTCTGGTGCAGCGAGAATTTGGCTTTTCGTTCTTTCTATCATTTGTAAAAAGATTTGGCGACCTGATTCGCTTAATATTTCTAAATGAGGTAATAGATCTGTAGCAGGGGTGAAGCCTTTAGCGACAGATTGATAAAACTTTTGAATAATCCCATTCTTTTCTTCTGTATAAACGATCTCTATAAGACCATTCTTTTCTAATTCTTTTAAATGATAATGAATTTTCGCCCTTGAAATGCCGAATTTCTCAGAGAGTAATTGTCCAGTATAAGGACGTTCGCATAGACGTATCATCATTTCGGCACGTAGTGGATCGCTTAATGCTTTTAGTTGGCTATAAGTAGTTAGTGTTAATACGGGCTTCAACATGATCAACTCCTTGAATTAAATTACTCGGTCAATATTATTTGACTGAATTGTATCAAGGATTCTATTTATTTTCAATACTTTCAGAAAATTTCTTTTTTTACTCTGTAATCTTCTGTTCATATTCCGTTCATATTTCTTTTTTATGATTAGTGCATAGAAAGAAAGAGGAAGGAGCGAGCGAAATGTTTTTAGCTCTGCGTGAATTGAAACAATCAAAATTAAGATACGGATTAATCGGACTTATCATGGTTTTATTATCATTTTTAGTCCTTGTTATTTCAGGATTAGCAAATGGATTATCATATGATAATGCTTCATCGATTCAAAATATGGAAGCAAATAAGTTCGTTTTAGCGGATGATGCGGAAAATAAATTACTTCGTTCACAAATTAAGAAAGACGATGTAGATAACGTAGTAAGTCAAGTAGGCGAGAAAGAGGCAGTTCCGTTTCGTGTGAAAGTTTCAACATATGAAAAGAAAGATAGTTCGAAAAAGGTTGATATCGCTATTTTCTCAAGCGAACGAGATTCATTTTTAGAACCGAACATTGTAAAAGGTGAGAAATTAGGTACAGCAAACAACGAGATGGTTGCTGATGAATCGATTAAAGAGAAGGGAATCGATATTGGAGATACAATTATCGATCCTGTTTCAAAGAAAGAATTTACAATCGTCGGATTTACGAAAGATCAAATGTTTAGCCATACACCAGTCGTTTATGTAAATGAAGACGTATGGGGCGCTATTTCACAACCAAACCAAAAAGATTATAGTGCAATCGCACTTAATACAGATAAAGAAGTAAAAAATGCACACGTAATTGACAAAAAAGAAGTGCTGCAAAGTATTCCAGGATTTAAAGAAGAGCAAGGAACGTTAACGATGATTATTGCGTTCTTACTTGTAATCGCTGCATTACTAATTGGTGTATTCTTCTACGTTATTACACTGCAAAAAACACAGCAATTAGGTGTATTAAAAGCAATTGGTACGAAGAACTCGTATTTAGCAAATAGCT
This sequence comes from Bacillus sp. CCB-MMP212, assembly GCF_022748145.1. NCBI lineage: Bacteria > Bacillati > Bacillota > Bacilli > Caryophanales > Bacillaceae > Bacillus > Bacillus sp. CCB-MMP212. Next base: position 276,384 of record NZ_JALDQE010000006.1, read on the forward strand.
TAGTCGTGCAAGCGTTATTCTTATCAGTCGTTGCGATGGTAATCAGTATCGTTCTTGTACAAGGATTAGAACAAATTTTACCAGCAGGTATGCCGTTCTTATTAACAACACCGATGATTGCACAATATGGAGCAATCTTTATCGTAATTAGTATTTTAGGAACACTTATTTCGTTATACCAAGTATTAAAAGTTGATGCGCTAGAAGCAATTGGAGGCGGGATGTAATGACTTCATTATTAAAATTAGACAAAGTAAGTAAAGTGTACGGAGAAGGGAATACGGAAGTAACAGCCCTTCATCCGATGTCGCTTGATGTGAAAGCTGGAGAATTTATCGGAATCGTTGGTCCTTCTGGATCAGGGAAAAGTACGTTATTATCGATCGCGGGTGCTTTATTATCACCGTCAAAAGGAGATATTTACATTCGTGAGCAAAATATTACACAGTTATCGGAAAAGGAAATGACAGACATTCGTTTGAAAAAAATCGGTTTCATCTTCCAGTTTGCAAACCTTGTTCCATATTTAAATGTGAAAGAACAATTGCTTTATATTGCAAAGCTAAAAAAGGAAAGTAAACAAGAATCCGAAAAGCGTGCAGATCATTTATTAGCGGCATTTGGATTAGGAGAAAGAAAAAATCATTATCCAAATCAACTATCTGGTGGGGAAAAACAAAGGGTAGCAATCGCTCGTGCGTTCATGAACAATCCGGATTTAATATTAGCGGATGAGCCAACGGCGAGCTTAGACTCAAAACGTGCACGTAAAGTCGTAGAAATGATGAAACGTGAAGTGAAAGAGAGCCAAAAAGCAGCAATTATGATTACACATGATGAAAGAATGCTTGATGTATGTGATCGTATATTGACGCTTCGAGATGGACAGTTAATATAAAAAAAGGAAAACCGTACATGTATGTGCGGTTTTCCTTTTTTTAATGGATTTATTTAGAGAATAACGTTTTAATTTTATTACGAGTAAGTAATAAAATCCCGCCTAATACAGATAGCATTCCTAGAGCCATATTGTTTGATTGCTCGCTACCAGCGTTAGGAAGTTCTTTAGCGTTATTGTTTTTAGTACCATTATCTGCTTGCGTTTGTTTAGACTGTGATACTTCATTAATCTTGTTATCAACATTTTGCTTCGTTGTATGTAACTCAGCTAATTTGTCGTCAATTTTTTTCTCAGTATGCTTAAAGTCGTTGATTTTAATATCTAAGTCTTGTTTTTTCTTTGATAAATCATCTGAAACAGTTTGTTTCGATTGTTTAATTTCGTTAATTTTATTGATTAAATCTTGTCTAGCTTCTTGTAAAACAGCTAGTTTGTTTTTTACATCTTGTTTAGCTAATTCTAAGTTAGCGGAAAGACTTTCTAAATTGCCTTTAATTTTCTTAAGTTCCTCTAACGTATTACCAGTATTCGGCTTGTTTTCTTTTAGTTCAGCGAGTTTGTCCTCAGCAGTTTGTTTCGCTTTCTTTAACTCAGCTAATTTTTCATCTACTTGTTTTTTAACTTCCTTAAGTTCATTAACCTTTTGATCAATGTTCTCTTTATGTTGCTTCATTTCATTCACTTTTTCATCGACAGTTTGTTTATGTTCTTTAATCTCATTCACTTTGTTATCGATATTTTGCTTATGTTCTTTTACTTCAGCAACTTTATCTTCTACTTGTTTTTTATGCTCTTTAATTTCAGCGATTTTATCTTCGGCGATTTGTTTGTCTTGCTGAAGTTTTGCATCTAGTTCTTGTTTATGCTGTTTAACTTCGTTAATTTTTTCATCAGCAACTTGTTTGCGTTCATGTAGTTCATTCACCTTTGTATCCACATTTTCCTTAACTTTGTTAAGTTCATTTAATGTTTGATCCACGTTTTCTTTGTGTTGCTGTAATTTCGCATCTAACTCTTGTTTATGTTGCTTAATTTCAGCTAATCGATCTCCCGTACTTTGCTGAGGAGTAGCATCATTTACTTCTGCATGAGCAGAGTTTGCGCCAGCAATCATTGCTAAAGCTAGTGTAGACGCAGCGATTGTTTGTTTTGTTTTCATATTTTTGTACCTCTTTTCTTTCATATGCATGAGCTATTTTGTGTAAAAATGAGCATATAGAAGTAGATTCTTCCATCATTATATACCATCTGCACCGTCTAGAGGAAGTATTTGCATAATAATCTATGATTATGTAATTTTTATAATCTCTTATTTCGGATAGGGGAGTACTCTTTAGCGATATGAATAATTTTTAATATAGTAGAGTTTACATCCTTACTGTTACGAATAACAAACAAATAATCAGCTTCATTTTCTATAGGATCTACTACGTCTTCATGTAGTGATTCAACTTGTTGGCGGTGGAGGACTTCTTTGAAACTGGAATAGTTTCCCCTAAAAATATTTGTACTTCGTTTACTAAGGGCCACTCTTTCATAAAGTACATCATCTGGGATGTCAAAGTGAACTAATACGCGTATATATTCCTCCTTCTTAAACAATTCATTTAGCAAATACATTCGTCCGTTTAGGCTTCTATTTGAGTTACAAATAATAAGGTGTAAATTTGTATGTTCTTTCGCATAATCAACAATGAATTTTGAAAGACTGTGCTTTAGTGTATTTGATCCTTCTGTCGGCTGTAATTTTTCATAATGTGTGTTAATAAATTCAGCTTGGTTGTCTTGGTCCATAATAAAAGAATTAGGTAACTCTTTTTCTAGCTCTTTTGCAAATGTAGTTTTTCCACTGTGTGTTTTTCCTAGTGTAATGATGACTAATCTTTTCATGACGCCCTCCATTTGTATTGTTATGAACTGGAATATTCGGTGTAGATCGAAATCTTCCTGCTAGAGATTACACAAATTGTTGGAGCGTAGTAGGCTGAAAACTTGACAAAAAAACTTATTTATGCTATAATTTACCAATATAAAAATAAGGTGTATAATAGGGTTCTCCTGGCCAGGGGAACCCTATTTTTGTTGTGAACATGAAGGAGAGTGTATGTGCGTGAAACAAGGTGAAGCAAGTGTAACGTCGTTAGTATCAGCTTTCGGAAGGGCGTATCATAGTGAATTTGATAATCCTAAAATCTTTGATGATTATGTAGCTAAAGATTTCATTTCACAAAAAGAACGTAACAATATTGAAACGAACATGGTTCAAGGGATTCACTTTTTCAATAAAGAAATTGCAGAGCAGTTTCAAGACAATCCAAAAGAAATATTAAAATGGATTACGCAAGTTCAGTTATCACCAACACCTTTAGCACGTGCTGCATATTGTGAAAGAGTATTACTACATGAAATTACATTAGGAGCGAAACAATACGTCGTACTCGGTGCAGGCTTAGATACGTTCAGTTTTAGACACCGAGAATTAGAAAATAAAATAGAAATATTTGAAGTGGATCATCCTTCTACGCAGGTGTTTAAGAAGGAAAGAATAAAAGAAACAGAACTTGAAGTTCCAAAAAACCTTCATTTTGTTTCAATGGATTTTACGAAAGGATTTTCCTATGAACAGTTACGCAATGAAGGGTTTGAACATAAAAAGACTTTCTTTAGCCTTTTAGGTGTTACGTACTATTTAACGAAAGAGGAACTTGCTAGTTTATTAGAATGTTTATTCGAGATGGTTCCGGCAGGTAGTTCTATCGTTTTTGATTATCCTGATGAAAACTTGTTTACGGAAAAAGGGTTGTCTAACCGAGTTGAAAATATGGTAAAAATGGCAGTGGTAGGCGGAGAACCGATGAAGTCATGTTATTCTTATCGCGAAATGGAAGTATTGTTAGAGAATTCAGGTTTACTCATTTATGAGCACTTATCACCAGAGGATATAAATACATTATATTTTGCCGGAAGAAATGATTATTTGAAAGCTTTCGAGACGGTACATTATGTGCATGCGGTGAAGAGGTAGGAAATTAACAGGCATGGAGAGGAATCTCTGTGTCTTTCTTTATAAAAAAGGAAATGAGCTGTAGTGGTGGAAAATATAATTATAAATATATAATATCTATAAATTAATGTTTTGTAGAAACTAAAGGAAAGGGGAAATAGAAGATGTTGAAATTACAAGGGAAATACAATGAAGCAAAAGTGTTTACTACGAATGTAGAAAAAACTGCAGCAGGTCAAATTATTGATCTTTGTAACCAACAATTCGTAAAGGATAGCAAGATCCGTATTATGCCAGATACACATGCGGGCGCAGGTTGTACAATTGGGACAACAATGACAATTCAAGATAAGATTGTTCCTAATTTAGTCGGGGTTAACTAATCGGCTCAGACTTTAAACTACTCACTCAATTGACTGGAAACCCTAACGATAAAAGGCGAGGGCAATCAGCAGCCAGTGGTTATGGTGACATAATCGAATGGTTCAGAGACTTGTACTATGTTAGCAGACTAAGGTACAGAATTATTCCTCATCCATTTTGAATTGAAGAGGAATAATTAATACGGTGAGTCTACAGTAGAGACTGCATATCTCGATGACTGTAGAGAAGGTATAGTCCACTCTTTCAGGAAACTGAGAGGTAAGTACGATATTGGTTGTGGCATGGAAGTTGTTATGATTAATAAGAAAAAAGAGGAAATCAACTTCGATCACTTAGACGAAACGATACGCAAATTTGTCCCAAGTGGTTTTCGTATTCGAGATAAGGAACATAGATTTTCAAAAATGATTGATTTTGATAGTGTAAGAGCCCCGTTTACATTGCAACGTGCTCAAAAAAGTATTGGTACACTTGGCGGGGGCAATCATTTTGTCGAACTGAATGAGGATGATAAAGGAAATGTATACATTGTCATTCATAGTGGTTCGCGTAATTTAGGGAAACAGGTAGCAGAGTATTATCAAAACTTTGCTTACGAGCAACTTATAAACGTTAAATCTATTAAAGAAGAAATCATTGAACGTTTAACGAAAGAAGGTAGACAACAAGAAATACATGAAGCTTTACGTGAAATTAAGAAACCGGTGATTCGCAAAGAATTAGCTTATTTAGAAGGACAAGGATTTAAAGATTACATGAATGATATGAAAATTGCTCAAAAATATGCGGAGTTAAATCGTAAAGCAATGATTGATGAAATCGTCACTAAAATGGATTGGAAAGTAACAGATCAATTCACTACAATTCATAACTACATCGATATGGACAATATGATTCTAAGAAAAGGTGCTATTTCAGCTCAGAAAGATGAACGAGTAATCATTCCAATTAATATGAGAGACGGTTCTATCATTGCATTTGGTAAAGGAAATCCAGATTGGAACTTTTCTGGCCCTCATGGAGCAGGACGTATTATGAGCCGTAAGAAGGCGAAAGAAGTACTTAACTTAGAGGATTTTCAAAATACAATGACAGAGGTTTGGACTACATCTGTTGCAGAAAGTACTTTAGATGAAGCACCAATGGTATATAAGCCAATGGATGAAATTATTAAGAATACAAAAGAAACAATTGATATTAAACATATTATTAAGCCGATTTATAATTTTAAGGCGAACTAGAAGGGGAGTAACTTTTATTGTAATGAGGTATAGTGCTGGAAAGTATTAAGCATGGTGCTATTGGAAGTAGGGAAATTGTGAAGAATAATTTAAATGTTTATTTAGGTGTAAAAGCAGCTGTACGTATGTTTATCCTTTCAATTATTTTTCTATATTTCAACCCTTATAGCACTCAATTACTTGATAAAGAAGTATATATCACTGTATTGTTTATTTTTGTGCTTCCGTCTTTTATTGCAGGGCTTGTTAGGAAAACTGTGTTGCTGATGCTTTGTGGCGCGTGGTTAGTACCTGGGACTCTGTACTTTAGTATAGCTGCAATGCCAACGTTACGGAATTATTTTTAAGGGTTTATTTTATATCTATTGTTTGGGTGAAAAAGAGAATTGCTTAAAGAGAGTAGTTCTCTTTTTATTTTTTATTAAGCTATTGAAACGGAAATGAAAGGATGAGGGACGTAATGAAGAGGGGATTATCTAAATTAGCAGATATACTAGTCAACCATTCTACTAAAGTGCAACCTGGTGATCATGTGTTAATTCAAAGTGTTACGGAAATAGACCCTATAGTAGTTCGTGAAATTATTAAGTCAGTGGAAAAAGCAGGTGGATATGCACATGTATCAATGCGTGACGTTTCTGTTACGCGGCAATTAATTTTGTCTGGATCTGAAGAACAGTTTAAGTTATTTGCAGATTGGGAGTGTTACCGTTTAAGTAAGATGCAAGTATATATTAATCTCCGTAGTCCTAGAAATGCATACGAACTAGCAGATGTACCAGCAGAAAAAATGAAATTATATCAAAAGGTATTTGGAAAGGCTCATAGTGAAGCAGTGTATAAAACGAGATGGGTGACAACTCGAATTCCGAATGCGGCTTCAGCGCAAGAAGCGAATATGAGTACCGAGGCTTATGAGAAATTTTATTATGATGTTTGTACGTTAGATTACAAAAAAATGTCGAAAGCAATGGATCCGTTAAAAGAATTAATGGAAAAGACAAAACAAGTGAAAATCATTGGGAATGGTACTGATTTGAATTTTTCCATTGAAGGAATCGGTGTTTTAAAGGGAGATGGTACAGATAATATACCTGATGGCGAAATATATACAGCACCTGTCAAAAATTCAGTGAATGGGATAGTAGCGTTCAATACAGTATCTATTCAACAAGGTTATGCGTTTCAAAATATTAAGTTACATATTAAGGATGGGAAAATAATAGAGGCATATGCAAACGATACAGAGCGAATAAATCGAATTCTTGATACGGACGAGGGAGCAAGATATATCGGAGAGTTTGCACTGGCTTTTAACCCTTACATACTACATCCGATGAATAATACGTTATTTGATGAAAAAATAAATGGTAGTTATCATTTAGCAATTGGGGATTCGTTACAAGGTGCAGAAAACGGGAATCAATCAGCGATACATTGGGATTTAGTGAATATTCAAAGATCAGAGTATGGCGGGGGTGAAATTTGGTTTGATGATGTACTGATTAGAAAAGATGGGTGTTTTATTTTACCAGGGCTGTTAGGATTAAATGAAGAGAATTTAAAAAGGTAAAGTGCTTTTTGGAAGTTGTGTAAAGGAGATTAAAACCCTAGGACAGGGCAAGATAGGAGGAAGTTAAAATGAGAAAGAGTGAAATGTTTCAGGATTTTAATTTTAAGTTAGTGGTAATTGAAGCTTTATTAGATAAAGAGCCACTATTTCTAAAAGAATTGAAAGACTTAATAGAAAAGCATACGAATAATTTTGAATGGTATTCAGGAGTTGGGCCAATTGTTGAAATCAAAGCTTTTTTAGAAGCGTTAACTTTGGAAATAAGTGATTTGGAAAAGATTGAGTCCCTTTGCTTTGATGGTGGGAATGAAATTTATCATATTTTAAAGCCTGATTGGGACGGTGAAGACAGTTTATTTGATGTTATATCTGTTGAAGGATTTCAAAATCTAAAAAATTTAAAAACAGTGGAATATATTTCACTGTGTTACCCGAAAGTATTAGAACCATTAAAACAAGCTGGAATAGAAATTGAGGATTAATGAAGAGAATTTAAAATGGTAAAGTACTTTATTGAAATTGTGTAAAGGAAATTAAAACACAACATATTAAACGAAGTGATTTATCGTATAAATTTACATTCAGCTAATATTAGTAGGTTAATAGAAAAATTAGTGTTAATTGTTAAATGGGGCGTGTAAAAACGACAAAATCTCTTAAAAAACACTTAACTTTTAACTCCATCTATCTTTACAATCCCTCCCTATAATGTGAATTGGACAAGCACCTAAGAGAAAGCAGAACATGTCAGTTTGTACATTCTATTATTAGGGGGAGAATTTGTATGAAAAAGACAGTTGCTTCGTTAGCAGTTATGGCGGCATTATTACCGACGTTTTCAGTGCATGCGGAAGGGAAAGAGCAAGCCCGAAAATCAGCTACAACTTTTAATGTTATTAGTGATATTCAAGGTGATTTAGGGGATTTTGATCATGTGCTAAAAGATATGAACAAAGTGACGCCACTTTCTAGAGCGCTTATTATGAATGGGGATATAACGCCGACTGGACAACAGTCACAATATGATGATGTAAAGCGTGTGTTAAATAAAAATAAGCATCCAGAAAATGTATGGTCTACTGTTGGGAATCATGAGTTTTATGCTGGTAAATGGACAGCGGATGGGAAACTCTCTCAAAGTACATGGCCAAATGGTGTAACGGAAGAAACACTATTTGGTCGCTACTTACAATTTAGTGGACAAGAAAAGGTATATCATAAAAAAGAATTAGATGGCTATCCACTTTTATTTTTAGGAACTGAAAAATATATGAAATACCACGATTCAAAAATGTGGGACGAAGTATATATGAGTGATGAGCAATTAGGTTGGTTAAAACAAAATTTAGAAGAGTACAGTCAAAAAGATAAAAATAAGCCAATCTTTATTTTCTCTCATCACGTTTTACCTGATACAGTATCTGGATCAAGACAATCACCATATTTACAAGATTATTTAAACGTGGATAAATTGTATGATATATTAAAAGACTATCCGCAGGTTGTTTTCTTCACGAGTCATACACATTGGGATTTAAACTTACCTGACTGGGCTGGTAAAAAGAAAATTAAAGGCGGAGATGAAAAAGGTTTCACTGTTGTAAATACGGGCGGGATTGAAACAGGCTGGATGTCAGCAGGACCAAATGGAGGAGAGAAAACTGCTCCAGATGGCTATTCATTTAAACAAGGGTTACAAGTGAAAGCATATGGTAACGATGTAATTGTGACAGCTTACGATTACAAACGTGATAAGGATATAAAGAAGTTATTAATTAGTGATTCAAAAATTGCGCAGATGGCACCAAATGTAACGGCAGATGATCGTAAAAATATAATTGTCGGTGCAAATGAATATATGGAGTATTCTATAGAAGGAACGAATGAGTGGCATACGTATAGTCAAGCAAATCCTCCGAAATTTGATGGAGATAAAACTGTATACGTACGTAATAAAGGTGAAATGAATTTAGAGCCGGGATTAACGCAGTTACTTCGTTTTTCGGTAAATAAGTGATTGGAGGGAGTCTGCATTTGAATGTGTGGGCTCTTTTTTTGTTGATGAGAAAGGGGTTGCCTGTCTGTCGTTTTTTGTCGATAGATCGATATATTAAGAAAATCGTTGATATACTGCAAGTTACGATCGATATATTTGAAAAATCGTTGATATATTGTAAGTAATGAACGATATATTTAAAAAATCGTTGATATAAATTTCATGTACCGTAATTAAGTTAAAATCATTAATACGGTTTTACTTATCAAAATGAAATTCTAATACATTTTTAACCGAGAAAGGTGACTTCACCATTTTTACATGTAATAATAGTAACGTTACATATATTGCGAAAGAAGTACAAAAGGAGCGTTACAATGAATTTAGCTAAATTCCCGAGAAAAAAATATACAGAATCATATACACCAATTGAAAAGTTAAACAATTTTTCTGAAGCACTTGGTGGCCCGACTATTTATTTTAAACGAGATGATTTACTTGGTTTAACAGCCGGTGGTAATAAGACGAGAAAGTTAGAATTTTTAGTTGCGGATGCACAGGAAAAGGGTGCAGATACGTTAATTACAGCTGGTGGTATTCAGTCAAATCATTGCCGCCTGACACTTGCTGCTGCGGTAAAAGAAAAAATGAAATGTATTCTTGTATTAGAGGAAGGGCTTGAGCCAGAAGAGAAGAGAGACTTTAACGGAAACTATTTCTTATATCACTTATTAGGTGCTGAAAACGTCATTGTTGTACCGAACGGAGCAGACCTGATGGAAGAGATGAATAAAGTAGCGAAAGAAGTAAGTGAAAAAGGTAGTACACCATATGTAATTCCAGTTGGTGGATCAAACCCTACGGGCGCAATGGGATACGTTGCTTGTGCGCAAGAAATTATGGCGCAATCATTTGAGCAAGGAATTGATTTCAGTTCAGTTGTTTGTGTAAGTGGTAGCGGCGGTATGCATGCTGGTTTAATTACTGGTTTTTCTGGAACACAAAGCCATATTCCTGTAATCGGGATTAATGTAAGTAGAGGAAAAGCTGAGCAAGAAGAGAAAGTAGCAAAACTTGTAGATGAAACTTCAGCACACGTTGGTATTCCAAACTTTATCTCGCGCGACGCTGTTACGTGCTTTGATGAATATGTAGGACCAGGCTATGCGTTACCAACGCCGGAAATGGTAGAGGCAGTTCAGTTACTTGCGAAAACAGAAGGTATTTTACTTGATCCAGTGTATACAGGTAAGGCAGTAGCGGGATTAATCGACTTAATTAGAAAAGGTAAATTTAATAAGGAAGACAATATTTTATTCGTACATTCAGGTGGTTCACCAGCTTTATATGCGAATACTTCTTTATTTGCGTAAGTGTAAAAAGCATTGGGTATCCAATGCTTTTTTTGTTATATACTGGAATTACCGAGAGGTAGGAGGATGATATGAATTCAAATTTAAAATGGATTATATATACGGTACTCGGCATTTCTATTCTATTAATCTTATTTGTGGCTTATGGGGTGTATTCTTATTTTACATTTTAAAAGCGTAATGGAAGTGAACTATTATATACACTAAAGGCGGAGAGCGCTATGCAAATTAGAAATTTGTATTTAGTCTTCAGCGTGATTTGTTTATTTGTAGTAACCAGCTGTTCAAATAATATAGGAAATCATAATCAAACAATCGAAGTGCAAAAACATGCTGGTGATAATCATTATGAGGATTTGAAGGTAATTACAGACAAGAATAAAGTATTGCAAGTAAAGAAAATATTAAATGATACTAACTTTGAAAATAAAAAGGTGGAAATGTCTCGTTCAGCTGATTATCAGTTTGTTTTTCAGTTTAAAAATCCGAAAATAGAAGCGAAAGCTGTTTTATATCAAATGTGGATTAGTCCTAATAAGGATAAAGTAGAAATAATGGCGGGGGATAATCAGTACGCTCAATTAGCAGAGAAAGACGCAGCTGCTTTTATGAAGATTGTTACTGGTGAGAAGTTAGCTGAATAAAAGTATATGGTAGATTTTGCTCTCTAATTCCCCACTTATTTTTCGCTTTGAGGGATAATTAGTGAGAAATATCGAATGAGAAGTAATCGTGAAATAGTAAAGAATATATTCACTGCTAAAAGAAGAGTTGTTTAAAAAACTCTCCGCATCGTTATGTAATGTTAATAAGAAGAAGTAGAAGGTAGAAGTAAATCTAAATAAAACCCAAAAGGGATAAATAGGAAAATGTAGAATCTTTATATATAAGATGTTCTGAATTTTTAGATATAAGGTAGAGTGGAGGAAGAAAGATGATTCAATTTCCTATGGAAGATGCTGAACAATTTTTTAGATCCTATAGTATTGGTAGGTTTACAGTTAGTGAAGATGAAGGGAAATTAATTTTTAGTACAAACTTAAATGGTCATTCTAATTTATGGGCGATGGATTTACCCAATTTATCCCCTTATCCCTTAACATATTGTAATCAATCAAGCAATTTTATTAAAATGGATTCTTTAAATCGATTTATTTTAGCTGGATTTGATAAAGATGGGGATGAAAATTATCATATTTATGCATTAAAACCAGAGGGTGGTGGATTGCTTGAATTGATTCCAGCAGGAGAGACAGAAAAGGATTACTTTGTGCATTTAACAGAGGATGGGGAACGATTATACTATGTCACAAGTAAAGATAACCCAATGATCTTAAACTCTCGTTGTTATAATATACGCACAAAAGAAGATACGCTGTTGTTAACTGGTGTGGAGACACCTACATATGTAGAGGCAGTAAGTCCGAATGAATCAAGTTACATTGTTTTAAAGTCATATAGTAATACATATAATGTAGGATATGTAAAAAAAGGAGAAGAACTTATTTGTTTAGTACCTTCCAGTGAGAAAGAACATACTGTAGGCTCCATTTCTTATATTGATGAAAATACAGTGATTTTCGTTACAAATTATGAAGAAGAGTTTTCCTATGTAGCTTCTTTTGATTTAAATAAACAGGAATTCAAACCAATCTGTAAAATAGAGAAGGAAGATATATCCGATATAAAATGGCATGCTGAAACAAAAAATGGCTACATTGTTTCGTCGAAAGGTGTTACAGATAGGTTATATAAATTTGTATGGGATAAAAAAGAGTTAATTCTATTGAATTCTCCGGTAGATACGATAAGTCAAATTGAAATTACAAAATCGGAAAATTTATATTTACTAGGTGAAAGTGCGACGAAAACAGCAAACATCTATTACAAGAAGAATAGAGATACAGAATGGGCAGCATTAACAAAAAACTATGTTATTGGTCTATCTGAATCTTCTTTTGTTGAACCGGATGTTATAACATATGCCTCTTTTGATGGGTTAAACATAGAAGCATTATTATTCCGGGCGAAAGGAGAAGTACAAAACGGATATACAATATTTTGGCCTCATGGTGGTCCACAAAGTGCTGAGACGAAAGATTTCAGAGCATTATTTCAATATTTATTAAGGCAGGGATATAATATTTTTGCGCCAAACTTTAGAGGTAGTACAAGATATGGTTCAACGTTTACAAAAATGATTGAAGGTGATTGGGGAGAAGCGCCGCGTTTAGATTGTGTAGCAGGGATCGAATGGTTATTTGAACAGGGGATATCAACTCCTGATAAATTATTTGTTATGGGCGGTAGTTATGGAGGATATATGACCTTATTGCTTCACGGGCGTCATTCAGAGTATTTCCGTGCAGCCATTGACATTTTTGGACCTAGCAATTTATTTAGTTTTATCGAATCTATGCCTGAAAATTGGAAACCGCTCGCAGTTAATTTAATAGGTGATATTAATAATGATAAAGATAAGCTTATACAAGATTCACCAATTACTTACTTAAATCAAATGAATAAACCACTCCTTATCATCCAAGGGGCAAATGATCCACGAGTTGTAAAGGAAGAATCGGATCAAATTTTTCACGCGTTGCAAGAACAAGGAGTAGATGTAGAATACCTAGTATTAGACGATGAAGGGCATGGATTTTCAAAAAAAGAAAATGAAATATATGTATATCGTCGCATAACAGAATTTTTAGCAAAGCATAAGTAAAAGAAATGGCATTTTACGGGGTATGATCATATCGCTATCAGGCTAAAAATGCAGAGAAATGACAATGAAATTATTGAATAAATAAGAATGAAACAACTTAATCGTTACGTAACAAAAACGCTATTCTTTCCCTAGAATCATAGGAAAGGATAGCGTTTTTGTTGTGAACTTATTGATTTTGTATGAACTGGAATTGTTGTCTAAAGAGTTGCAACAGATTTTTTTATAAATTGAAAGACAAGGAGACGAACTTGGAGGGAGTATTGGAAGCACACAATGAATATATTGAGGAGTGCATGTTTGAAAACATTAAATCAATGGAAAATGAAATGTTTTGTTAGAATGTCTGAGCTGCGGACCAATTCTATCACTTTAATTAACTAAAAGAAGAATTTCCCCATCCCGATTAGACTACTAATCATTCCTATTCCATTCATGGTGCCTTTTCCTGCTGTAAATAAGTTTCCAAGCATTCCTGGCTGACCGTTACCTCCGTTATTTCCCCATCCCATTGGGGCCCACGGACTACCCCATCCTGGAGGGTTTCCAAAAACACCCGAGTTATTGGTATTGAAATGAAAAGGCTTAGTTGGCGGCGATAGTAAAGCGGCAAGATGCCCTTGTGCGAACATCCCTGTATGATTGAATGGTTGGGCCCAGGGGAAGGAAGGTTTTTGAAAATTAAAACCTGCATGACCTGGTAGTGGAGTCCAATTATCGGGATGTCCTTGGGGCATCGTCCCTGCATAATTGATTGGCTGCCTCCAAGAGAAGGGAGGGGATTGGGGACTGAACCCCGTATAATTGGCTGATGAATCCCAACTAACTGGATAAACTCGGTAACTCCAATTCTCAGGAATCTTCAAATCATTCATTACCTCAGATGTAGTTATTTCGGGCTGTGAATATAATGAAATTTCGTTAGTATATTGTTCCCCGTTTCCCTTTGAATTCAAATACCAATATTGGTCCATACGCTTATTCTCCTCACTTTAAAAATGTAATGTTAGACTTAGCCTATGTAATATTCCTTTTTATGGATGGTTACATAACTAGATATACAAGCCTGTATTTAAAGGAATGGGTGCGTGGTCTTTTTGATTTTTCTCGCTGCCCGTAAAATACCCATTGATTTAAAGTTTCACTTTATTTTAGAAGGTGATTTTCAGTTGCTTATTTTGTGTATTTCAGCCTAATTTAAATTCCGTTAACAAACGTTTTTATAAAGGTTTCATCAACAAAAAGATTTTAAAATGGTATGTTGAGCAAGTGGAATTGCTAAAAAGAGAATATCCATTCGAAGAGTTTGGCAAAATACTGCAAGGGTAATGTTTTCTTGTGCAAATATGTAAACGATTTAAACGAATCAATGAAATTTATAATGAAGGGGCAATTAAATATATGAGTGAAACATTACATAAAAGAAAACCACCATATTTAATGCTTGTAATCCTTTTTATTGGGGCATTTGTTTCATTTCTAAATAACTCCCTTTTAAATGTAGCCTTGCCATCAATAATGAAAGATTTAAACATTCAAGATTATTCAACGATCCAGTGGCTTTCTACAGGGTATATGCTTGTAAGTGGTATATTAATTCCGGCATCAGCATTTTTAATAACGCGTTTTTCAAATAGGAGCCTATTTATTACATCTATGGTGATTTTTATTCTTGGTACTGCCTTAGCGGCTGTAGCACCGAACTTTGGTTTATTACTTACTGGGCGGATGGTTCAAGCGGCAGGCTCTTCAGTTATGGGACCTTTGTTAATGAATATTATGCTAGTAAGCTTTCCAAGAGAAAAAAGGGGAACAGCAATGGGGATTTTTGGACTAGTTATGATTACAGCTCCAGCAATTGGGCCAACACTATCAGGTTATATTGTAGAGTATTATGACTGGCGTTTGCTGTTTGAAATGATTTTACCGTTAGCAATCATTAGCTTACTGTTAGGGATTTGGAAATCTGAGAATGTCATGAAACAAAACAAAAATGCAAAACTTGATTATCTCTCATTACTATTATCTTCTGTCGGTTTTGGCGGTTTGTTATATGGATTCAGTTCTGCAAGCTCCGATGGTTGGACAAATAAATTTGTCTTAACAACCTTAATCATAGGCGCTATTGCCCTAATTGCTTTCATTATTCGTCAATTAAAAATGGATGAGCCGTTATTGGATTTACGTGTTTACAAGTACCCAATGTTTGCACTTGCGTCTGTAATTGCAATTGTTAACGCGGTAGCCATGTTTTCGGGTATGATTTTAACACCAGCTTATGTACAAAACGTCCGTGGCATTTCTCCGCTGAGCTCTGGACTGATGATGCTTCCAGGTGCGGTTATAATGGGGATTATGTCACCAATTACAGGTAAACTATTTGATAAATATGGTCCTCGGATTCTTGGCATAGTGGGGCTTTCCATTACAGCTGTTTCAACTTATATGTTGGCAAGTCTGCAAATTGACTCTAGTCACACACATATTATTCTTATCTACACACTGCGGATGTTTGGGATGGCGATGGTTATGATGCCACTTATGACAAATGGTCTTAATCAATTGCCAACTCGCTTAAACCCGCACGGTACAGCTGTTAATAATACGGCTCAACAAGTGTCCGGTTCGATTGGTACTGCTATTCTTGTTACGATTATGAACTCTGTAACAAAAACAAAAGCTGAAAGTTTAATGTCTCATATAGATCCAACAACCTTTACAGAAACTACGAAGGCAATAGTAACTCAGAAGGCTTTATTATCTGGAATTCAATATTCATTTTATGTAGCGCTTGGCATGAATGTTGTTGCACTACTATTAGTTTTTTTCGTTAAACGTGTAGATACAAGTGCGGAAGCTGTCGAGAAGTTAAATCGGTAGAGAAGAATAAAACGCTTGATAATGATTCCTACAAGTTTTTTGCTGCTAAGGCGCCGGTATTTAAAGCTGGAAAAGAACTGAAAGAAGCAGTGAAATAATTATGTGGTGAAAGAGGACCTGATATTCATATCAGGTCCTCTTTCATTAGTAACACGGTATACTTGCTTATCGTATTGGTTTAACTAAACTACTGATTTTTCGAATACTACAATCTTAAGCTCGTCAACTTTTCTATTTTGGGGTGTTTTAGAAGAAAATAAATCAAAATAATCGTTTTTATAAACAAATACAAGAGATGAGATCCGTTTGCAATTTCTCATAAACATTACAAGTCTAGATTATCTTTTAACACCAACATTAAAAGGCTCCAATTATATTTATTCGCTTCATTTTAATTTAGTATTTTTCTACAAGTTATAAATTTAATTGCCAAGCTTATACGCAATATCATAATCATGAATAGTTAGGGAAAAGATAAAATAAGGTAATCAATTATATATCTTTATCCCAGGCGATTAGTTGCTATTTCTTCTTTATTAAATGGGATATGTTATCCCGAATTAACGGGCAGTAAGACCCCCACCTCAAAATTTAGCGGAAGCAAAGAAGTTAGGTGGGGGACCAACTGCCCGTAAAAGCCCGATTGGTTCAACTAATAATCAGTGGGGGATGAACAAAACCCCCACTGATTAAAGTTTCACTTTATTTCATGCTTTTTTGAAAGGGTGTTTTAAATGGAAAAAAAAGTATCTGCCATTCCTCAGCCGAAAACATATGGACCGCTGGGTAATCTCCCATTAATCGATAAAGATAAACCGACCCTATCCTTTATCAAGATAGCGGAAGAGTATGGTCCCATTTTTCAAATTCAAACTTTAAGTGATACCATCATTGTCGTTTCTGGACATGAATTGGTAGCAGAAGTTTGTGACGAAACACGGTTCGATAAAAGTATAGAGGGTGCTTTAGCAAAAGTTCGTGCCTTTGCTGGGGACGGATTATTTACTAGCGAGACTCACGAGCCTAACTGGAAAAAAGCTCATAATATTTTGATGCCTACATTTAGCCAACGGGCAATGAAAGATTACCATGCCATGATGGTCGATATTGCTGTACAACTCGTTCAAAAATGGGCACGACTTAATCCGAATGAAAACGTAGATGTTCCGGAGGATATGACTCGTCTTACGTTAGATACAATTGGTCTATGTGGTTTTAATTACCGATTCAATAGCTTTTATCGTGAGACCCCTCATCCTTTTATTACTAGCATGACCCGTGCTCTAGATGAAGCGATGCACCAATTACAGAGGCTGGATATAGAAGATAAACTCATGTGGAGAACGAAACGTCAATTTCAGCATGATATTCAATCTATGTTTTCTTTAGTAGATAATATTATTGCTGAACGTAAAAGTAATGGGAATCAGGAAGAAAATGATTTACTTTCCCGTATGTTAAATGTGCCAGATCCGGAAACTGGTGAAAAATTAGATGATGAAAATATTCGTTTCCAAATTATTACCTTTTTAATAGCTGGACATGAGACAACAAGTGGATTGTTATCTTTTGCAATTTACTTTTTATTAAAGAATCCGGATAAGTTGAAAAAAGCCTATGAAGAAGTAGACCGTGTTTTGACAGATCCTACTCCAACATACCAACAAGTTATGAAACTGAAGTATATACGGATGATTTTAAATGAATCGCTACGTCTATGGCCTACCGCTCCAGCATTCAGTCTCTATGCAAAAGAAGATACAGTGATTGGCGGGAAATACCCAATTAAGAAAGGAGAAGATCGTATTTCTGTTCTTATTCCACAGCTACATAGGGATAAAGATGCATGGGGAGACAATGTGGAAGAATTCCAACCTGAACGATTTGAAGAGCTGGATAAGGTTCCTCATCATGCTTATAAGCCATTTGGAAATGGCCAGAGAGCATGTATCGGTATGCAATTTGCACTTCATGAAGCCACTCTTGTAATGGGAATGCTTCTTCAACATTTTGAATTAATCGATTATCAAAACTATCAGCTGGACGTAAAACAAACATTAACGCTAAAGCCCGGTGATTTTAAGATTAGGATTCTACCCCGAAAACAAACTATTAGTCATCCTACTGTTCTTACACCTACAGAGGACAAGCTGAAAAACGATGAAATTAAGCAGCACGTTCAGAAGCCACCTTCTATTATTGGGGCCGATAATCTTTCACTTCTTGTTCTGTACGGCTCGGATACAGGTGTAGCAGAAGGTATTGCAAGAGAATTAGCAGATACAGCTAGTTTAGAAGGGGTTCAAACGGAAGTGGTAGCTCTTAACGATCGGATTGGAAGTTTGCCAAAAGAAGGAGCGGTTCTTATTGTAACTTCTTCTTATAATGGAAAACCGCCAAGTAATGCAGGACAGTTTGTGCAGTGGTTGGAGGAACTAAAACCGGATGAGCTAAAAGGTGTTCAATACGCAGTTTTTGGTTGTGGAGATCATAATTGGGCTAGTACCTATCAACGGATTCCAAGATACATTGATGAGCAGATGGCTCAAAAAGGAGCAACAAGATTTTCTAAACGCGGAGAAGCGGATGCAAGTGGTTATTTCGAGGAACAGCTTGAGCAATGGAAACAAAGTATGTGGTCTGATGCGATGAAGGCATTTGGATTGGAACTCAACAAAAATATGGAAAAAGAGCGCAGTACTTTGAGTCTACAATTTGTCAGTCGTCTTGGAGGATCTCCTCTTGCACGAACATATGAAGCAGTTTATGCATCTATACTAGAAAATCGTGAACTCCAATCACCCAGCAGTGATAGAAGTACACGACATATCGAGGTATCTTTGCCAGAAGGCGCTACATATAAAGAAGGAGACCACCTTGGAGTGTTGCCAGTTAATAGCGAGAAAAATATCAACCGAATTTTAAAACGTTTTGGATTAAATGGGAAGGATCAAGTTATACTGAGTGCAAGTGGACGAAGTATAAATCACATACCTTTAGACAGTCCTGTTAGTTTATTGGACCTTCTTAGTTATAGTGTTGAAGTTCAAGAAGCTGCCACTCGAGCACAAATACGAGAAATGGTAACATTCACAGCATGTCCTCCTCATAAAAAAGAATTGGAAGCATTATTAGAAGAAGGAGTTTACCATGAACAAATACTAAAGAAACGGATTTCAATGTTGGACCTTCTTGAAAAGTATGAGGCTTGTGAAATCCGATTTGAACGCTTTTTAGAACTTCTTCCTGCGCTCAAACCGCGTTACTATTCTATTTCAAGCTCTCCACTCGTTGCACACAATCGTCTGAGCATTACGGTCGGTGTTGTTAATGCGCCTGCATGGAGTGGGGAAGGGACATATGAAGGAGTCGCTTCTAATTACTTAGCTCAGCGTCATAATAAAGATGAGATTATCTGTTTCATTCGAACGCCACAATCAAACTTTGAATTACCTAAAGATCCAGAAACACCAATTATTATGGTTGGGCCAGGTACTGGAATTGCACCATTCCGTGGATTCTTGCAAGCGCGTCGTGTTCAAAAGCAAAAAGGTATTAACTTAGGACAAGCGCATCTATATTTTGGTTGTCGTCATCCTGAAAAAGATTATCTCTATCGTACAGAATTAGAAAATGATGAAAGAGATGGATTAATCTCTTTACACACAGCTTTTTCTCGTCTAGAGGGACATCCAAAAACATATGTACAGCATTTAATAAAACAAGATAGAATCAATTTAATTTCGTTATTAGATAATGGAGCTCATCTTTATATATGTGGTGATGGAAGTAAAATGGCTCCAGATGTAGAAGATACCCTTTGTCAAGCATATCAAGAAATTCATGAAGTCAGTGAACAAGAAGCAAGAAATTGGTTGGATCGTGTGCAAGATGAAGGGCGATATGGAAAAGATGTTTGGGCTGGTATATGAATGTTTCTTAATTAGTTACGTATTAACTAATGAATTTCTTTCGAATAAATTTCACTTTATTAGTATAGTGTATTTAGATGAATAGTAATTAACCGGACTATTTAGTATCTACTAAATAAAAAACAGGACCTGATATTCATCTATCAGGTCCTGTTTCACATAGACATTATACATGGATATTTTCCACACATTATCAATGTTTGTAATGTAGTTAGTCTTGTGGGTCAGCAATAAAATCAGATATTATTTTTTCGATATCGAAAGGAGTAATCCCTTTATCCAAAGAAAAAATGCTTTCTGCTTCTTCGATTTCTTGAACGAGTTCACCTCTAGCTTCAATATGTAATCGGAACAAGTCATATAAATTCGGTTTAACTAAATTAGTTAAAGCCTTTCCAACTAGTATCATACCTTTTTGATTAGCCTCGATGGTATTATCATAAGTTAGATCTCTTGTAAGAGACAAATCTGTCCAAATCAATTTTCGTTCCTTTAAGTCTAAAATAACTGGAATAGAGATTTGGGTGTCGGCAGTAATATCCACTTTATCTTGAACAGTAGAAGGTTCAAATACTTCACCTGAACCAGGATATTGACGAACCATCCAACCAGTAAAGCATTCTGGTAAATCTTTATATGGTTGGTCTGTGTAAGAAAGCAAAGTCATAACTACATAGCGTCCACCTAAGAATATTGTTAGAATTGGAGATCAAGCTTTAGATGTTTCGCAGAAAGAAACCTATGATTGGCGTGATGATGATAAGCACGTTAAAGAAATGCCTAAACAGTTTAGTAGATAAAACAAGAAAATTTAAATGTATTTAATCTTATTTGTTTAACTATAGATAGTATTATATGAGTGAAAGAGTCCATTTAAATCTTCTAAATGGACTCTTTTAGGTTTCTAGATACGACTACTGATAAAAATGGAACAAACTTGTTACTTAGGTTGTCTATTAAGTATACGTATAAAACAGGTGTTCATGATAGTTCAATCATTTTATGAAAAGTGAGATGCAAGAAGAGTGATATCCGATACACTCTTTAATTGTATCGATATGTATAACACCTAGAAAAACTATATATTCTTGAAAGAGGTTGAAAATATATGATAGTCTTAAACAAGTTTTTTAACATTTTACATTACAAAAAGATGGTACCTGTAGTATTTCTTTCGTGTGCAACGCTTATAGGCTGTTCCGATGGCAATACTCAGTCTGAATTACCTAAACAAACAAAACAAACAAATCAAACCAAACAAGAAACTACTGGTAATGATTCTTTTGCTAAACTTGAAAAAGAATTTGATGCTAAACTCGGTATTTATGCATTGGACACTGATACGAATCAAACCGTTACGTATCAATCAGATAAACGGTTTGCATACGCATCTACCCACAAAGCTTTAGCTGTGGGAGTACTTTTACAAAAGAAATCAATAGAAGATCTAAATCAAAGAGTTTTGTATACTTGTGAAGACCTTGTTAATTACAATCCAATTACAGAAAAGTATGTTGATAGGGGTATGACTCTGAAAGAGCTTGCAGATGCTTCCCTTCGATATAGTGATAATACTGCGCAAAATCTTATTCTTAAACAATTAGGTGGACCTAGTGAATTCAAAAAATCACTGAGAGAAATAGGAGATACCGTTACAAATCCTGAACGTTTTGAACCAGAGTTAAACGAAGTGCATCCAGGAGACGTACATGATACTAGTACCCCAAAGGCATTAGCTACTAGTCTTCAGGCTTTTGCGCTAGGAGATGTACTTTCAACTGAGAAACGGGATTTATTAATAGATTGGATGAAAAGGAATACTACGGGAGACAACTTAATTCGTGCTGGAGTTCCAGGAGGATGGGAAGTAGCTGATAAGACGGGCTCGGGATCTTATGGAACCAGAAATGATATCGCAATTATTTGGTCACCAAATAAAAAGCCAATTATTCTTGCGATACTTTCTAATCATGATAAAGAGGATGCTAAATACGATGATAAGCTTATTGCAGAAGCAACCAAAATAGCGCTGGGTGTCTTAAAAGCTAAAAATAAATAATAATAGTATTAGTTATTGAAATTTTCTTGTTTTTTCGTCACAATACTGTGACGGTCTTTTTGTGTATTTTACAAAAGATCGTCTTAAGTAAAGAAAGAAGATAGAAACCATCTCTATTAAGTTTATTAACTAAGTAACAACAAATATATGCTTTATTGAATACTTATTGCATTTAATGTGGAGGAATAAAATGGAGTCGAAAATTCTTATTGTTGATGATGATAAAGAGATTAGAAATCTTATCTCGGTATATCTGGAAAATGAAGGTCTAAAAACTCAAAAGGCAGAAGATGCTATACAAGCTTTACAACTGTTAGAAGAAAAGGACTTTGATTTGATTATTTTAGATATTATGATGCCGAATATGGATGGCATTGAAGCATGTATGAAAATTAGGGAAGATCGCAATATGCCTATCATTATGCTATCTGCAAAATCTGAGGATATAGACAAAATTCAGGGCCTAGCCTCTGGTGCAGACGATTATTTATCAAAACCGTTTAACCCACTAGAATTAATTGCTAGGGTAAAATCCCAATTAAGAAGGTTTAAAAAATACAATACATCCATAGAACATAATAAAAGCATTCTAGAAATTGGTGATTTAACCGTAAATACAGATACACGTCAAGTATGGGTAAGGGGAAAAGAAACAAGGTTAACTCCAAAAGAGTTTGCTATTCTCGAACTACTCGCCCGCAACAAAGGGATTGTCCTGAGTGTAGCAAAAATATATGAAGCAGTTTGGAAAGAGGTTTTTTATAAATCAGATAATACCGTCATGGTGCATATTACAAAAATAAGAGACAAAATTGAAGAAGATTCTAAACATCCCATTTATATTAAAACTGTTTGGGGAATTGGGTATAAAATATGAAGAATGTTAGTTTCAGAAATAAGATTATTATAAAACTTCTTGGTGCTGTTGCAATTAGTTTTTTTATTTCATTTGGTTTAACAATTCTCATTGTGCAATACGTCATAGATCCATTTTTTATAAAACACGAAGATTTTGGCATGTTTGAAGTGAGACTCGCAATGTTGTTCTTATTTACGTTCGCAATCTTAAACTTTATAGTAATCTTTTTGCTATTGGTTCGAAAGAAAATAGTATATTTGAAGCTCATTTCGGAAAATGTGAATGATATTGCAAATGGAAAACTGGGTTTAACAATTGGGATTAAGGGGAAGGACGAATTGACCCAACTTGCTCAAAATATCAACTATATGTCCAAGGAATTGGAGAATACATTTGAACAAGAAAGACAATTAGAACGTACAAAAAATGAACTTATCACCAATGTATCTCATGATTTACGCACACCTTTAACATCTATTATTGGCTATATAGATTTATTAAAAAGAGGGCAATACAACAGTAACATACAATTACAGGAATACCTTGAAACCACGTATTCAAAGTCACAGAGACTGAAATATTTAATTGATGAGCTGTTTGAGTATACTCGTTTATCAGGTATAGATGCTAAGTTAAACCTTAATGAAGTTGATTTATCAGGTTTGTTGGAACAAATAGTTGGAGAATACATACCTATATTTGAAAAGGAAAGTTTAATCGTTCAAAAATCAATTACGCAAGAAACAATACCTATCTTCATAGATGTAGAAAAAATGGTACGTGTTTATGAAAATCTTTTTATGAATGCGATAAAGTACAGCATGAAACCATCCGAATTATCTATATGTCTTGAACTAATAGGTAACAAGGCAATGTTGAAAGTATCAAATAAAGTCGAGAAACCGCCTGTTAGCGATCCAAATAAATTGTTTGAAAGGTTTTTCAGGGGGGACAAGGCAAGAAAAGATGACCAGGGAAATGGACTGGGACTTGCTATTTCAAAAAGAATTGTTGAACTTCATCATGGTAATATACATGCAGAATATAAAGATGGTTGGATGTCTTTTATTGTTGAACATTCAATTAGATAGAAAGCTTATGGAACTACAGGTTCCATAAGCTTTTTTTAAAACTTAAGAAATCTTAAGGATTTTACGGGGTGTTTCCTAATTTTCATAGTTTATCATGGGTGTATTCAAAGTGATGAGGTGAGCAAAGAAGATAAAAGGAAAGATTTCATTGTAGCTTAAGTGTGGAGGTAACATGTCTATTTTGTTAGTAGTAAACAAATTTAGTAGCTTATTGTAATGAAATAAAAAAATGTAGGAGGATATAAATGATAAAGCCAGTTGTAGATGTAAAAAACATTCAAAAATTGTACGGTAAAAAAGGTGAGAATCAATCACACGCATTAAAAGGTGTATCATTCTCAATTCAAGAGGGAGAGTTTGTTGGTATTATGGGGCCTTCTGGTTCTGGTAAAACAACATTATTAAATGTAATTTCAACGTTAGATAAAGCGACAGGCGGCGTTGTTGAAATTGCAGGAACGGATATTACGAGGATGAAGCAGGGTGAACTTTCTGATTTTCGTTCACAAAAGTTAGGATTCATTTTCCAAGACTTTAACTTATTGGAGAATTTATCCATCTATGAAAATATCGCACTCCCACTTTCACTTCAAGGTGTTTCATCTCGTAATATTGGAAAGAAAGTAGAAAAAGTAGCTGATATGTTAGGCATTACAGCTATACTTCAAAAATATCCTTCTGAAGTATCTGGTGGACAAAAGCAACGTTCCGCAGCAGCACGTGCGTTAGTTCATGAACCAGCAATTATTTTGGGAGATGAGCCGACTGGAGCTTTAGATTCTAAAAATGCAACGAGTTTACTTAATGCCATGACAAGCTTAAATAAAGAGCAAGGTGTATCCATTATGATGGTTACGCATGATCCTTACAGCGCAAGTTACTGTCAACGTATTTTATTCATTCAAGATGGTGAGTTATATAAAGAAATTCATCGCGGTAGTACCCGTGAAGAATTCTATAAAGAAATTTTAGATGTGCTTGCAAACTTAGGCACACAAAAAGCGTAAGGAAGGAAGTTCAATCATGTTATTTAAGCTTTCTATGTCAGGCCTAAAAAGTAAGTTGCAAGATTACATTGTTTTACTTGTTGGTCTTATTGTCTCTATTTCAACTTTTTATATGTTTCAAACGCTAGCATCCAATAAAACGTTCCTTGAATCTAACTCTTCTATTAGGGATATTGTGGCTGTCTTTAAAATTGGTTCCGTTTTGTTAGCGATTATCACATTTTTCTATATTTTATATGCAAACTCTTTCTTATCAGCTCTTCGTCAAAAAGAATTTGGTATGTATATGATGTTAGGAGCAAAAAAGCATAAAGTTACCTTACTTATGTTCATTGAAACAATCATATTAGGTGCCACCTCTCTTTTGATTGGAATTACAATTGGTGTAGGACTTGCAGAAGGTATCGGTCAGCTATTAATGAAACAACTCGAGTTTGCTGGCGAAGGTTATAAAGCATTTTATCTGCCATCTATAGCTATTACTTGCATCTTTTTCTTTGCACTCTTTGTATTATCTGCAATTATGAATAGTATTAAATTATCTCGTATTTCTGTACTGCAACTTGTACATGCTGATGAACAAACAGAACGTGTTGCCATAAAAGGAAAAATGACAGTTGTAGTTGCATTCCTTGGTATTCTTTTATTGGGTATTGGTTATGCATCACTTATTTATATATCATATGCAAATTCGCTAATTGTTTTGGGATTAATGGCTGTTGGATTAATCTCAGCAACTGTTGGTACTTACCTTATATTTGGATCACTTCTTCCAGTTATGATTAACAAGCTAAAGAGTAATAAAAAACGTAGTGAAAAAGGCCTCAATGCTTTTACTTTTGCACAATTAAATTTCCGCATTAATAGTCTAACAAATGTGCTTGCAACAGTAGCAATTTTAGTGGCTCTTGGTGCTGGTGGAATTGCTTGTGGTATGGCATTTAAAAACAACATCCTAAAAATTACAGATCAAATACAAATTTACGATTCAGTCATTCATAATCCAACAGTGGAAGAAAAGACAATTTTGGGTAGTATCTTATTTCAAGAAAAACTTGAATATCATTACAAAGTTGATGATAGATATGTTTATTATCTTAAAGAAGATGTAGAGAAAAATCGCCCTTTCTTGCAAGGTATGAAAATAGAGAAAGCTTCAGAGGAAATACCAATTGGTGCATTTTCAATAAAACGGGCTGAAGGAGAGACAGACACAAAACAATGGATTCAGGTTTTCAGAACGATCCAGCCCAATTATTTATATCCTGATTATGAAATAAAAATTGTAGATTATAACATATACAATGGATTGAAGGGGAAAGAAAGTATTGTGTTTATGGGGAAAACAGATGATTTTGGATCATACATAAAAGAATGGAAAAAACTTGATGAATTACAGATAGCAAAATATAAAAATGTGAAAGCGGAAGAATTGGGTAGTAAGTATCAAACATATATTATGAGTCATGATTTTGCCAGCGGACTAATGTTTATGGGTTTCTTCGTTGGAATTGCATTTTTAGCAATGATGGCAAGCTGCTTAATGTTTAAAGTTCTGTCGGGAGCATCAAAAGATGTAACACGTTATCAAATGCTTCATAAAATTGGTGTTCGCCGAGAGTTATTAACAAAATCGATTTATAAAGAGTTATTCTTCATATTCTTATTCCCAGCAATTGTAGGGATTACTCATATATTAGTTGGTATGAACATGTTTAGCCCTCTTGTAATCGATCCGTACTCTCGCATTTGGTTACCACTTGTTATTTTTGTAGTAATTTACTCGATGTATTACTGGATTACTGTTCAATTATTTAAAGGAATTGTACTCCCTAAAAAAGATTAATGTAATGATGTTGTTTATCCCGCATTAACGGGCAGCACGATTGGTGAGGGCTCATAATCAGTGGGGGATGAACAAACCCCACTGATTAAAGTTTCACTTTATCTTCTACTGTACCTTGTAACTACATTTTACCTTGCTGTAGAGAAACAAAAAAACATTTTTCTTATTCAATAATTCCAATTTCTAGAGCCTTTTGAACAGCTTCTTCTTTGTTACGGACTCCCAGCTTTGTATAAGCTGTGGAAGCATAATTTCTGACCGTACCATTCGATAAATATAACCTTGATGCTATGGTAGTGTATCGAAGTCCCTTTGCTACTAGCTGCAATATTTCTATCTCCCTAGCTGTTAGCTCATAAGCGGTTGCTTTTGATTGTGGTGTCTCTTTTTGCTCATCAAATTTCTCAAATATTTTGTGAGACATTCCTTGATCAATCAGTGTCCCACCTTTGTGAATAAGTCGGATCGTATTAGCTAGCTCCAATGTTTCAATAGATTTGAGTAAAAAACCATCCGCACCGTTGCGAAGCGATTCCAACGCCTGTTCGGTATCCTGAAAAGTGGTAAAAATCAATATGCGGATATGTGGCCATTGTTGCTTAATCTTTTTGGTTGCTTCGACTCCATCCATGTGTTGCATATCTAAATCCATAAGTATAACATGAGGCTGAAGGCGCCCACACAAATCGATGGCTTCATTGCCATCCTCGGCCAAACCGACTACATTTAAATCTTCATATCTATCGAGTAGTGTCCTCAAACTTTCCCGAATAAACGGCTGGTCGTCTACAATTAACAAACGAATAAGTCCATCTTTTATTTCAGTTTGTCGCGGTATGGTACATGTAACAAGCATTCCTTCATCTGGCTTTGTATATACAGACAATTGACCTTGCAAATTCATTGCTCGTTCTTTCATTGCATTCAGACCGAAGCCTTCCTGCCATTCTACATTTCCTTTTCCATTATCTTGAACTTCTAATCTCGTATATTGTTGTTCAAACTGCAATGAAACTATAATTTCAGTTCCCTGACCATGACGTACTGCATTCGTAAGGGACTCTTGTAAGCAACGAATGAACGCTATCTTCGCTTGCCGAGACAATTCATATTCCTCTCCGTATGCCCGAAAACTTACATTAACCTGAGCGTGCTCCTGAAATTCGGCTCCAAGATTTTGGAGAGATTGAATTAAGGAAGGCGATTGACAAGGAGACTCCATTTGATGTAGGTAACCTCTCACGTCCTCGATGCTTTTACGTCCCATTTCAAGCAGAGAATCTAGCCTCTGTATACCCATTTCAGTAGCAAGTTCGGTGCGCAACGTTTCCATCCCCATAATAATAGAAGTATAAGCGTGACCAACTGTATCATGAAGCTCACTCGACAGTCTGTTTCGTTCTTCCGCCAGTGTAATGCGTTCAATCTGAGACATATATTGCTCAAGTACTGCGTTTTGTTTACGAATTGATTCATTTTGTTTATGATTGACGATTAATAAATGAAAAGCGAAGCCCATTACATATGCGAATCCATAATAGGTGACCATAATCCAATAGCTATTACTTGGCGAGACCGCATAGAAAATTCCAGTTGTTATAAAAACCGTTATTGGAGCTGTCCAATAATAGGACAAATGCTTACTATTCGCAGCAATTAGAAACACTGATATAAGAAATGTGTTGTAAGCCCCTGGAAATAATGAGGTTAAATATATACATAGTCCACCATACAGCAGTATTTCTGTGAACAAATAATATTTATAATTGAATAGTAAGGCTACCCATGGAACAGAGAAGGCAATAATTTCCCAAAGAATAATAATCCAAAGTGGTAATGTTAAACCATCCTGAAAATTTAATGTAGCTAGAATGATAGACACACTAGCAAGTAGGCGTACCCCTAACATAATCCAATCATACCAAAACCAATACTTAACCATATCTAACAAGTCCTTTACCCCCTAAATAGCCTACCATTTTACTTCCTATATTATAATTTAATCCTTCCTGCCTTATTATACTTTTTAATTTAAAACTACGATACTACTCACAAACTGCAAACTTCTATTGATTTAGTTGCCGAATCATACTACGTGTATAGCCCCCAATTTTCTTTGTCAAACCATCGACTATTCTAATACTTATGGCGGTAAATACTATACCCATAAACATTACAAAGAGTGACTTGGCAAAAGTATCTATTTGTATAAATATAATATTCATATCGATGTATCGATACAGTAGTGGTGTCAACAGGAACATAAGTGGCATTACGTAAAAAATGATTGCACTAATGAGACTGAAAATGCCAATCGTAAATTTCTGCATTAGCCAATAGACAGCACACCAAGTGCGACGATCTGTTAGCACTAATTTCACCTGAGACCAGTTCGATGTATCCATTGTTATACTTCTATCGTAAGAGTCTGTTGAAATATCTGTATAAATTTTCGTCTGTATGCGCTCGAATTGGATAAAGGGTGTGGTAGTCTGTAGTACGCGTATAACTAGTGGAATCCCAACAACAGTAAATGAAAGGGTTAAACTAAATAGCAGAGCTATTAGGTAAAAACAAAAATAAAACAATCCTGTACCGAAAGTTAGCAATAAAAAATAACCATTCTGGATGAATCTTGATTTCATAAAGTTCATCGCTCCTATCTATGTAATAACCGAATCATACTGCTTTTTTTGTCATTCTCACTAGTGTAAAAGTGTCATATGACAGTTCTAAATGATGTTAAAAAGGGGAGAGCAGCTTACTTCTGATTAAAAAAGATGCTTTTATCCCGCTATTTACTGGGCAGTAAGACTCCCACCTCAAAATTCAGCGTTAGGTGGGGGGCGGGCTGCCGGTAAACGCACGATTGGTGAAGGCTAATAATCAGTGGGGGATGAACAAAAACCTGCTGATTAAAGTTTCACTTTATTAATCCTCACAAAACAATCCCGTTCTTACATCTGCAAGAACGGGATTGTTTTGTACTTTTATTTAATATGAGATGGACTTGTTTTTCGAATATGAAAAATAATATCAAATTGCTCAAACAATGAAGTATCAAAATACACCGAACTGTTCGGGAGGATTTGTCCCCCTATACTTAGTAATGGTCTTTTTGCTTTAACCCATTTTTCTGCTTGTCCTTTAAGGTGACGGTTATCCAATAAAAACATTTTATATGGCACTTTTCCGAGAGTATAATTGAAACTTTTTACATCTTGTGGAATAGTGTCGGTTGTAATCTTACCTCCAGTGGAAGGATCATATTCGCTGTATAAGGTAAAATTCCCCTCCGTAGTTGTACTACCAATTGTGACATAATTATTGTCTAAACGTTCCTTCAAAAACTGCCCCGCAACATAAGGGTATAATTTCTCATCGATAATTCCTTTAGCTATATGAATATTGTGTGCCCATACCATCGTTTTACCACCAAATGTCTCTTGTGCCCACATTGCATGATCGGCCAAGTATTGTTCATGTAGTTTTATTATACTTGGATAGTCGTTAGGAAGTAGCATTGTGGTAAATTTCTCTATTGCACTTGCCGTTGCTTTCGCCCAGATGTACTCGGATGGGATTATTTCTGTGTTGGCTTGCTCATTCTCATCTTTTAGTAATCGGGCTACTCTCTCAGCGTTTGCTTTAAACTTCTCTTTTCTTTCAGGAGCAAGTTTCATATATTCCTGTATACTTCCAGTAAAAGAAGACAATTCTTTATAATTTTCTTCTACTTCTGCCAGCAAATCTGGTCGATGGAGCCTTACATAATCAATTACTTTATTAAAGCTACCTTGGTCCAATGCCTTTAAGTCGAGCCCAATAAATTGGATCTTTTTTTTATTGGATGGATCAGCATTATAATCTTTCATCCACTCAATCATGGCTATAATTTCATCAGTAGGATATAACAATTTTAAAAATTCCCTAGGGTTTCCTTTTCCTGTTTGGATATATTCATTTAGTTTTAAGCCGTTTCCCCAATCTTCTTCCATTGCAAAATTCGTAAAACCCATTTCAGTAACCAAATATTTCACAAGGCGAAACTTCATAGTAAAAATTTCAGAGCTTCCATGAGTATTCTCTCCTAATCCTACATATTGCGCGTTCCCAATCATTTTCTTAAGTGGTTTTAAATCTTCAAATGGTTTTGACGGCTCTATCGTTTTTAATGGGTTAGCCTGTGATTGTATTGATTTAACTATATTTTTTTGGACTGATTGACCTGAATTTTCGACTGCTACAGTTTGAGCGTTTCCTACTTCCGCGCATCCTGTGACTAATAAAGCTGTACTAACCATTGCAATCATTCTTTTCTTATTCATTTTTGCCCACCTCAATTGAATTATTTTTATAAACAAGATTGATTCATGTACTTGCACGAATCAATTGCCTTGATTCAATTGTTATTTATTCCATATCATATTTTCTAGTTACATATTGTCATAAGATTAATTGACACAAGTCATAGGTTAATCATTACACTTTTGTACTATCGGCTATGACAGTTTATAAATAATAATTAAATTGTTGAATCGCAAGTAAGACTAGATTATGAATTTGGGAGGGATTTTAAAGATGAATGATCTGTATGTCAAAATATTTTTATTCTAAGTTGTAGCTGTTGAAATGACAGGAAGTAAATTTGATAAACAAATGAATAAAAGGGGAAGGGCGGATTACAATGTTATTACACGGAGAAGCATTCCACAATAAAGATAAAATCCAACGTGCTAAAATAGGACTTCAACTCTTTCTAAGTATCTTAACCATTACTTCTATTATTCTAAATGTAGTAGTAATGATTACTAAAAGTATGCCGCTTATTGTGGTATATATGTTTACCCCAGCATTTTCTTCTATTTTGACTCGCATAATATTGAAAGAAGGGTTTAAAGATGTATCTTTTAGTCTCGGTAACTTAAAAATATGGAAGGGGATTGGTTTTGCTCTGCTAATACCTATGATTATTTGTGGAATTACTTATTCTATCGCCTGGTTGAGCGGAATTGCGAAGTTTCAGCCCCCGCAAGGTGGTATGCTAGAACCTATTTACAATATACTTGGATTTCAGTATCTACCGATACCATTAAGTTTCATTTTTATAGTAGTATTGAGCGGAGTTTTAGGAAGCTTGCTTAACTTAATCCCAGTTATGGGGGAAGAAATAGGATGGCGAGGTTATATGCTCACAAGGCTAATCGATGCAGAGTTTTCACGTCCCATTCTTATTAGCGGATTAATTTGGGCAACGTGGCATGTTCCAATTGTTATTGCTGGTCTATATGTAGAGGGAACATCTGCCCTACTTTCAGTACTTGGCATCTATTTTTGTATTGTGCCATTCAGTTATATTACAGCTTATTTACGACTTATCACAGGTAGCGTTTGGCCTTCGGTTATCATTCATACTACTTGGAATGCCATTATTCAAGGACCTTTCGCACGTGCAAGTACAGGAGATCAAACTGAGATTTGGATTGGAGAATCTGGTTTGATAACCGCTATTATTATCTTGGCTACTGCAATAATTATGTCTCGAATCGTAAATTTTCCTAAATAGCATACGGATTTGTTTTAAATTCAATTAGTGTAATATGACGAGGCTGAAATAAGATACTCCTAAAAATATTAGAAAAAATCTAGTTGAACGGACTCTTACTTAATCTTAGGCTGCTGGATATATGGAAGGCATCAAGCTAAGGGTTTAATTTATAAAAATAAACTTGATTGTCATAAAAAAATAATGTTTTTCATTTAAAGGCTATGAGATGAAATTTCATCATCTTCATCACATTAGACCTTCAGGAAATAAAAAGTTAAACGATTATACAAATACTCTAACTGAAAAAACGATAGTCCTTTTATCAAAAATGTAGAAGGACTATCGTTTATTTTTTTTACAAAATTAGGGGTTGATGTTCATGAAAATGGATAATATAATTCGTATTTTACGTAAAGAGAAAAATTTCCCCCTAGAATATTAAGCTAAATATCTTGGTGTGACGGTTAATTTAAGTTTCACTTTATGACTTGTAAAGGGCTGTTCAATGCATCGTACTATTAAAAAATCTAAATTAAATCATTAAATTGCGATAAAATGTGGTCGGAAATAATGA
Source organism: Bacillus sp. CCB-MMP212 (assembly GCF_022748145.1). Classification (NCBI taxonomy): domain Bacteria; kingdom Bacillati; phylum Bacillota; class Bacilli; order Caryophanales; family Bacillaceae; genus Bacillus; species Bacillus sp. CCB-MMP212. The sequence continues at coordinate 309,377 of NZ_JALDQE010000006.1, forward strand.
AATTTTAGGAAAAATAAGGTACACTAGTCTATGATTTTAGTTGAAAATCGTTTGACGTTAATGCATACGGGGGAAAGATTGATGAACAACAATACAACAAATGAATCAGTTGAAGAAATTGATCAAAAACGAGTAAGATCAAAAAAACGTTATACAAATTGGAAGTTTATCGCAGCGGGTATTGGTGTAATTGCACTTCTTATTGGGGGAATGAGTTATTATCAGGCAACTCACTTCAATTCGAATGTTACAATTAATGACACAAAAGTTGGTGGTCTGAGCGCTGATCAGGCAATACAGAAATTAAAGACATCTGGACTAGCAAACAAAGTCTATGTTGATCAACAACAAATTTTAGATGAAAAAGATACAAAAACGGAACTTACGGAAAAAGATTTGCCTCAAGTTAAGAAACTATTAAAAAGTCAGTGGACATTTTTCCCTTCCTCAAAGGGAGAAAATTATTCATTGCTACCAGAGAAGGCAGATCAGTATCGTAGTGAAACGATGAAAAAACTTGTAGAAGAAACGCTCATCTCTATGAATGAAAAATTAAAAGCGCCTCAAGATGCTATGGCGAAGCTAGAACAAGGGAAAATTGTTATTTCGAAAAGTGTTGAAGGAAAACAGTATGACGTTACTAGTCTACTGAAAGATTACGATAAGCAAAAATATAAAAGCGAAATTCATCTGAAGTCTGCATACATAAAACCTATTAAAGAAGACGATCCGATTGTCAAAAAAGAGGAGAAAGCACTACAGAATCTTCTTGGGCAGTCTGTTGAGTATAAAGTGCAGGATGAAGTTTATCCTTTAAAAGCGAAAGATTTAATTCAAAATGCCTCTATGTCAAAGGATATGAAAGTTACAATTGATGCGAGTGACATTAAGAAGAAAATTACTGAAATTAATAATGCCAAATCAACATTAAATAAAGATTTCTCATTTAAAACGCATTCCGGTTCAGTTATATCAGTAAAAGGGCAAGGCTACGGCTGGGCACTAGATGTTGAAAAAGAAACTAAACAAGTTCAACAAGCCTTTGAGAAAGGCGAAAAGGCGCTTTCTGCTTTTAATATTCACGGAAATGGTTGGGAGAAGGAAGGTATCGGTTATAAAACAACAGCGAATAATGGCATCGGAGACACGTATGCGGAAGTTTCAATTGCAGAGCAACAAATTTGGATTTATAAAGATGGGAAATTAGTCGTTACAACAAATGTAGTAACGGGTAAACATAGCACGGGTGAAGATACATCACCAGGTGTGTGGTACGTCCTATACAAACGAACACCATACACGCTAAGAGGTAGCGCAGTAGGGAAAGCTGATTATGCGGTTAAAGTAGATTACTGGGTTCCATTCACCAATAGCGGTCAAGGATTCCACGATGCCGGCTGGCGAAAAGACTGGGGAAATAATGCTTATTTAACAGGAGGATCAGGTGGGTGTGTGAACCTTCTTCCTAATGTTGCAAAAACTGTATATGATAGTTTGAACACGTATGATCCGGTTATCGTGTACTAGAAAATAGCTACGTATCAAGAAATAAACAAAGTAGGAAATCTTATCTGATGGTATATGAAAAAAACACCTCTTGCATTCGCATACTAAGTGTGCAAATGTAATGGAGGTGTTTTTGTTTGAATATAAAAGTGTATTGCTTATAAGAAACAAAGTAGAAAGAGATTAAGAATAAGTATTCAAATAATCAATAAAATTGACAATGAATATCATTTTCACTTAATATAGAATCGTCGCATTTAATTAGACATGAATTTTTGTTAATATAATAGATTTCTATTAAGTTGTCATATTTACGAACTATCATTAAATATTTTAAGAATTTAAACGTAGGAAAGGGTAATATAAAATGAACTGGAAAAAAGGCGGGTTATGGGTTATTATTTTTTTCGTTGTAAAAGGCACGATTTCTACACTTTTAATCGTTACAGGTGCTAAATATTTTGATTTATCATTTATGCAACTTATCTTATTAATTCTGACCTTATTAGTGATTTCTCTAATAAGTCGAAAGTTACTGTATAGACATAAACAAAACAAAAAGCAAAAAGAGCTAAATATATAATGAAGCCCCAGAGACCGTTGGATTTCTGGGGTTTTATTTCGATAGTTTTTTTCGCATCCACATTAATTTAACAGAAAAGGTTGTCCAAAATGATAAAATCGTTGATGTTTAAAATGCGTCAGTTATTTTTACATAAGGATTGTAGAGAGCCTTTGAATCAATCTTTATTCTGAAGCTACAGACACGCATAAATTATGCTCTTTTTTCAATTGGTAGTTTAAATGTAAAAGTACTGCCTTCTCCTAATTCACTTTCAACTGTAATTTCTCCTCCGTGTAGTTCGACAATCCATTTTACCATCGACAATCCTAAACCTGTGTTTCCGATGTTTGAAGATGTGCGTGCTGCATCAATTCGATAGAAGCGGTCCCATATTTTAGTAATATGTTGCTCGCTGATGCCTATGCCATTATCGGAGACTTTACCTATTATGTTGGTTTCATCACGGAATAGTTGCATATTCACAGTTCCGCTCGCTTTACTATAAGCAATCGCATTCGTTAGTAAATTCATTAATAAACGCATCATCAATGTTTGATCTGCTTTAATAAACAGGTCTTCCTCTATATTAGTTGTTAATTCAATCGAAGCTTCTTGAACCATTAATGAAAGTTCTTCTACAACGATTTCCGTTAATTCACTCATATTGATACATTCAAATTGGAAAGTATTATGGTTTCCTTGGTCAGCTCTTGCTAATAATAAAAGTTGTGAGATTAGAGCGGACATTTTACGTGATTGCTTTAAAATTACTTCTAACGATTCTTCCATTTCTTTCGGGTTATTCCTCTGCGATAAAGCGTATTCGCATTGTGAAATAATAACAGATGTTGGTGTTCTTAATTCATGAGATGCGTCAGATGTAAATTGTTTTTCACTTTCAAATGATGTCTCCAATCGCTCAAACATTTTGTCAAAGGTTTGTGCTAAATGATACATTTCGTCTTTCGGTGAACCTTGTAAATTAATTCTCTTCGAAAGGTCTTTACCATCACCAATTTTACTGGCGGAATCACTCATTTGTTGCACAGGTCGAAACGCCCTTTGCGTAATAAAATATCCTCCGAATGCCGCAATAAGAATAAGTAATGGGAATGAGATGATTGTTACCACGATAAGCGTATTCATCGTTGAGGATAATTGGTTCATAGTCATTATTCCACGAACCCAGACTTGCTCATCGCCGCCTGCATTATGGAGAAAATCATATACTATCCATTCTTTATTGCCGTCTTTAATGGTTTGTATTTCATCGGATTTAAGCGATATCTTTTTATTAAAGCTTGTTGGACTATGTCCTACCAACAGCTCACCTTGTTTACTATAAATACTAAGATTTACTCCATCTTCTAAGGTTTCAAAATCATCGTCAATCTTTAACTGCCCATGCTTATATTCGATATCTTCCATGCTTTCTTTTACTGTGCTCTTTAATTGATCTTTCATATTAAAAAGCAAAACTTTATCTGAAGAAGTTAAAATAAAAGCTAACACGAGTGCCATAATAATTACAATTAGCCCCGTATACCACAGGGTCACTCTCATTTTTATTGATAGTCTTTTCATGATTCTACTCGCAATACGTAACCAGTTCCGCGCACTGTATGAATTAACTTCGTTTCAAACTGGCTATCAATTTTTTTACGAAGATAGCGGACGTAAACATCAATAATATTCGATCCGCCTTCATAGTCGTAATTCCACACATGTTGCTCAATTTTATCTCGTGTCAGCACAACTTCTTTATTACGAATCATATATTCTAAAATAGCAAATTCTTTACTGGAAAGAGTGATAACTTGGTCTCCTCTTGTTACTTTATGCATATTGCAATCTACCACTAGGTCAGCGATTTCAAATACATTAGATGTATTTCCTGTTTTTCTTCGCATTAACACTCGAATTCTTGCTAACAGTTCATCAAAAGCAAACGGCTTTACTAAATAATCATCCGCACCTAAGTCGAGTCCTGTTACACGATCATCAATTGTATCTTTAGCTGTAAGAAGCAAGACAGGAGTTGCATTATTGTCCGCGCGTAATCTTTGTAATACGCGTAAACCATCTATTCCGGGAATCATAATGTCAAGGACAATCAAATCGTAGGTAGCCATGTTTATATAATCCAGGGCATCTTCTCCATTCCCACATGCATCGACACTATAATGTTCTGCATTTAATCGTTTCACCAATATATTTTGTAAGTCTTGTTCATCTTCGACAATAAGAACTCGCATTAACATTCTCCTTTTCTTCTTATTAATATGTATCACTATAATTCCAAAACATTAAAGAAAGATTAGAAACTAGTTAATTATATCATTTTATCCCGCATTAACGGGCAGTAAGACTACTCCCTCAAAATTCGGTGAATGCGAGGGAGTTAGGTAGGGATTAACTGCCTGTAAAAGCCTTCACTTTATTTTTTTGTACATTAATCTTCCTTTAATGTTTGTTCGGTAATATAAAGGCAAGGATAAGGTGCACATGTAAAGGGAGGAAAACAGAATGGGAAAATGGATGCTGATTGGAGCAATGTCCTGTGTATTGTTATCAGCTTGTTCTACTCAAGCTGATAACAATACAGAAGTACAACAACTGAAAGTGGAAAATGATAAATTGCAAAAAGAAGTCGCTCAACTACAACAAGAACCAAACAAAACACAAGCTGCTACAAATGATAAGAAGCAAATACAAGATTTCAAAAACGAAGTCACATCTATTGTAGAAAAGGCAAATAAAACAAAACCAGTTGGAGCAAAAGAAGAAAACTTAAATACGTACTTAGCAGCAAAAAAAGAAATTGACCAATTGGATGACAAGATAGATCTATCTGATAATCAGCTAGAAGCAGATTATCGCGCTGGAACGATAACTGTTGAACAATATCAAACGCAAGAAAAAGAACACGATATACTAGAAGATCAATTAGAGCAAGCAGAAAATGCACTTGAAGCAAGATTTGGAATAGATGATTAATCATTAAGGAGTGGATGAAAATGTTAAAACATAAAAAGAAAATAATTATAAGTGTAATTGCTATTTTAGTAAGTGGTATTGCTATTGTTGGTGGATATTATGGTATGGGTTACAATTATGCAAAAAAGAATGAAAACTACACAGAGAAACAAGTTCGTGAAATTTCTTTAGCTCATACAAATGGAGAAATTATTAATGTGAAAAAAGAATTCGAATTAGAAGATGACAACTTAGCACAATCAAAATTTGAATATGAAGTGGAAATCAAGACACCTGATAATCTGTTAAATATTTTAAAAGTTAGTGCTAGAACAGGTACAATAGAACTCAATAATGAAGATTAAATAAATATCGCGTATTTGAAAAAACTCCGAACAAAATTTGTTAGGAGTTTTTTCATGTTTATACTTTACTATTTTAAAATGTGGAAAATCTCCATACTTCTACAATCTATATAAATGACTCAAGCTTCGCATCTTTTGAATGCCCTGAAGTGCTAAACCTAAGCAAAATAATGAACTATCCTATGGAAGAAAGTTGAGGGAGCTAATCGCATATGTTTTATTGAAAGGATGTGATTGAATTATGGAACGGCCGAATTGGGGAATTGGAGGATTAGTATTCGTTGGCTGTATGTTTCTTGGTGGAGGAGTGGGATCTATGTTAGGTAATGCCCAAACTGGATGGCTAATAGGAATGGGCATTGGATTTCTTGGGATGGCTTTAACGAGACTGATCAGAAAATAATGTAACTGAGATTCTTCTTCTGGTAAATAAGGAAATATGTAAGTAATTCATGGCATAAGAGCTCTATAAATTATAGTTAGAAGCTTCTCTTTTCTAAATTTCTCCATACATAGATATGATTCTCAAATCGGAGAATGGCACCTTAAGGTGTCTTTTTTATGCTTTTTAAAAATGTCTTAATATATAGCTGAGTTAATTTAAATAATCAAGAATAATTGAGCTAATAGCTCTCGGTAGATTGCCATCATTTTTTTAATAGATTAGATTCATTACCGTTTCAGACCTATGTATTCATTCATAACCTAACAGTAAAAGGGGGATGATTAAAGGTATGGCGTTTAATGATGAATTAATTTGTCAACAGTTTGCAAGAATTATCGGCGGGCAAGAAGGATTCGCCGGTGGGAAATGCGTGGCAACAATAAACAGGGATGAAATACGAGCAACAATCTTAGGAAAACGTTTTAGAGTAACAACTTCCTTTTCATTCGAATCACGAGACAATAAAACTGGACGGGCATTATGCCTAGGCCGAGTAGCACTCTTACAAAAAGAAGTCACTGAATTTGTGGCGACAATTATTAAACAAGGAATAATCGTTTCGTCTATACACAATGAGTGGTTATGTGATGATCCAAATTTGATTTACGTTAATATCGAAGACGTTGATGATCCACTAAATTTTGCAAGAAAAGTGAGAAGAGCGTTATGCATGTAATCAATTTCTTTAGTTAAACGAGTGATTATATTAAATTGAAAAGTTCAGCGTGTTGGATGGTTTTATAAAACGAAAGAGGGTGTTTCATATTTGGAATGCCTTTTCTTTATGTTTTCGTTGCTAATGTGGGTGGTTAACGGATTATATGCTGTTTATCTTGTAACAGCAAGAACTGGACGAGGTATCTTTAAAGGTGTTTGACTATTTGTCGATACCATATTTTATCAAATGTTATTAGAATATCATAAAACGACAGGGGAGAAATCGTCAGAGAGATACGTCAAATTAGTCATTCCTTCTATAATCTAAGGAGGCGATTTTGTTTTTGAAAAATAATAGGTAAATCATTTGACAATTAAAATAATCTACTTTAATATATGTGCCATAGCATATATATGTTGAAACAAATACATTCATTGTGAATGATTGACTGGTATGCTATATCCTTTTATATCTTAATTTATAGAGGTGATATATGAACTTACATGATTTAATAGGCTATCTTGTTCATCGTACTGATGTGAAAATGACCAATTATTTTACGAAGAAATTAAAGCCTTATGGAGTTACGCCAGAGCAGTGGGGGATCATTAGTGTTCTTTGTAGCCAAAGGAGCACTACTCAAAAAGAGTTGGCGGAAGCTATTGATAAAGATCAAACTACTGTTGTTAGAATGATACAGTCAATGGAGAGAAAAGGGATTGTAAAGAAGGCTTTGAATGACCAAGATAGGCGTTCACATAACCTTTTTTTAACTGAAAAAGGTGACGAATTAAAGAAAACAATCTTGCCTGTAGTGAAAGACGCTCACCATTTTGTTACGAGTAATTTGAGCGAGGAAGAAATTAAAGTATTACAATCGTTATTAAACAAATTGTATGATACACACTATTAATATTTGTTCCTTATTGATGCTATGCTATTCATAAGGAACAAACTTTGTTTTAGATATTATATATGCTGCAGCATATAATTTCTGTTTGTTTGGACGAATGGGAAGATAACTTTATTTTGTATCATATTTGATTCAGGTTCACTTTTTTGCCTAGTACCAGTCAAATTTCCGTATTATATATGCTATAGCATGTAATTTTTAGCCCTTTAATATGGAAAAGGGTAATGTAAATGGAAGCGACTTCCATGCGGGTAATCTCAGGAAATAGGGTAAAGGTAGTGACTACTACCTGAACAATACTGATTTTTTATCAAATAATAAGAAAGGTGTGATTACTATTTTAATTTTCATCAATATTGTAAAAGTAGTGTTGTTTCTGTTCTTTTTAATGACAGGAACGAAAATTATATCCGGGAAAATGGCAGATGAGTTCAAACGATTTGGTTTACCTTCGTTTTTTAATTTCTTAACTGGAGCTTTTGAGATTGTAGGAGCGATTGGAATGTTGATAGGAATCTGGATTCCAGTAGTAGCTTTATGGGCAGGATTGTTATTAGGCGGTACGATGCTTGCAGCCGCATTAACTCTAATTGTATTAGCGAGAGATCCTTTTAAGAAAGCAATACCTGCGCTTGTTTTGTTTGTCCTTAGTTTAGGGGTAAGTTTGTATCATATTTTTTTAACATAACTGAAAACTATTAAACTTTCACTTTATGCGTTCAAGTTACTATCGTTTTGTGATTATGTTACAAATAGGGGGATTCTCCAATTAGTGCTTGAATAATAATAGCAATACGAATTTAGACATTACTATCATTCGAATCATAGTAAAAGAATGGGAAGAATTTTATATTAAAAATAGGAGTGAGTGAAAATGGCATATTTATTACAAGTTGATTTTCCGTTTGAAGGTCCTTTTGGTGAAGAAATGGAAAAAGGATTTTGGGATTTAGCAAATAGTATTAACGAAGAAGAAGGATTCCACTGGAAAATATGGACTGAGAATGAAGAAACAAAAGAAGCTGGAGGCATTTATGTATTTGAAGAGAAACAAGATGCTGAAAAATACGCGGAAATGCACAAGAACAGACTTGAAGCAGCTGGTGTTAAAGATATTAGAGTAAGAATTTTTAACATCAATGAAAAGTTAACTAAATTGAATCGTGGTTATATTAAATAATTCCGACAGTCGGAGCAAGCGTAAAAAGGAGGGGGGATAATCCCCTCCTTTTTTAATTCTTAAATTGATGGTGAGGGGGCTCACATAAAAAACAATCAATTATAAAAGTGATTTTGAACGTAAGGAATTTGTAAGGAAGAGGTAAGAAAAAAGAGATTTTCATTGTGTAAGATGAAAATGTAAAGAAGAGTGAGAGGAGAAAAATACTATATATTTCTATAAAAAACAAATCAATTAATAAGACTTGTTTGGAGGAAAAGAGACATTACAGATTCAATGTCGTCCTTTTGCAGTGGGGTAAGAAGAAAGCTGTGTGATTAGTTCCAAACAGCAAATAACCATTTATACAATATGAATAGGGGAGAGGAATATTTTGATGAAAAAGCATCGCCAAATTACATGTACAGGTTTAGCTCTATTAATAACTGGAGGTTCCCTGTTTTATACACCTCTAACCTCAAGTGTAAAAGCGGAGTCCATTCAAAATGTATCTAACTCGTTACAAACAAGCACTCAAAGAGACCGTAATTCCGTCAAAGAGGCAATGCGGGATACATTGAAACTAGGATATCCAGGGATACTTGCTAAAACTTCTGAGGGTGGAAAAACATGGAGTTATGCGGCTGGTGTAGCTGATCTGAGTAACAAGAAAGCAATGAAAACAGATTTTCGTTTTCGGATTGGCAGCGTGACAAAGACGTTCACTGCAACAGTTGTACTTCAATTAGCAGGAGAAAACCGCTTGAATTTAGACGATTCTATTGAAAAATGGTTGCCTGGTGTCATTCAAGGAAATGGATATGATGATAAACAGATTACTATCCGGCAATTATTGAATCACACAAGTGGTATCGCTAATTACACAAGGTCAAAGGATTTTAATATGATGGATACAAAAAAATCTTATACTGCTGAAGGATTAGTAAAGATGGGAATATCCATGCCTCCAGATTTTGCTCCAGGAAAGAGCTGGTCGTATTCAAATACAGGATATGTATTACTAGGAATTCTTATTGAAAAAGTAACTGGGAACAGCTATGCGGAAGAGATTGAAAATCGAATTATTGAACCACTTGAATTAGCGAATACATTCTTACCTGGAAATTCAAGCGTCATTCCAGGAACCAAGCATGCCCGCGGATATATCCAATTAGACGGAGCAAGTGAGACAAAAGATGTTACTTATTATAACCCAAGTATGGGGAGCTCGGCCGGAGATATGATTTCTACAGCTGATGATTTAAACAAATTCTTTTCTTATTTACTTGGGGGCAAGTTATTGAAAGAACAGCAACTAAAGCAAATGCTTACAACAGTCCCTACAGGAGTAGGTGAGCTTGGTGATTCCGGGCTTGGAATTTTCAAAATGAAGCTTTCAAACGGTGAATCGATATGGGGGCATGGAGGAACCATTCCTGGCTTTTTAACTTTTGCTGGAGGCACACTTGGAGGCAAGCATACATTGGCAGTCAATTTGAACAGCCTTAAAGCTGATACTCCTGATCCTTTTAAAAATATTTTACTTGCTGAATTTAGCAAGTAGTCTAAAAGTAAAAACGGGTAAAATTTATCATGGTTTCATAGTTAAACAAATTAATGATGAAAACGATCCATTATTTAAGGAGGTATCCGTGATGAAAAATAAGCTAACTGGTGTGTTAGCCACTGCATTAGTGGTAACTATGATTCTACCAACAGGAGCGAAAGCATTTTCTGAAAGTAAGACTACTGTTGTAACTGGTGAAGAAGTAGCTAGTCAGGAACTGAAGAAGATTGCAGCAGAGAAGGCGGAGCTACTTACGAAGTCCCATGGGGCAGCTAGCGTGCAGTATGCACTAATTGATAATGGAAAACTTATTTTGTCGGGTCAGGCTGGCAAGAACGATATGGAAGGGGAAAAGCCGCTAACCAAAGATACTTTATATGGGATTGGTTCAGTTAGTAAAATGTATGCAACAGCGGCTGTAATGAAATTGGTCGATGAAGGGAAAGTCGATTTGGATGCTCCTGTTGTCCGCTATGTTCCTGATTTTAAGATGAAAGACGGTCGATACAAACGTATTACACCGCGTATGTTATTGAATCACTCCTCTGGATTGCAAGGTTCTACGTTAGGTAATGCATTTTTATTTAACGATAATGATACCTATGCCCATGATACTTTGTTACAGCAATTGTCAAATCAAAACTTGAAGGCGGACCCTGGTGCTTTCTCGGTATACTGTAACGATGGTTTTACGCTGGCCGAAATTTTGGTGGAAAGAGTTAGTGGTATGAGCTTTACTGAATTTCTACATCAAAACTTTACAGGGCCTTTAAAAATGAATCATACGAAAACGCCGCAGGACAAATGGAGGGATGAAAATCGGGCTGGACTATATTACCCGGCGTACCAAGGGCAACTTCCAATTGAATCGGTGAATGTTATTGGTACGGGAGGTATATCTTCCACGGCAGAAGATATGGTGCGATTCTCACAACTATTTATGGGACAGGGAAAAGGAATCCTCTCTGATAAGGTAGTTAAGGCAATGGAGCAAGAGGAATATAAAAAAGGAATGTGGCCGGGGGCTGGCGAGAATATTTTTAACTATGGTCTTGGCTGGGATAGTGTGAAACTATACCCATTCAGTGAATATGGGATCAAAGCTTTGGCTAAGGGCGGCGATACGGCATTGCAACATGCTATATTAGTCGTGCTTCCGGAACAGAAAATAGCAGCGGCTGTATTGACATCTGGTGGACGGAGCTCTACAAATCAGCTAATGGCAACTGAATTGCTGCTCGCTACGCTTAAAGAAAAAGGTATTATTAAGGAAATCAAGCCGAACAAATCCTTTGGTAAGCCGGTCAAAGTCAAAATGCCTCAAGGCGTAGCAAAGAAAGCTGGATTTTATGGTAATAGCGAAACTCATTTCAAGATTGAAATTACGAAGAACGGTGAACTATTCTTACCATCTAATCCAGAAGAAAAATATGTATATACTGCTGATGGAAGCTTTATTAATGAGGGGGGTACTTCCAAGCTCAACTTCGTAACCGAGAAGAATGGAAGAACTTATTTGAAGGAGAGCGCATATAAATCTCATCCAGGTTTAGGGCAAAGTGTGATGACCCACTATTTAGCTGAGAAACTAGAAGATAACGTGCTTTCGAAGAAAACCGCTGCTGCATGGGCAAAGAGGGAAGGTGTCAAGTTTTATCGTGTAAACGAGAAATTTAGTTCTATTCAATATCTTGTTCAGTCGAAACATCTTAGTACTCAAATTACTCGCAAGGAAGGCCCAGCAGGCTATTGGGATGGCAGAAAAATTACAGGTCCGAACACCGCGGTGCATCAGATCCAAGTACCCGTGATGAATGGTCGTGATACGACGGAAACGCATTTCTATACAGAAGGCGGCAATGAATATATGGAGATGGCTGGATTGTTATACGTAAGTGAATCTAATGTAAAACCAATTGATGTAGGCCAATCATCCAAAGTTACGTTGGATGCAAATGGGCATGCGAAATGGTTTACAATTCCACAAGCGGCAACAGACAAAAGGATGACCGTGACGCTGCCATCAAATGGTTCATTTGCGGTGTATGATGAGAAGGGAGTTTGCGTCAACTTCACCATTGTGAGTGGCAATAACAAGGTGGAACTTCCGAAGAACGGAACAATCGTATTCGCTGGGGCACCGAAATCGGAATTTGCAATCTCGGTGAACTAGCTATAATTTAAGATGATCTTAAACAAAACCAGTACGGTACAGAAAAGATGTATTACTGGTTTTGTTTGTATTTATGCATTCTCAATGAAAAAACTTGAATAATATCACGCTCAAGCACTATAAAAACATCAAAACTAGAAAATTAGTATCTCTAGAAGATGTACAGTTTTTTGGGAGTTGAATAATTTTAACAGGGTAGAGAGATTAAATTTCTACTCTTTTTCTTCAATTAATAGAAATGTATGTACATACACATTGTATTTTTATTCCATAACTTTTAAAATTTTGTTCGCGATAGTTTGATATTGTAAAAAAAGAAAATATGTGGCACGACATCACTTTGTTTTTTATACAGCTTTGTAATTAAACTATAGTATTGTATTTTTTTTCATTATTGAAATTAGTAATAATAAAATGTATTATTGAAAAGCACAATTTATAATTCAAGTAATCAAGCATATGTACCCATAATAATTTGAACATTCAGAAATTATAATATTGTCTAAAAACGAGGTGAGATTCATAGAAACAGTACATATTAAGTGGTATGGCATGTATAGTATAAATGACTTTTATAATAGGGAAGAAGCTTCTAAGAAGGGGATATTTGCAATCTCTAGAGTATATGCTAAGAATGTAACATTGCTTTATATAGGACAAACCAAAAGAAGCTTTATACAAAAGATAAGAGAACTTAATAAAGAGTGGACTTTTGATGAGAGCGAATTAAAGATTACATTAGGAATAATAGAATTTCCTAGTGGTGAAATTTACTCTGAAAAGAAGGTAAAAGAGATAAAATCTCTTTTGATTTTACGACATACCCCATTAGAAAACGAAACATCTTTATTATACTATAGAGGGAAATTTAATTTAAAAATTATAAATAAGGGAAGAAGAGGCTTAATTGTTAAAAAGCTTTCTACAGGAGATCTAATGTGGACGTAATTGGAATCACCTTTGAATAAAATTGAAGGTTCCTTAAGTGCAGAAGCTTATCAATTTTTAATGTATTAAACTATTTTGAATAACATATGTCAGATACTTGAAAAAACACAAATTATATTATGATATGAAATCCTGTATGGAAAGTGTAGTTTATTTCTATTGTTTAATAAAAATATTAAGAATTTTAGGGATAATACATAAAGAGTAGAGGAGAAAGTAAACACGGAGGTTTGAAGAATGGGACAAGTAAGCAGATTTCAAGAAAAACAACAGAATCGTCGTCAAAAGGCAATTTTTAATATTGCATTTACTTTGGTGTTAGTGACAGTTGGTATAGTGACATACCAATTGTTTACCCCTTCTAATACATCAACGAAAGCAATTGCTCAAGAAAAGAAAGTAACAAAGATAGAAGAGAAGAAAACTGAAGATAAAGAAACAGCAAAGATAGAAGAGAAGAAAACTGAAGATAAAGAAACAGCAAAGATAGAAGAGAAGAAAACCGAAGATAAAGAAACAGCAAAGATAGAAGAGAAGAAAACTGAAGATAAAGAAGCAGCACAGTTAGAAGGGAAACAAAAAGTAGAAAAATCGGTAAAAACGAACGGAAATGAGAATAAAGAGGAAGAAAAAACGGTATCTCAAGAAAAGGACCCTCAAACTAATCCTTCATGGAAGCCAATTGGTACAGAGCAAGGAGCGAAACCTGATATGAAATTTAAAGAAGGAACAGTAGATTGGAGTGAAATGAAAAAAGCAATCTCTTATGCTGTTGATGTTCCAGAGAGCCAATTGATTTTCGATTTTATTGGAAATAATGGTAATAATAAAGCCTACGGTAATGTACGAGATAAACAAAGTAATAAAAAATATAAGGTTAATATTGATTGGGTAGAGAATCAGGGGTGGAAACCAGCATCTGTACAAGTGGTAAAATAAATAGTAGAAATGTAATTATATGTTTAAAAGTTTACTCTTGTAAAACTCATAAAAGAGTTTGTTTCAATCAGGACTCTTTTGCTATGTTGACAGGATTAATTACTCAGGCTCAATTGTGAGATCCTGATGCAGACAAAGTTCGAAGTTTATTAAAATCTATCTAATTTAGTGCTTCGAAAGGTTCAAAATTGCATTTTTAAAGCATTAAATAATTAATGGTACCTTTTGAAATATTTTTGGTCTCATTTTATTAGAAACAATTCCGTCTATATACATTTCCTTTACTATTTTTAAAATTGAATAGATATTTCAATCTGTGTAATTACAATAGACTTGATTAAAATTAAAACTGCAACAAGGATAATACCGTCCATATTTGTAGTAAGAAATATATATATAATATCTTAATGCAAGGTTGGCCTATGTTCTATGAAGATACTAAAGAATTATAGGAAACATTGAGAAACGGGAATTATTTTTATTACAATATTTATGCATCTTTAGGCCTAAATAGCTGGGTATTAGCTAAGAAACTTGAGATATTAGACTCCTATTAAGTTAAAAATGACCTTAAGTGTACTTCCCATAAAGAAAATTGTGTAAATAAGCTGTCCATATGGGCAGCTTATTGTATTTTTTGGCTTAGCTTGTTTTTTTCGAAGTGCTGGCGGTTCCTCTACAAGTATTCTTGCATTTAAATTATTTTTAATATATTATATTTATATGGTTATATAGAAATGGATGTATACAAAAAAGACTCAAATCTATTAATAAGATTTAAGTCCTTTTCAAAGATAAAAAGATTGTACCGAAATGGAATACAACTTATACTTTTCTTTTTAATATGTATCTAGTAAAAAGACATCTTTCATCAATAAAATTGTATTTTCAATATAAATGGAAGTTCATTTATATTCAATGATAGGAAATAGTGGGTCTAGAACATAGAGGAACAAAGAACCATACAGAGAAATTTGAAGAACCTGAAAGCTATTGTATGTAGTTTGTTCATCTCAAGTACAATAAAAGAGTCTTACCTCTGTAGGCAAAACTCCACTAGTATTGTTGTATAATATTTACATATCAACTAAAAAACAAAAACCATATAACACCAAGTAGCAGAATCCTAATATTCCTCCTACAGCTAATACTTGTTTAAACCAACTTTTAAATTTTATATTACTGTAAATACCTTGAACTTTTTCCATATTTCCTCCTATTAAGGAGAACCCTTAAAGACTCTCACTTCGTTATGGTACCATTAAAGAATGACTAATAGAGGTTAAATATTGTCAAAATGTATAAATATGCAATATTGCATAAAGAAATGTATTGTTACAAATGTAAACGTTTACTATAATAAGGGTATAAAGTTTAATCACATCCCAGTACTAACAAAAGAGGAGGAAATAATATGGAAATCGCAATGGCAGTTTTAAAATTTATAGGTGGAGCAATCCCATTAGTTCAAGAGCTTCTAAAAGCATTTATGTAAATTCACTATTTAGCAATTATTTATAAAAATTATCATTCGTATGAGTAAAGCCCCTTTAACAATATTAGGGGGCTTTTTAAATTTCTAAATATTTAAGGTTACGTCACTTTTAGCTAGCAGAATTAATAGAGCTATTGAATTTTATAAGAAACAAGAAGCAGTTTCCTCACCACCTAAGATTATTTTCTCTGGTGGACAAGGATCAGATGAAAATATTTCTGAAGCGAAAGCTATGCAGGAGTATGCTGTGAATAATAGGATTCCTCTAGAGAATACAATAAAAGAGGACCGTTCTACTACAACATACCAAAATATGCTTTTTTCAAAGAGAATTATGGAATCATTAAAAGGAACACAGTATAACTGCATTTTTTCTACAAACAACTTCCATGTGTTTCGCGCCGGATTATACGCTAAAATAGTAGGATTAAATAGCCAAGGAATTGGCTCAAAAACAGCCTTCTATTATTGCCCAAATGCGATGATTCGAGAGTATATTGCAATCTTCGTTATGAATCGTGTACGTCACAGTATTGTAATAGCAATTATTATGGGATTCTCTATCATAGCAACCGGAGTAAATTATTTATTTTTTTAAGGATGTTGTATAACTTATATTTTGGGAGTTATCTTAGGCAAGGAGTCACCTTAGGGTGACTCCTCTTTTTTGTGTTATATGGGTTGGTTTATTTAAATGTTAGACTACAATGCAAGTGATTGTTATGATGTTGATTAAAAAGGCAGCTGTTGTAGTCGTCTTTTTATTATCTTACAAAAGTGTAATCTTCATGTCAGGTTCTTGAATTTCTTCTCAAATAAAAAGGGGTTATGATAACAGCATAATAAAAAACACATGAGGTGAATGACGTGAAAAGATATATTACACTTTTTAGTATTCTAGTTGTATTTGCTACAATGTTAGTTGGTTGCGATGTGAATCGTATGGGAAAAGATGAATACTATGTTCAAATTACAACTGATGCGAAAATAAAGTCAGGGGTATCTAAAGAAGGAAATAAATACACAGAGTATAATTATGAATTACAAGGATTTGACGAAAATGGTAATGAAAAAACAGTGAAATTTAATGGATTTAAAGAGCTTCGTAAAGAAGCATTCTTACGCGTATTCCACTCCGATAAAAAAGGTGTAACTGCTTGGGAAGAGGTGAAGAAAGACGAGCTTCCTGGGAAGGTGAAAGAAAAATTAGACGTGAAATAAATGATTTATAATGGCGAACCCACATATTCGAAGGGTTCGCTGTTTTTTTGTGGGGTAATTTTGCCCAAATCCCCGAAAATGGAGAATAAGCTAAATTAAGTAGGTATACCACCATATCGCCATAAAGACGTTATTCTTACGGTAGAATTATAGGAAAGGATGACGTTTTTTTATGTCTAATTCTGTATCTGACGACTTACAATTATTTGCACAGGAGATTAAGAGTCTTTTATCACCAAATACCTTACAGAATCTAGCTAGAGATGTTGGATTTGGGGTACTGCCACATCGCCATCAACCTAAGATTTTGAATTATCCCCAAAACGAAAATTTCATTCTTTCATAGTTGTCCATAGAAGTTCAGTTCGTTTTTTCGTTTATGGGAAGAATGTATTTTTTAACTTGATAGCACTGTGACGATTCCCCTAAGAGACCTAAAAAAACTATGTAAAGAAGGTTTTCCAAAAGATTAGGCATAGCGCTACTCTTTTTGGAAAACCCTAATCGATAAATTCGTGTTATTATTCTTGATATTGCTGTTGAACCGCCTCTGGTAGTTCCTCAAAGATTATTCTTTTAAAATGTTAATAATACTTCATTAAATTCTTTTGTAGGAGTTGCGTTTAATCCATGAGGACAACTTGTATTAGAGCAAGTTTACTATCAGGAATGGAATCATATGTGCGTTTCCACTTAACTCAAAAGGTACAGTTGCATCAGAGTCACCGTGAATTATAAGATTTAATATAAATATAAAATTTACCAATATATATAAACCAGTATTATAGTTTGATACTAATTTATTTGATTCTTTTATTTATGTGCTTGTTAATTTAGCATAGACGATAAAAAATAAGGTTAATTGTCCTATTATCACAATATTCGGCACTACTATAATTAAATTAATAACAAAAAAGACTGCTAAAATTCCTAAAAACAAGCACAAATGATAAATGTTCAAGCGGTGTTGTTCAAACCTGTATTGATGAAAAACAATTGTAGTTGACAGGAAATAGAGCAATACAGAACCAAAAACAAAATATAAGATAAAAGAATAATAGACCTCATGTAAAAATAATAATCTAATGGATGCTGCAACCATACTCAAAGACATTAAAATAAATAGATGACCGTAAATAATAATTTGACCAGAAGTTTGTCTAGACTTGTCGAGTTTCTTCTCCATGTTATCGAAATATTGCCACCACATCGAAATAATGAGGATAAATGAAATGATCGCAAAGCTTATTGAATCCCAATTTCCTTGTTTAGGTTGAATGACCACAAGAGTGCTTACAAGAGCTTCCCCAAAGAGAATAATGGAAAATAGACCAAATCTCTCTAACAAGTGGGCTGTATTTGTAGGAACCTTTTCTAAACACTTCCTTCCAAGCAGTGGGACAATAATATCGATAAGAATCCCAAAATATAACACAGCATATCGAATCCAAGAATCAAAAAAGACGGATAATAATGAAATAACGATTCCAATCCAAAAATATCTTCCTAAAAAGAGTGCTGCTTTTTTTCGAGCTCCCTCTTCTATACGCTGGACAACAAGATATTGAATTGCAGTCACGACCCTTAAGCCAATATAGCCAATTAAAAAAGAAAGATAATAAGGATCAAAATCAGCTGATAAGCTTGATGTCATTATTAGGACAAAAAACATTTGCAGGATCAAAAAAATTCTTTGATGAAATAAATCTTTTCCAAACCGGTTAACAAAGATGGTTTGCCCTACCCAAGCCCACCAGATCGGAATAAAAATTAAGACAAATTTTACTAAATACTCTGCATGGATTTGACCATCTTCAACATGAAGTAAAACATGAGTCGCAGCCGTCACTGCCGCCACAAATAACAAATCATAAAAGAGTTCTAACCACGTCACTTTCTTTTCTTCCATTTCGGTACTCCCTCCTTATAGTTAATAGTATGCTAAAAAGATATAGTAATTGGAAGAGAAAATAATATAGACATAAACCATTTTTCCTCATTATTGTATTCAACATAATCCCCTGGAACGTCAGTGTTACATTTTATATAGTTGGCTACCCTTAAAATTTTAATATTAAAATACAATACTTTTAGACCGTTTAGTTTTTCTCCTATGTCATCCGCTACGATTCTATCTCCACCATATAGGGGACACCCTATATTCCCATCAATTTAAGAAATTTTAATACCTTTAAGTACAAAAAAACGTTATCATTTCTAAACAGGATAGATTAGAAATGATAACGTATGGATGATACTAGCTTATATTAGTCTTTCTGGTGCTGTGATGGTATATCATACTAATTAATAAAATGAAAGAATGTAGCAATAATAATTCTAGAATTTTTTATCATAAAGATGTAGCAACTATAGAACGCTTAGTAACAGCTATGAACAAGAAGAACGTAAAGCTAGAACAGGCTATAAATCGAGCAATGTCAAGTGTTGAAGAAAATGAGATAGCAACTGTTGCTACAGATAGTGTAGCGGATACAGAACATGAACTTCATCACATGAGGGTCATCCGAAATCGGTACTTGAGTTAATCGTCAGCTGAGGTCTTTGGAATTGAATTGACGGGTAACTTTAACAAAATAAGGAGTACAATTAAACAGCCTAAAATATGCAAGTTTTTATGCGGAACTGCTTGCGTATTTTGGCTATTTTTGCATTCGTAAAAGATACTGCTATAAGTAAACAGCATTTTTGAATTGCAAAATACCCCCATGACATCAATAGTATAAGTACCAAAAAACGATAATAAAAACTGTATTCATCAGTTTGTACTCCTTATGTGGATCATAAAGTTATTATCCCGTTTATTGTGGGCTGACTAAAGTTTCACTCTATCTCTCCGTCTCAAAAAACTCAATCCACTCCCCATCAGGACCAGCGAAGAATATGTAACGTGTTCCATCTGGTAATGTTTCGATTTCTTCTCCTAGTAAAAAGGTTACGCCGTGTTTTTGTATTCTTTCAATTTCATCCTCTAATGAATCTACCTTAAAGCAAATGTGATGTACTTTTCCTTCTGCTGGCAAGGAAGAATTGTAGCCTTCAATGAGTTCGAGTATCGTTTCTTTCGATTCTTCCACACCTAAAAAAGCGAGTTTTAAATCTGGATTCGGGTGCCCCATACGTTTAAGGAGCTGTAAGCCGACTACTTCTTCATAAAATGAGATAGATGCTTCTAAGTTTGCAACCATAAGTCCTACGTGTTCAATTCTTCTAACTGGCATGTAGATTCCTTCTTTCTGAAAATTATATACAATATATTATTGAAAATTAAGAAAATAAGCAAGATAAAAACCTTACAAATTTTAGCGTGTTGTATGGTATAGTGAGAAAGTATGTTTGGGGAGAAGGAAGGAGATTATACGATGAATACAACTACTCAAACTCCTTCATTATCAGAAACGATGAAAGAGTGGCATTATGCATTAGCATATGAAATTAAACATTGGAAAACGATAGGTGGTAGTAAAATTTCTATCATGAACGGTCGTTTTTTATATACAGATTATGAGAATACAGTGTATGTATTTCAGCTTATTTCGGAAGTAAGCTTACCTGAAGGATCACCAATTCGAATTGAGTTCGATGGTGAGGAAGCGACAGGAGAAGTATTATCTGTACATGGATTAGAAATAGAATTGAAATTAAATGATTATATACAAGGTGAAATAAGAGAAGCGGTTTTATACAGTGAACCGTGGCAACTTTTAGAGCAACTGCAAGAGCGATTGAAAGAAGCACGTAAAGACAAGCTAAAACGTAATCGTATAAAGCGTCTTGTTGATGGGACGAGCAGTCCGAAACATATTGAGAAGATGAAAAATCCAAAAAATGAACTGGCATATCGCGCGTTTTACAATCCGACAACGTACGTATGGGGACCGCCGGGAACAGGGAAGTCTTACAATTTATCACGTATTATTTCGGCTCATTATCAAAAAGGAAAATCGGTACTTGTGTTAGCTCATAGTAACGCGGCAGTAGACGTATTAATGAGTGAAGTAACGAAGCAAATTGAAAAGAAAAAGAAATGGACGCCTGGCGAAATTGTTCGTTACGGTTATAGTCAGCATGAACATATACGAAATCATGAAACGTTACTTGCATCTAAGTTAGTTGA
The DNA here is from genome assembly GCF_022748145.1 of Bacillus sp. CCB-MMP212. Lineage (NCBI taxonomy): Bacteria > Bacillati > Bacillota > Bacilli > Caryophanales > Bacillaceae > Bacillus > Bacillus sp. CCB-MMP212. The sequence goes on from NZ_JALDQE010000006.1 coordinate 330,442, forward strand.
AACGACGAACGGATCATGGGGTGAGGAAAGACTCTACTTAGAAGAGACACGCCAAGATCTTCGTGAAAAAATCTTATCGTATAAAGCAACATCTGCTGATAAGAAGCGTATACAAGAGATTGAAAGTGAGCTTCGAAAGCAAAAGGCTAAAATTAAAGAAGTAGAAAAAGAATATATTGAAAATGCGAAAGTAATCGGCGCAACTTTATCGAAATGTGCCATTGATGCGCTAATTTATGAGCGTACATTTGATTTAGTTGTCGTAGATGAGGTGAGTATGGCGTTCGTTCCGCAAATTGCATTAGCTGCTTCACTTGGGAAACGTATCGTCGTTTGCGGTGACTTTTTACAGTTACCTCCAATTGCGATGGCAAACCATGAACTCGTTCGCAAATGGCTTGGGGAAGATATGTTTTACCACGCTGGGATTGTTGATTCTGTAAATAAATCAGAAGCGCATCCGAACCTATTTATGTTGCAGGAACAAAGACGTATGCATGCGGATATATCGAAGTTTACGAATTCATTTATTTATAAAAATAGAGTATACGATCATCCGTCTGTTTCAGAGCGTAAAGAACTTGCGCAATTGCAACCGTTCGCAAATGAAGCGAGTGTTTTATTTGATACGAGCCAAATGGGAGCTTTTTCGTTAAAAGATGCTGCTTCTGGTTCACGTTTTAACATTATGTCTGGTTTAGTAGCGATGCAAATGATGTTAATCGGATTGTTAGACGGTATTCAATCAATTGGTGTTGTGACACCTTACAGGGCGCAGTCACGCTTTTTATCGACGTGTATTAGAGAAATGTTGCAGAGAACGAAATATCAAAACATACCAGTTTTAGCGGCGACAGTTCATAAGTTTCAAGGTTCTGAAAGAGATATGATGATCTTTGATACAGTTGACAGTTATCCGCAAGAACGACCTGGCGTGTTATTCTTTGACCATAAAAATCATCGCCTCGTCAATGTAGCAGTGACAAGGGCGAGAGGGAAGTTCATTCAATTATCAGATTGCCATTATATGCGTAAAAATCTTTCTAGAAAACAAGCGTTATCGCAATTAACAGCTCATATAGAACGTCATGGAGATGTGTATGATCGCACGACATCAAGACAATTGTGGGAACGGAAAATTTCGAAACGTTTACGCTGGTTTATGGAAATGAATCTTGAAGAGCCGAAAGGGCTATTAAAAGATATTTTAGCCGCAAAACGAAAAATTATTATTTCACTTCCAAGTACAAAACAAGTGGATAAGCGAGTATGGCAAGCGTTAATGCGTACAAATGCACAGATAATAGTTTATAGTGATGGACCAGTTCCACTGAAAAATGTAAAGTTACAAAGACAAAATAAAGCATTCCCGTTTATCGTAATTGATGATGAAATCTTCTGGGCAGGCGCACCGCTCACATCTCAAATGATATTTGAAGGTAGCACGGAATTTCCGTACGTATGTGCAAGACTGCAAGCACCAGAAACAATTGGTGTATTAAAAGGATTTTTAGATATTCGGTAAATTCGGATAGGAATTCCTTGACTTTTACTTGGAATGAACTTAGAATAAAAAATAATTTAATATAATTTTATGAAAATTCTTATCACGAGAGGTGGAGGGACTGGCCCTATGATACCTCGGCAGCGGATTCGTTATGAATACTGTGCCAATTCCAGCAAGGTAACTTGAAAGATAAGAAAGAAGCTCATTTTGACTGTATATACAGAAGCCTCTTTCTATCTTTTAGAAAGAGGCTTTTTTACGTGAAAATAAAAGGAGGAAGAACAATGGGAGCGACAGGAGTAACGTCACAAAGAAAAACAATTGAAGAGAGTATCGAAAGAAATAAGGAAAAGTACATAGAAACAAGTCATGATATTCATGCGAATCCAGAGATTGGTAACCAAGAGTTTTATGCATCTAGAACGTTAAGTTTATTGCTAGGCAGTGCAGGATTTCAGTTGCAGCACAATATAGCTGGACATGAAACGGGATTTATCGCGCGAAAAAGCTCTGGAAAACAAGGACCAGCAATCGCATTTTTAGCGGAGTACGACGCTTTACCAGGACTAGGCCATGCGTGTGGTCACAATTTAATCGGCACAATTAGTGTTGCAGCAGCAATTGCATTATCAGAAACGCTTGAAGAAATTGGCGGGGAAGTTGTTGTGTTTGGTACGCCAGCAGAAGAAGGCGGGCCAAATGGTAGCGCGAAATCAAGTTATGTAAAGGCAGGTTTATTTAAAGACATTGATGCGGCGCTTATGATTCATCCGAGCGGAAAAACAGCGACAACGAGTCCTTCACTAGCAGTCGATCCACTTGATTTTCATTTTTACGGAAAAACAGCTCACGCTGCAGCTTCGCCAGAAGAAGGGATTAATGCATTAGATGCGGTTATTCAGCTCTATAACGGTATTAACGCACTTCGCCAACAACTTCCGTCAGACGTGAGAATTCATGGCGTCATTACAGAGGGCGGAAAAGCACCTAATATTATTCCTGACTATGCCGCAGCAAGATTCTTCATCCGCGCAGCAACGAGAAAAAGATGCGCGGAAGTAACAGAAAAAGTAAGAAACATTGCTGAGGGAGCAGCGTTAGCAACAGGTGCAAAAGTAAAAATCCATCAATTCCAAAATGAAATCGATGAATTACTCGTAACAAAAACATATAACGATATTGTAGCGGAAGAACTAGAACTATTAGGTGAAGATGTAAATCGTAAAGAAAGAGTAGGGATCGGTTCAACCGACGCAGGAAACGTAAGTCAAGTTGTACCGACAATTCATCCGTACATTAAAATCGGACCAGATGATTTAATTGCACATACGAATGAATTTAGAGAAGCAGCACGTTCAGAACTTGGAGATAAAGCATTAATTACATCGGCAAAAGCATTAGCAAATACGGCGTATCGATTAATTACGGAAGAAGGGTTGTTAGAGAAGGTGAAGGAGGAGTTTAGAGAGGCGCAGAGGAATCAAGGGTAAGGGGATTAAAGTGCTCTTTTCAAAGAGTAATCTAATTAATAAGTAGAGATACAAAAAGAACATTGAAATATCAATGTTCTTTTTTGTTTACTAGTCATTGATTTTGTTGGTTTTTCTCAAGAAAGAGAAACTTTTACTGTTAGTGAGGATAATACGTATCCCTTTATCAAAACGACAATTTCTCCTCAAATTCACTCTTTAATACTATTAAAGGAGATGACAAGCCAAATTGCATTAAGGAGTCTAAAAATGCAGCGAGGGAATCCATCGAATCGCTCATGACCTTCATCATATAATTAAATTCCCCACTAATTCGAAATAAATCTGTTACTTCAGGAGCTGCATTACAATACTGGATAAAATCAGAGCATTGGCTCGTTTTAAACATGATGAATGCTTGAATGTTTTTATTAATTTTTGCAGGCTCAAATTTCGTTCGATAAGCCGCTATAACTCCTTGATCTTCAAGCTTGTTAATACGTTCTTTTACAGCAGGTTGCGTCATGGATATAATTCGTCCTATTTCTGAAACAGAAATTCTCGCATTTTCATACAACAAGTTCATAATTTTATGATCGATTTCATCCAGTTTTACGGCGTTTTGCATTGTGTAGCCTCCTTGTTTTGTTTTCTAAAGTGAATCGCAAATTATAACTATAATATCATAAGTGAACGAACTAAAACACCTATAAATATGTATTTAAAATGATTGTTTTTTGCATGAAAATATAATTATAGGATTTATCAAACGGAAATTTAGGAAGGATGGAAAAAATGAAGAATCTTGATGGAAAAGTAGCGTTAGTAACAGGAGCGAGTCGCGGAATTGGCCGTGCGATTGCGATGAGATTGGCGAAAGATGGAGCATTAGTTGCGATTCACTACGGCCGAAATAAAACAGCTGCAGATGAAACGATTAGTGAGATTGAATCTAATGGAGGAAAAGCGTTCTTAATTGAAGCTGAACTCAATTCAATTGATGGTGTCAAAAAGCTAGTAAAACAGTTAAAGAATGAATTACAAATAAAAGTTGGTACATCAGAGATTGATATTTTAGTAAACAATGCAGGGATAGGTACACAAGGAACGATTGAAAATACGACAGAAGAAGTTTTTGATGAAATTATGTCTGTGAATATTAAAGCACCATTCTTTTTAATTCAGCAAACATTACCATTAATACGAGCAGAGGGCCGTGTGATTAACATTTCATCAGCTGAAGTACGACTTGGTTTTACAGGCTCAATTGCATACGGTTTAAGTAAAGGTGCATTAAATACGATGACACTGCCTCTAGCTAAACATCTTGGAGAAAGAGGTATAACAGTGAATACAATTATGCCTGGATATACGAAGACAGATATCAATGCAAAATTGCTAGATGATCCGGAAATACGAAATTTTGCTACAAACTCATCTGTGTTCGGACGAATAGGGCAAGTTGAAGATATTGCAGATGCAGTAGCATTCCTTGCTTCTTCTGATAGCCGCTGGGTAACGGGGCAGATTTTAGATGTTTCTGGTGGGTTTTGTTTATAGGGGCACTACTCCATAGCTATCAAGATAATCAAGTAAATTACTAGTTATGAAACGATCCTTGTTTCATAACTAGTAATTTATAGAAAGGTAGGGATGATAAAGAAGTCTATTAAAACGTGATTTTTTCGCTAGGCAATTTGAATAAGGGGGCTATTTTTCATTATTCGTAATCTAAAATAATCAAATTTTATTTTACAGTAACAATAAAACAAAATTATTGACCGCATGGTACAAAAAGGGTATTCTATTCATGTTATCTTTAAAATGAGAGGAGGATACGATTGAATAAACGCGGCAGACCTCGAGAGTTTGATTATTCCTCAATTGTAGATGTTGCAATGAAAACATTTTGGTTAAGAGGATATGAAGGGTGTTCTACACAAGATTTATGCAGTGATACAGGACTTGGAAAAGGAAGTTTATACAATACTTTCGGTAGTAAACATGAACTGTATAAACAAGTATTAGAACGCTACCATGAAATTGGGATTAGGGAACAAAGGAAATTGTTACATACTTCAATTCCAGTTAAAGAACGATTAAGTAATTTTTTTGAATGGGCATTGAAAGAAGACTTTGAGAATATGGATCAAAAAGGATGTTTATTGATTAATGCCAGTATAGAACGTGCTAAAAACGATTTAATGGTACAAGAAATTTTCTCGAAGCATGTTGAACTTCTTAAACAAGCTATTGAAACAGTGATGGAGGAAGGATTGCAAACAGGTGAAATTTCAAAGAAGCAATCAGCTGAGGAATTAGCTAGTCTGCTTTTAAGCAGTTATTACGGATTCCGTGTTCTTAATGTATCGATGCAAAATCGGATGTTGTCTGAACAAGTTATCAAAGGAACAATAGAGTCTATTTGTGGCGCTTAGTGCGCTCTTTTTTCGCACTATTTTTGTACCGATCATTACAATAATGAATAAGGAGTGTTTTTATGCCATCGATTATTTATTTATTAGCTTTAGCAATCTTTTGTATGACTACATCAGAATTTATGGTTGCAGGTATGATGAATGAACTTGCTCTTGCATTCCAGGTTCCTGTATCATCTATTGGGTATTTAATTTCAGCTTATGCAGGAGCAATGGTAATAGGAGGCCCCATTTTAACTGCAATCCTCTTACGAATGCGCAGCAAACAAGCATTATTGTTTTTAATGTTCATATTTTTAATTGGTCAATCGCTCGGAGCTATCGCTTGGAACTATGATATTATGATGATTTCACGTATTATAACTGGTATTGCTTCAGCTTCAGCTTTTGGAGTTGCGATTTCCTTTTCTGCGACATTGGTTCACTCTGATTCAAGGGGAAAAGCTGCATCAATTGTACTTGCAGGTTTAATGTTCGCAACTGTATTAGGTTTACCTATAACGACCGTTATTTCGCAATATTTTGGCTGGCGTATTAGTTTTGGGGCTGTTTCTGTTCTTGTGCTAGTATCAGGGATTATGATTCAACGGTTGTTACCATCCTCTTCAAATAAAGAGCAATTAAATTGGAAAGACGAACTTCTGCGATTTAAGAATATTCATCTTTGGGCAGCGTATATAACAAGTATGTTCATTATTGGTGGTACGTTTGCAGCATTTAGTTATTTCACTCCTATCTTTACAAATGTTACAGGGTTTTCAAGTGCAAGTATTCCATATTTACTTGCTCTCTATGGTAGTGCGACGGTAATTGGGAATATAATAATTGGCAAGTTCGCTGATAAATTTACAATGAAAATACTTACGGGTGGATTAATTATATTAATCATAGCGTTGTCTTTATTTGCTTTAAGTGCAGAGAATAAATACATTGCAGTGATTTCTACGATTTTTATTGGTTTAACTGGTGTAGCATTGAATCCAGCTATGGTTGCGAGGGTGATGAAGACAGCTAGTAATGGCATAATGATAAATACCGTTCATAGTTCTTTTATTACGCTAGGTATTGTTATTGGTTCGTCACTAGGTGGTATTGGGATCAGTAAAGGATATGGTTTTGTATCTCCGCTATGGATTGGAGCTTGTTTAGCTATCCTTGGGGTAATTTCGTTATTCCCATATTTACATAAAGGAAAGGCAGATTAAGATGTTTAAAATTTCTTTATATGAGGTACCGCCACATCGCTATCAAGCTAAGCTTATGCAAAGTCCATTTTAGGCGAAATTGTTTCTTTTTCTAAAGGGCAAGTGTAGGTGATTGAAAGATTTGCATACGAAATAAACCTTAACGGGTTTCACTTTTTTGAATTAAGCGGCTTGATTATCAGACATGGTACAATTGTAAACGACACCTAATATATCAAAGACCGTTTTTTTCTCATATCGATAAGATTTCCGCCCGTTTTGCTGTAGGAGGTTGAACAGGAGAATGAGAATCTTTGATAATTCTTGGGTGTCTTTCTGTATGGCTTGATAAATAAGAAAAAAATAATCTCTAATCATATATATGGCCTTATATTCACTCAGCTCTCGTTTCTTTTTCATAAGAAGTAATTGACGCATTTGAAACATAGTAGAAGAACAGAGGAGAATGGCGATCAGTTGCCCATACAAATGGCATTCTAATCTTTCTCGTTTTATCTTTTTACAATGGTGAATATAAAAGAATGATTTCCATGTTTTAAATAAAATCTCGATTTGCCAACGTAAAGAGTACAAATCATGTACTTGTCCCATCGAGACAATATCTGTAGAGGCGTTTGTCATATATACATTGATACCACTAAGTCGTTTGCTACGAGGAGAATACGTCATTCCTTTCTTTTTTTCTCGTATAGCTTGATCACGTAATCGTTTTTGTTGTTGTTCTTTTGTTAGCCGATGAACAATCACACGAGTTGGGACTTTATCAGTCATTCCTACATAAGCGTCGGATATTTCATATGTTTGTCCTGGTTGAAGAGAGCTCATTAAAACCTCCATATCTATCTGGATATACTCTGTACCTTTCTTGATTCTGCTATCTTGAAAATAATCAGGGTTAGGATTTTTTTGATAAATACGTGTATTCGATTTAATACGTGAGATAGAATAAGCTTTTTTATCTTGTATATGTTAAAGATGTTTCAAATAAAAGAATGGGGCAGTTAATGTAGAAGCATTTGATAAAAAAATCGCATAAATGAATTCAAAAAATAGAAATACATTTAATAAAACATATATGGACTTTTCTTTAATATCATAGCTTCAGTTTAACGATAGATAATTACCATGTAATTAGCCGTGCTAAAAAATACATATGATATTTCTATCTCCAGAGTTATATAATAGTGAGCTGTTGTACGTTAATACCACGAAATTTCTTCAATTTCTTTTTTATACTCTTTTTCATCATCTTTGTTTAACTTTTTATTATTAATGTAAACATAGTGCCATTCATAATTTTGTTTTTCTAAATATACATAGAAAACTATTTGTACATGTTCTTTTTCACTATTATCATAACCTGTAAATTCAACTACATAATGTTTTCCTTCTTTTTTTATATACTTCCATTTCGAGTTAGTGGTAAAGGATTCTAATGTCTCTCCTTCTTCACTCCAACGTACAACATTTTTCACATTTGTTTGGGTTGGTAAATATGCTAATTTTATGTCCATAATGTAAAGAAATGATAATAAAAATAGATTGAGGCATAGCATAATTTCAATGTGAGTGCCACCTTTTGCTCGTAAATACAGGTCTTGTTGAGTTTGAGGTAAACTCTTCACTTTTCCTAGAATTTGTATAGCGTGCTTAAAATACCAACGATTACCGTTCCACCCTACAACAAAACAAAATTCTAAATATAAGACTATGTCTACCCACAATGGGATATCTATTAGATGGAAAATAATAAACCATGGAATTTGTAGTAGTCCTAAGAGAAAGAAAAGTTTATACATTTTTCGATATGCTATCCAAAATAACGTGAAGAAGAAGGCTATCCAATTCCAAGTATTTTCTTTTGCTGGATCTTTAACTTCTCCCCATTTAAAGTCATAATAAGATTTCTTATTTTGAACGATTTTAAGTAGTGCTGGAAATGATGTAGCTTCTCCATCTAAATTAGTTATTTTCATCAAAAATTCCTCTCAGTACTGTTTGCATATAATTAGAAAGTGAAGGTAAATCGACAGTTTCGTTTTTCATACTTCTTCAATATGTTATGTATTTTTATAAATTTAATTTTGGTATTTATCATTTTTCTCTAAAGTGTTTTGATGAAAATAATTCTTCATTCATCAGACCAAAGTTCACTCATCAAATATATGAAATTGCAAATTATGGAGTTATCTCATGAAGTGAGACAACATTTACAGATTATTTCTGAAATGAGTGAAATGATAAATAGGAACATAGATCTCATTTCACTCCAACGTAGACACTACGATATATTAATTGGAAAGAGGAGTGAAATAAGTGTCATAACGCAAAGATTACAAATCGATATTAATGATATGGATGAACATTTTAATTCTTATATAAAAGAGTACAAATGAGTGATTTTCAAATAGTAGGTTCTCCATCTGCCATTTTCTATGATGAAGAGTATATTCCGAACCACAATGATATTGAATTAAGAATTCCAATTATATATGATAACACTGGAAATGTATCGCGGGATTGGGAGATAAAAAGCTAGATCAGCATCAAATTGTTACTACCTTACATCATGGGAGTTATGACGATATAGGTTACGATTATATGGCACTAGAAGAATGGATCAAGAATAATAGATATTCTGATAGTTGCTCCACTATATGAAGTCTATTTAAAGGGTCCCGAATGTGATTGTCCAGTGGAGGATTATGCGACGCAAATTTGATATTCGGTTATTAAAAAATAACAACAATAATGATTTGACCTTGACAATATGTTAACGTTTATTCTATTTTCAAAAGTAATTTATCTTAATAAAATAGGTAGAATCTAATTATTTAGTTCACATTTTAATCCAAGGGGTACAAATTTGATGCGACGTGAAAAGGATTTGTTGAAACAATGGAAGGCGGATTTGCAAGCTATTCAAGAAGAGAAGAGACTGAAGAAGAAGAAGGCTAAGAAAAAGAATAAGAATAAGAAATATAGCATTCCGGGTAATACAGTTGACTTCATGGATGGCAAGAATACTTATCGTAAAGAGAATGGGGTATGGAAACAAAGGAATAAATAAAGTGAGGATAAATGATTTTGATTAAGTGTATGGAAATTACTGTAGGTGCTGACATAATCTAGCTAGCGTCTTATTTGTTGTTAAGGAAAGATACTGAAGCAAAAACAGAGTTTGTTAACAAATACACTAAAATTGCGAAAACTAAATTTGAAAACAAATACTATAGTAAATATGAATGGACCATACAGCGGGATAGTAAATGAAGAGATTCAATTTCATAGTGATGGTACAAAAAGTGAAAATGAAAAAGTTATTTCTTATCTATGGAACTTTGGAGATGATACAACAAGTACAGGAGCAAATCCTACCCATGTATATGGAGAAAAAGGAACATACACTGTGGAATTAACAGTAAAAGATAGTAGGGGAAAAGAAAGCAAAGAACAAACAAAGTTACTGTAAAACAAGATCCGCAAACAGGTGAATCCCATGAAGAGGAGAAGGTACTCCCGTTTAATACGCTTGTAAAAGGAAATCTGATTACTCCTGATCAAACAGATGTTTATACGTTTAATGTTACAGATCCAAAAGAAGTAGATATTTCTGTGGTAAATGAACAAAATATTGGGATGACATGGGTACTTTATCATGAATCAGACATGCAAAATTATGTAGCTTGTGGTGAAAATGAAGGAAATGTTATAAAGGGGAAATTTACAGCGAAACCAGGTAAATATTATTTAAATGTATATAAATTCGATGATAAAAACGGTGAATATTCATTATTAGTAAAATGAATTTATTTCTAACATGTATAGAATGATTGTTTTAAGGAGGAGTCTGTTAGGATAGGCTCCTCCTACTTTTTATTTACATATTAGAACCATTAAGAATAGAAAAAAATCGTGTTTGAAAAAAGTTTAATTATTTCCTATCTGCATTACTATAATATCAGACTCTTTTCTTTAATAAGTCTAAAAGTTAATGTACAAAATTCAAGTGCTTATAAGGAATACTTAGCTAACTGTTCACCCCAAGATGATAATTCAGTTTCAATAAATCCTGCTTTTTTATATACAAATTTAGCTGTAAGGTTTTCAGGAGCATATCCAATCATTATTTTAGAAATGTTTGGGTTATTATTGCTTCTTATCTTATCAATTACCAGAGGTATAGCTTGTTTACCTATACCTTGCCCTTGAAATTTTTTATCAATCATAAGTCTATAAATCCAATAATTATTATCATCAGGATCTATCCCAAACATAGTAAATCCTATCATTTTTTCATCAAGATAAATACCGTTTGCATAGAAATTATCTAGAAATTGAACTTCTGCGATAGAATAAAGGTTGGATGCAATAAATGTTTGTTGTTCTTCTGTAACAGAAAGTGTAATTGCTTCTTCCCAATTACTTTTGTCAATAGCCTTTAAATAAATCTTATTCAATCTGAAACTCTCCTTCCAATATTGAAGAGGAAGCACATAGTTTATGGGCTAGTGATACGTTATCCTCTTGTTTTTTTGCCCAATCAAATAGAAATATTTTCTCATCGACAACGCCTCCTTAAAGTTACAATTCAAAAAACATTATTATAATCAATATCAATATAAATATATTTTATCCACTATAAATTATTTTCCTGTTGAAAAGATTCTATTTTTCTGTCTAATTTATCCAAGGTATATGATACCAAGTATCGGGAGAATCTCTTTGCAAACAATTATATTTCACTTTGAATAAAGAATAATGTTTTTTGTTTTGGAGAAGAATATGATTGTTAACTTGATAGCAGTGTGGCGGTACACTATTGTCATCAACCTATTATTCTATGATTTTTGTTTCTATTTACTTATATTTTCATTGTTGCTGAACTCTACTTCATTAAAAGTTTGTTTATACCCCAGATTACCTCGTGTGAAAATAAGAATAAGTAAAGCGACAAATCCCAATCCTATCACTACAAATATATCCGTATTCTTTATAACAGGGTTGGTGGAATGAGTTTGTGCTAAACTAAACGTATTTATACTCGCATGAATTAGTATGACAATAAATAAATTACCGTGATTGCAGTTATAGCTCCAAGTAAGAATGATTGAGATCGGCAAACATAGTAAAATAAAAATTGGCAAATGGATATATAGGAGAGAAAGGTCAGAACCCGGGCCACCCTTTTGTGCAGCCGTTAAGAAATGTGGAAGATGCCAGAAAGTCCACAAAACACTAAGTAGTAAAGTAGCTTTTAACGGTCCAAATTTCGATTGTAATCGAGGCAGAGCGAAACCACGCCATCCGATTTCCTCGGGTAAAGGCCCACCGAGAAAGAAAATTGCTATAAAAGAGAAGAGATAGGTTATAAAAAATTCAAAATTAAGGTCACGGAAAGTAGGTATCTCTCCATTTACTATTACCATACCCAGAAACATTGCAGCGGGGATAACGATGAGGGTAAAAAAGTACCACTTCAAACCGACCTTAGTAGTTAGAATGCTGTTTCTAATTTTTTTCCATGACTCTTTGCCTTCAAGAATTCGGATCATGATACATGCTGCTAGCATAGGACCTACAAATGCATTGGCATAAAAGAAAAGATTAAACATTTTTGTTTTCGGGAAAATACCCCATTGTGACAAGATAAATGGAATTAATACAACCCACGAGAAAACATATGCCATAAAAAAAAATGAAGTTAACGGATAGAATTCCAAATACCTTCTCAAACCTGTTGATGAATTTTTTGATTTTGTTAAATAATCCAACACAATCACCTCTTCATTTATATAAACCTGCATCCGTGCTAATTCTACATGTTTTGATAAAGAACCTTTTTGATGTAATAATGTTCACTAAAATTTATTTGGTTTGCCGGCTCCAAATAAGAGAAAAAAACTTGCAGAATCTTTCTGTAAGGTTTTTTCTTTAAAAGTATGAGCTATCAGTACTAAAAACCTACAGTACCATATCTAATCTTGTTTCATTAGTTAATTCAATAGTATTAGTAACATCAGTTGGAGAGTTATTTTTAGTTTAGTTTGATTCCTTCTCCTTATCAGCACGGAACTTGTTTAGCATCTCCATAATAATCCATAAGGGGACACCTTTATCTCTTAATATTTTCCATAAATCCATTTCAGTAAATTTGACACTAGATTGTTTTTCTTCTTTTTCTGATGACCGAATATCAAATTTGATAGCTAAATCATTAGTAGCTTCTTTTCCCTGAGTAGAAGGGAAGCCTTGAGTATTTTTTTTTGTACCCACAGTTGAATATATTGTAGATTGATTTACATTATGTGCATGTAACCCAAATTCCATTTCTTGCATATATTTTATATTAATTTAATATATAAATGTAATTGTTTTAAATGTGCTTTGTAAAAATAGCAAATACTAATTAAGTGTGAAGTTAAAATTCAATTCTATATAAATAGGGGTATCACCCATCGCTATCAAGCTAAGAAAGGTAAATGCCCCCAGAACGAGATTTTGTGCTAACTTGTAGCAAAATAGCTCATTTTTTCGTTTTGGGGGCATTTCTTTTTCTTAAGTTAATGGATATGTATGGTGACCTCTATTAGTCGATAGTGAATGAACAATTTCGGGGTTCAGTTCAACTTTATTCAAAATAAGATTTTTTTGCAGTAAAATCAATGTTAGTGGAACTTTTTTAATCAAACTTTTTTAAAAATTAACATAAATACTTGCAATATTTAAATTAGTACTATATAGTTCTAGTTATGACAAAGATAAAATTAATGAATCAAAAACGTGTGATTGAAGTAGCTGCAACATTATTTTTAGAAAAAGGGTTTGCTTATACAAGTATGGATGAATTAGTACGTGTAAGCAAAGTTTCAAAGTCTAATGTGTATTATCACTTTTCTAATAAGGAAGTATTATTAGAAGGGGTCGTTGATTATTGGATTGAAATGTATCAATCTGCAATTGATGACGTACTTTCTCAGAACCAATTTTTAGTTGAAGATCGTATCCAACTGTTTTTAAAGCAATTATCACAAGGAGTTCAGTCGAGAGAGTATAAGGGGAGCTGTCCATTTATTACTCTTTATATTCAAAGTCCTACACAGGCCACGCAAATAAAAGAAAAAATAGGTCTTTTTTTTACAGGATTACAAAAGAAAGTTTCTCTATTACTTAAACAAGGGGTAGAGAATGGAGAATTTAGAAATACGATTAATATTGATGAGGTTGCATCACTTTTTATTACAAATCTTGAAGGAGCGTTATTTATTTCAGAAACATTGAAGGATGCAACTGTAATCACGAAAACAGCAGATCATTTTTTAAAATTGCTTCGATAAAAGAAGCATTTTTTTTACATTAAATTAGTACTAAGCGGTACTAAAAGGGGGATTTTATATGAGAACAGTATTTTTAACTGGTGGAACAGGCTTTATTGGAAAGCAATTAGTAAAAGAATTAGCCAAAGAGGATGTTAAAATTCTTCTTTTAGTGAGGTCGAAAAATAAAGCAACACGCCTTTTTCAAGAAAGAGGCATCTTAAAAAAGGAAGTTATGCACTTTATTGAAGGTGATTTGACGAAAATAGATTTAGGTCTAAGTGCTGAAGATAAGGAGAGGGTATTGAAAACGGATGTGATTATTCACGCAGGAGGCCCCATGGATATTCAAGCGACAAGTAAAGAGGCAGCTTCCGTATTTTTAAATGGCGCCAAACATATTAGTGAATTAGCTAAAAGTATTCATCAATTGAAGGGTTTGCAACAATTTATTCATGTTGTAGGTTATATGAGTCCCTTTGATGATAAAAATAGCAAGATTGCAATTGATGTGTTTAAAGAAGGAAACAATTATTTGAAAATAAAAAATCCATATGAGAGAACAAAATTTTTAGCAGATCTTTATATCCGTCAGCAGGCATCAGCAGTAGGTTATCCGCTTTCTGTAATTAATCCGCCAACTGTAGTCGGTAGTAGTAAAACAGGGAGTACAGAGCAGATAGCAGGATTAGGTTTGCTTGTGATGAGTATGCGAAGAGGGCTCATGCCAGTGATTCCTGGATGTAAGGGATATAGGTTACCACTTATTTCAAACGATGAGCTTGCGAAGTTTATTGTGCAGGTTTTCAGATTGGAGCAACCGACTATTCAAACATATACACTTGTTGAAGACAAACAGCACGATCAAAACATTGCTGAATTATTAAGTATTATGTCGGAAAGTATGAATATGAGGGCACCAAAAATCTCTGTTCCAATGCCATTTATGAAAGCAATTATGAATAGTGGAGGAAGTAAAATAACAAAAATTCCTTCTGATGGACTGAATTTTATTACAAAACAAAAATTTTTAAATGTTTCAGCGAAAAAAATTATGGGAGGAGATTGGTTTAAGAAGACGAGTGTAATGAAATTTTTCCCTGCCGTAGTAGCTGATCTGGATTATCGAATAATGTATCAAAATGGCCGGCATAATCATTTATTTAAACGAACATTATGCGATAACACTACCCTTTACCAATTACAAGGAGAGGGTAAACCGTTTATATTATTACATGGTTTATTGAGTGATGGAGAGGACTTATTTCCTTTAGCACAAGAGCTTCATGAAAAAACTGGTCAACCTGTATGGATCCTGGATCTTCCAGGTTTGGGACGGTCTCCTTTTAAACTAGAGAAAAATCTTCTAGATATCTATTTGAATGTAGTGAAAAAGTTATTGGAGAAAGCTACGAATGGTGCACATCTAATTGGCCATTCATTCGGTGCGTTTATTCTTCTGGAAGCGTTGGTACAAGAGTACATAGATAAGAAGTATTCAATCACTTTACTTCAGCCACCTGTTGCTAAAAAAAATGCTAAATCGCTAAATGTTCCTCAATTTATGAACAAATGGACATTAAAATTGGCAACTACTAATTTGATAGGGCGATATTTATTAAGTAATGGTTTGTTTGAAAGTATGGAGAGCATCCCTGAATATTATATTGAAAAAATAAGAAAAAGTTTTACTTCTCCTAGAATTTTAAATACTACGGTTCAGCTTAACAGTTTACTACTAAAAAATGATCAAGGTGATTTCAATGAAGTAACAAAGTATAATCTTCACATTATTTGGGGGGAGTATGACAGAGGCTATTCTGCTCCATCGCATCTTGGTAAGGTTGATTTTGTTCCATATGGCCATCATTTTCCTCTTAGCCATCCGAGTGAAACGGCAACATTAGTAATAAAAAATAGTAATACTAGTAGATGAGAGTGTGGGATAAATAAAAAGTGTGTAGTAAGATCGTTGTGTCTTTGAAATAAAATCGTACTGTTTGGGGGCCCGCGAACAAGACGCGAATTTTGCACGCTAAGCAAAAAAAAACAATAAGCTGTCCACATGGACAGCTTATTTACATTATTCTCGTTATTGGAAGTTGTTTTTAACTTTTCTTGATCTGAAAGAGTCAATCTTTTTTTATATAATTTATCAATAATTATTCTTTTTTCTCCGGCTGATAGGAAAGAATAACGACACCTGAACTGGTCGTTCTTGTTTCGATCAGTTTTAAAGCCTTTGTATCGTTTCCGTTTTTAAAGAGATGCTTTCCGCTTCCCACGATAACGGGATTGACCATAAAATGATATTCATCAATGAGGTCGTGTTGCATCAATGTTTGTATAAGTTCACCACTACCATAAATTAAAAGGTTCTGACCGGGCTGTTCCTTCAGTTTCGATATTTCTTCTACAATATTGCCCTTGATAAGGTTTGCATTCCATTCGGTTTCTTCCAAAGTTGTTGAAGCAACAAATTTAGGCATGCTGTTCATCTTATCAGCAAAACCCTCTTCATCAGTCATAGAAGGCCAAGCAGCTGCAAAACCTTGATAGGTTACTCGCCCTAGTAGAAGAGCTTCACTTTCAAACAGTAAATTGGATTGAAACTTTGCTACTTCTTCATTGAAGTATGGAGCAGTCCAAGCTGGTTCCTCCATGACACCATCTAGTGAGAGGTACATCGATACAATTATTTTTCCCATTTTGTTCTCCTTTAGTTTTAAATTGAGATTTTTACATATTGGTAACACAATTATTAATTCTCCAGCTAAAGAAATTCTCCCTTTTTAATAGTTTCGACAAAATGTGTTTATGTATGTTTCGGAATAATCTTATATATTAATAACTTTGAAACATTGTATAACAACTAATTTTTATGCGTTATTGATTAGCATTGCTTATTGTGCTAACGAATTAGGGTAATGTGGCGACCGACCAACTAAATAGTTGCTTATCCTCAATTATTAGAAGGAACGTTCTATCATTTCGCGAATTTATTAGACATAGACGAGTGCTATAATTTTCTATATCTACATAAAGAGGTGACTACGCATGAATCAAAGACCGTCAGAAGAAGAATACGCCGGGAGCTCCGGCGAATATATCCGTTTGGTGCCGGACGGTAACATCATCGACATTCTGCTCGCCCAGGAAAAGCAAATGACCGAGTTCCTGGCATCGTTGACCGAAAGCCAGGCCGCGTATCGGTATGCGGAAGGGAAATGGACGCTGAAAAAAGTCGTGGGCCACATTACAGACGCGGAACGCGTCATGACCTACCGCCTGCTTCGGTTCGCAAGAGGGGACCAGACGCCTCTGACCGGTTTCGATCAGGAATTGTTCATGCCTCCTTTCGGAAGCTGGACAACTGCGCAATTGGCCGAAGACTACCGGGCCGTACGGCAATCAACGATCACATTGCTGCGCGGGCTACCGGCTGAGGCGTGGACCCGCAAGGGCACAGCCAACAACCTAAGCATTACGGTGCGCGCCCTCGCGTACGGCGTCGCAGGACACGAACTTCATCACATGGCGGTCATCCGAAATCGGTATTTGAGTTAATCGCCGGCTGAGGCCATTGGAATGGAATTAACACCTCTCATACAACCTTAGATACCGTTCTTATTGGGGTCCCGCCCCACAACCATCTTAGACAATTTTTGAAATTAAAAGCACGTTACTATTCTCTTATGTTAATGAGAAAGATTGACGTGCTTTTTATGAATATGCACCAAAAACAAGAGCATATCGATTTTTCTCATTTTGGGGTATTTGTTTTTCTTAGATTGAGGGTGAGGGGGCACTACTCTATAATGATCAAATTAAAATTTAAAATAGTTATAGAGACTCCATTTCTCGGAAATATTGTAACTATTAAGTTGTAAAAAGAACCGTAGTTTTTCATTTTTGAAAAGGTTATGGTCTTTTTTAATTGTAACAAAGATATGATGCGAGGAAGTTTTTTAGATAAATCAAAAAAACTTGATTAATAAGTTGCATATAGAACTCATCTACGTATATACTATAAATATCAAAAAAAGTTGATGAAGGGAAGTGAACTACATTGGCACAAAATTTTCAGCTCTATGAGAAAAAGTTTAAAGCGTTGGCGGATCAGAAACGTTTAGAAATCATGTATGAACTTTGCCAGCGAGGACAGACGTGTGTATGTGATTTAACAGAAGTTTTTGAAATGACGCAATCTAAATTATCATATCATTTAAAAATTTTATTAGATGCAGGTTTGATTGTAAAAGAAACAAAAGGTACGTGGAGTTATTATGATTTAAATGATGCGGAAGTGGATAATTTATTATCAGAAGAATTGTGCTGTATCTTTAGAAAAACAGGGAAAGGTAGTTGTTGTTAAAATTTTGTAATATTAATCAAAAAAACTTGATTAATGACATGTAAAGAGGAGAAATAAGGTATGAGATATGTTCACGTCGGTATAAACGTTACGGATTTAGAGAAGTCTATTGAATTTTATGAAAAAGTATTTGGTGTATTACCAGTTAAAGTGAAAACAGATTATGCAAAATTTTTATTAGAGACGCCAGGACTTAATTTCACGCTGAACGTGCGAGATGAAGTGAAGGGAAATCAAGTAAATCACTTTGGTTTCCAAGTGGATACAGCTGAAGAAATTACATTACATAAAGAACGATTAGAAAAAGAAGGTTTCTTTGCGCGTGATGAGATGGATACGACTTGTTGCTATGCAGTACAAGATAAGTTTTGGGTAACGGATCCCGATGGTAATGAGTGGGAGTTCTTTTATACAAAAGCAGATAGTGATGTTCATAAAATAGAAGATCCATCTTGTTGCACGACTTCAAATGAGGTAGCTAAAAATTCTTGTTGTTAATAGGAGATGGAAAATAAAATGAAACGTTTATCCTTTCTAGATCGATATTTAACACTATGGATTTTTCTAGCAATGGCTGTTGGGATTGGTTTAGGGTTTGTGTTCCCTAGTGTAGTAGATGGACTGAATACATTACAGGTTGGAACGACGTCTATTCCGCTTGCTGTTGGATTAATTATAATGATGTATCCACCGTTAGCGAAAGTTCGCTATGAGGAAATGGGCCGAGTATTTAAAGATGTAAAAGTGTTAGTGCTATCTTTAGTACAAAATTGGATTATTGGTCCGGTACTTATGTTTGTGTTAGCAATTATTTTTCTTCCTGATAAACCAGAATACATGGTTGGTCTCATTATGATTGGGTTAGCACGTTGTATTGCAATGGTAATTGTTTGGAACGATCTTGCTGATGGGGATAAAGAGTATGCGGCAGGTTTAGTTGCTTTTAATTCGGTATTCCAAATGCTCTTTTTCTCAGTTTATGCATACGTATTTGTAACTGTAATTCCAGAATGGTTAGGGATTGAAGGTGCTATTGTCGATATTACAATGATAGAAGTAGCAAAATCAGTATTTATCTATTTGGGAATTCCTTTTATAGCAGGTATGTTGACACGCTTTGTACTAGTTAAGTTAAAAGGAAGACAGTGGTATGAAAAGGTGTTTATACCTAAAATTAGTCCACTTACATTACTTGCATTGCTATTTACGATCATCGTTATGTTCTCTTTAAAAGGGGAGATGATTGTTAGCGTGCCACTAGATGTAGTAAGAATAGCGATTCCGTTATTAATCTATTTTATTGTAATGTTTTTTGTTTCTTTCTTTATGGGAAGAAAAATTGGTGCAAACTATCCAGTAACAACAACGTTAGCATTTACAGCAGGTAGTAATAACTTTGAGTTAGCGATTGCTGTAGCGGTTGGTGTGTTTGGTATTCATTCGGGCGCAGCATTCGCAGCTGTCATTGGACCGTTAGTCGAAGTACCTGTCATGATTGCACTTGTAAATGTCGCTTTTTGGTTTAAACGTAAATATTTTAATGATCAATCAACTTAAAAACAAAGGTGGAAAACAACATGGAAAACAAAAAGACAATTTACTTTTTATGCACAGGAAATTCATGCCGAAGCCAAATGGCAGAAGCATGGGGAAAACAATATTTAGGGGATAAGTGGAATGTGTATTCTGCAGGTATTGAAGCACATGGAGTGAATCCAAATGCGATTAAAGCAATGAATGAAGTGAATATCGATATAACAAATCAAACATCAGATATAATTGATGCAAACATTTTAAATAGTGCTGACTTAGTCGTTACACTTTGTAGTCATGCGGATTCTGTTTGTCCATCTACTCCGCCGCATGTGAATCGTGTTCACTGGGGATTTGATGATCCAGCAGGAAAAGAGTGGTCTGAATTTCAACGTGTTCGCGATGAAATTGGTGAACGTATAAAGCGATTTTCTGAAATTGGGGAATAAATAAAGGCAAGAGCCAATCTTCTATTGTGTTGGAGATTGGCTCTTTTTTATTATGTATTTCATTTACTTATCGCATCGCTTTAAAACCACTATTAGTAATAATACAGAATATTATGTAAAAATGGTAAAGTTAGAATAGAGCAGTTTAAAAAAGTGGGTGTAACGTATGATCTGTGAACTAAGCAAGGTTGATTTTTATAGGTGTAATCGTTTAGTGAATGAACAAGGTCAATTAGAGGTACGTGCTGTAATTGCAGGAGTGAATCCTGGTCGTATATTTGTAGATAACATGTCTTCTCCTAATTCGGGACTCATTTGGTTAGGTAATAATGATGGCTTCTTCTTTATTGGAGATGCTGAAAATGAAGAGTTTAATAAAGAAATGAATCGTTTTATTAATAATGTAATAGTACCTGGAGCGAGGAAAGCAGGACTAGATTGCTTTGAAGGAATCGGAAATCATTCAAAGTGGAACAAAACAATTGAAAGAATATTTCAGCACCGTAACTTAAAGAGTTGGAATCAAAGAGTGTATACGCTAAGAAAAAAGGGTTATGAAAATCATCATGAACCTGAAATTGAACAGGAATATACTGTGCTGAAAATGAGTAAAGCTCTCTATGAAAATAGTAATAATACATTTAAGAATATTGATTTTTTACAATCAAAAATTTTAGAGTTTTGGTCTTCATCGGATCGTTTTTTCAATGAGGGAATCGGTTATTGCATTGTTTATGATGATGTAATTGTGAGTGTTTGTTTTTCAGGGTTTGTATTTGAAAATATACACTGCATAGATATTGAAACAATAGAGGGTTACCAGGGGAGGAAATTAGCTCAAAAGATAGCGCATAGTTTTGTAAAAGATTGTTTGGAGAATGATATTATTCCATATTGGGACTGTATGGAATTGAACAAGCCTTCTGTTGCAGTTGTGGAAAATGTAGGGTTTACAAATGTTTTTAATTATGTAGGATATTATTTTCTATTTGAATAATCTGTTGAATATAGAAGTAGTTTTTTTAATTCATACATGTAAGAAAAGGACATGCAAATCCGATTTTACGAAAAATCTAATGACTTAAAATTCATACGAGGTGAAAATAATGGTAATAAAACAAGACCAAATGAAAGTAGTAGTGGCAGCTGGGGGATTTAATAACAATCCGGGCTGGATTCAAACGCAAGAAGATGATCTTAACTTATTAGTTGAAACAATGTGGGAAGCAAGATTTGAACATAACTCCATTTCAGCTATTTTAGCAGAGCATGTATGGGAGCACCTTACTTTTGAAGAAGGGGTAAAAGCAGCTAGCATTTGTTATAAATTTTTAAAACCGTCAGGCCATATTCGGTGCGGTGTCCCTGATGCATTTTTCCAAGATGAAACATATCAAAATATAGTGCAAGTAGGCGGACCTGGCCCGAAAGACCATCCAGCTGCAAGCCATAAAATCGTTTATAATTATAAAACATTAACGAAAATGTTTGAAACAGCTGGATTTGAAATAGTTTTACTGGAATATTGCGATGAAAATGGGCAATTTTATTACAAAGAATGGGACGCAAATGATGGCGTTATTTTCCGATCAAAAAGATATGATCCTAGAAATCAAGGAGATAAACTTGGTTGCCCATCGTTAATTGTGGATGCGATTAAACGGTAAGGTATGCGTTAGTTAAATAAGTTTATGAGCCGCAAATGCGGCTTTTTGTTTGTATTGTAATTATTGCTGAGGTTTTTTTTCGAAAAACTGAATGATTTTTTTAGAATTATCTTCACTTAAATCATAACCTTCACCGTGTGTTTCATCGCTCGCTTTTGCCATTACGATGTCACCATCCGATTCTATCCAAACAAAAAATTCCTGTATAGATTTATCTTGATAAGTAACCTTCATTTTTGAATGCATATGGTTTTTTGCATCTTGATCTAGAAGGAGTGTTTTTTTCTCTGCACTTTCCATACTTGTAAAAATTGTTTTCATATTTGCTTTATTTACTATTTTATTACTCCCTTTTGAATTTACAGGACTAATCTCAAGTTTTCTCACTTCTTTTTGTTCAAACATAACGTTTTCATATACAATTTCTTTTTCTTTCACTGTTGTGGATGCTTCTTTATTGGAAGCTTTCGTTTCATTTGAATTACTTGTACATCCAATTAATAAGGTGATACTTAATGCTCCAATTATACCGAATGTTAATCTCTTCAATAATATGCCCCCCATCTACTATTTTCTATAATTCTATTTCCTATTTGAAATATCCTAGCTATGCTTAATGAAGTGAAATACATTTTGTTATGGGGAATAGAATGGATTGCATGTACGTTAATTTTTTGTATGAAAGGAGAGAAGGAAGTGAAGCACATAATAAAAGATGTATTAATGAATTATTTTACAGAAATCCGTTCATTAGTAATAGAAGAAGAATTACATATAAATAGCTGGCATACAGATTTACACTATAAAATCATGGTAAATGGAAAGCGATATTCCGCACGGTTTATGAATAGCAATCGAATAATCAATCCAGCTTTTGGAGCGCTTTCAAACCAACAATTGAAAGAGCAAGTACGCTTTACTTATTATTTACGTGAGCATGGAATTCCTTTTATGAAAATTAACAAGAATACGTCAGGGGAGTCATTTACATTAGTCACTTGGAATGATGAACAGTACCGATTTGTATTGGCAAATTGGATTGAAGGAGAGCATCTTACACACTGCACAGAATCTATTGCAGAATCGTTTGGAAAGGAAGCAAGAAAGATTCATGATATTTCTAGTACATTTCAAAGCTCGATTTTTCAAAAGAAATCTCATTTAGATGGGTATGCCCAGTTTATTGATATGTTAGAAAGTAAGGTAAGCGCATGTAAGGAATTACGGGAGTACATAAATCTTGCTACATATCATATAGAGTGCGCATATACGAGTAATTTACAGTTTATTGTACAAACAGATTTAAATCCTTTGAATGTTTTATGGGACTCAAGTCAATGTGTAAAAGGAATTGTAGATTTTGAATCAATTGGATATGTTGATCGTATTGAAGGACTAGCCTTTTTAATAAAATGGTACTCGCGAATAGAAGGAATACAGTCTCATGAAGTATGCTCAAGTGTTGCTAGTTCATTTTTAGAAGGGTATACGGTACATAATATTGTAACACCAAATGATTATAAGAGACTTTCTTCATTGTTATGGTTATCCGGTAGTTTGAATTGGAATTTTGTGAAGAAAACGCTAAGTGTATTAGAAGATGCGAGGCAGTTAGAGGAACATTTGAAGGTTTATAGAGTAAGGGGAGAGAGGTTGT
The DNA here is from genome assembly GCF_022748145.1 of Bacillus sp. CCB-MMP212. NCBI lineage: Bacteria > Bacillati > Bacillota > Bacilli > Caryophanales > Bacillaceae > Bacillus > Bacillus sp. CCB-MMP212. The sequence continues at coordinate 354,058 of NZ_JALDQE010000006.1, forward strand.
CTTCATTATTAATTTGTAGATAACCTTTCTTCTCCTTTGGGATTTATAAAACAAAACATATGAGGTGTTCTAAAAATGAAAATACAAACTGTATTGTTTGATGGTTTTGGAGAACTTGTCTCATTCGCACCGTTTGAGGTACTGAAAAGAGCGATAGAAGAAGGGGCTCCATTTACAATTGAATTCGTTTCGAGTGAACCAAAATAAGAAGTTACTACTGATTAAAGTTTCATTTTATAAATTTTACTTTATTAAAAGTTGATTTGTTAGAAAGGATAATCATTTATTGCTATAATGAATGGATGCGTGGCAGGAAATAGATAGAAAGATACTGCTAGTAATTTATACTTAAAATGTAGGGAGATTGAACAGAGTTATGGGGACAGAAAAAGAAATTAGTTCCGCTAAATTAATATGGAAGATGACGCGCCCGCATACATTAACGGCGACGTTTTCTCCTGTAATTTTAGGGACAGTGGCATCACTTTATGTTGCCAAAATTGATTGGCTTTTATTTATTGCGATGATGCTTGCATGTTTAGCGCTGCAAATAGCAACGAACTTATTTAATGAGTACTATGATTTCAAACGTGGATTAGATACCGCTGAATCCGTTGGCATCGGTGGCGGAATTGTCCGTCATGGATTGAAGCCAAAAAATGTGTTAACAGTTGCGCTTTTATTATATGTCGTAGCAGCTTTTATTGGCATTTATATTTGTATGAATAGTAGTTGGTGGTTAGTGGTTATTGGTTTAATTGGGATGGCAGTTGGCTATTTATATACAGGCGGTCCATTACCAATTGCGTACACCCCGTTTGGAGAATTAGTTTCTGGGTTGTTAATGGGAACATGTTTTGTGCTCATTGCTTTCTTTATTCAAACGAATACTGTAACGATTGAAAGTGTATTGATTTCCATTCCAATTGGAATTTTAGTAGGTGCAATCAATATGTCAAATAACATCCGAGATATCGAAGAAGATATTAAAGGTGGAAGAAAGACATTAGTAATCCTCCTTGGGAGAGAAAAAGCTGTGGTAACACTAGCGGTAGCCTTTTTCATTGCGTATTTATGGATTGCCGTAATTGTATTAATGGGTTATATAAGCCCTTGGGCATTAGTTATGTTCTTAGGTTTGAGAAAGCCAATTTCTGCGATTCAAAGTTTCCAAAAAGGGGCAAAGGATCCTGGATATATGCGCATCGCAATGAAATCAACAGCGATGACAAATACGATTTTCGGCTTCTTGTTGTCAGCAGGATTATTAATTAGTTATTTGTTTTAAATAACTTAACCCCAATTTCTCGATTTTAATATAGAGAAATTGGGGTTTTATTTTGAGTTTTTTACGTTATAAACTATTATCATTTGAAATGTATATACCAATAAATTGCAACTTCATCACTTGTCTTATCCAAACCTTTATAAACAAGAAAATCAAACCCACCAATTACAAATCCACATTTTTCATAAAATTTACATGCTGCGACATTATTATTTTGCGTTTCAAGCATGATACCTGGCATATTTCCTTTTTTTGCCCACTGCTTTGCTTGATCAACTAATTTTTTGCCAACTCCGATTGTACGATATTTTTTATCTACCGTTATATCTTCTATGTAAGCATAGTGGTTCCAATTCTTTTTCAATACCATTAATCCAATGATTTGGTTATGTAACATAGCTATGTAAATGACTTGATTAGGTTTATTTATATATTCATTGTAAGCCAGTTCTTCATTATCATCTTGATTTTGTAAATAACTTTTTTCATAACTCGGAACGTCTTCTACTGTATATTCTATGCGTCTATTTCCTTTGGAAAGAGAAAGAATTAACCGAGCATTCACTATAAAACTGTCATCAATCTCCGGGAGATTATCTAAATCATTTGTTTCTAACTCTCTAATTACAAGGTTCATCGGAGTACCTCCACATAATAATATTTCTTCTAGTTCTTCATTTGGTTCAAATGAATTCCAATTACAAAATTATAATAGAATTTCAATAGTACGGCCATCTCTGTATTTTATCTTTATACCGACATGCTGTTATCTTGATGTGAAAATGTTATTTAGAAAGAGTAGTATTTTTTATTTTGGATGTATATCGAGTTTTCAAATTTAACTGTAGTAGAGAAACAAATATTTTTTTAAAGAGTGGATGTAATAGGCTATTCTTTAACTAATTTCGACATTATCTGCATTTTATCTTCACCTTCCTCTATTAATCTATTTATTGTAAATATCAGCTGAAGTTAATGTTTAGCTGCATAAATAATGAATATGAAAATGAGTAGGGAAAGGATCGAAACATAATGAAAGAATCACAAAATAAGAAAAAAACAAGTGTAGTAACTAAGGCAATACTATCTCTAGGAGTTGTTTTAGCAACGACCTTTTTCACGTTCTTTTTAATAGGGAAATGGAACTCTATCCCAGCGAAAGGGGTAGCTAATGAAAATATTAGGCTAGCTAATACGCAACAACAAAAAAAGAAAGAGGACACATCGCTGGCAAAACAGAAAAGAGCTGATGGAAAACCAGTAGGAAAGGTTGTTTATTTAACATTTGATGACGGTCCTAGCGAATTAACTGGAAAATTTTTAGATGTACTAAAAGAGCAACATGTTGCTTCGACATTTTTTATGCAAGGTAGCAATTTACAGAATACCGGTTTTCAGGAAAATGTAAAACGAGCAGTAAAAGAAGGACATTATATTGGTGCACATAGTATGACACATAATAGTGATAAGCTATACAAAAAAGGACAATTTGTAACGGAGATGAAAGAAACGTTAGCTCTTATTCATAATATTACAGGTACAACTCCTAAACTAGTCCGTCCGCCATATGGATCTGCACCAGGATTAAAGGAGCAGGACATTCGTAACAAAATTGTAGAAGCAGGAATAAAAGTTTGGGATTGGACGATAGATTCAAATGATTGGAAATTAAAAGGTAACCCACAGCAAATTATAGAAAATGTAAAGCGTACAACAACAGAAGATGTGGAAGTAGTTCTAATGCATGAAAAACCACAGACATTACAAGCACTTCCGGAAATTATTAAATTTTATAAGGAAAAAGGATATGAATTCGGGGTATACAATGAAGCGGATCATTTTCAACTAAACTTCCAGAAAGATCAACGTCTATAGTATCAAATAAATAAATTAAGAGCATGTTCTGATTTATCTTTCTTCAGAACATGCTTTTTTTGCTCGTTTCTATAAGCTTATTACTATCAATTTAACAAAGCATCATTTACAAGTTACTTTATGGATAACTCATTTTAGAATAACTAACTTATAGAAAAAATTGAATAATTTTCATGTGTAAGGAGATTTTAAGAAGGATATAGAGGGGATATTTTCCTGTTGTTTTCTAGATAAATGATTACTTACAAAAAACATTTATTGGAACTGTTTTTTAAAGCTATTCTGTGAAGATATTATTAACAATTGGGTTCAAAACATAACCACTCGATAAATGGGGTAGTATGATGAAAAAACTTAGTAGAAAGCGTTTGAGAAAAGATATTCAGGAACTTGAGAGTGCAAGTATGCTGCTCCAAAATGATCAAGAGTGCGAAATCAAGCAGAGTGTATCTGCGAATGAAGAAGTTTTGAGACAAGTTTTTGAAAATTGTTCCGATATTGTTTTTCGTCCAATAATCATAGATAGTCAAAATAAAATTCTCTTTATTTATATAGATGGATTAATTGACGCTAAAGTTGTGGAACAAGTTGTTTTGAAACCAATGATGTTTGAAGGTCTGCCTAGATCTCTGTTCGTGGCCCTCGGGACGGGTTTACGGAAACGATAAGGGTCAATACGAGCCTGATTCGCCGAAGAATTCGAAGCCAAAAACTAAAAATGGAACCTTATTCGATTGGGGAATTGTCACAGACAGATGTGGTAATTGCCTATATTGAGGGAATTGCACCTGATTCGGTTTTGGATGAAGTTCGCCAAAGGGTAAAGCGAATTCAAATTGATGGAGTATTGGAGTCAGCTTTCATTGAAGAGTTTATTGAGGACCAACCCTTTTCGCCCTTTCCACAAATTCAAAATACTGAGCGGCCAGATGCGGTTTGTGCAAGTTTATTAGAGGGAAAAGTCGCCATTTTAGTAGATAACACACCTTTCGTTTTGATTGTTCCTATGACATTTTGGACTGGTCTACAAGCAGCGGAGGATTATTATGAACGCTCCATCTACACAACTTTTGTTCGATGGATACGTTTAATATTAATTAATATTTCATTATTTCTTCCTTCTCTCTATGTTGCTATTACAACCTTTCATCCTAAATTAATTCCGACAAATTTGCTTATTAGTATTGCAGCTGCGCGAGAAGGCATTCCGTTCCCGGCTGTCATAGAAGCGCTAATGATGGAGTTTTTATTTGAAGGCTTGAGGGAAGCGGGGGTTCGGTTACCAAAACCTGTTGGATCAGCAGTTAGTATTGTCGGAGCACTTGTTATCGGGCAAGCTGCTGTGCAAGCAGGTATTATTTCCGCACCTTTGGTCATTGTTGTGGCGACGACCGGTATTGCGTCATTTGCGTTCCCGCGCTACAACTTAGGAACAGCTTACCGGATGTTACGCTTTCCGATGCTGTTATTGGCAGGGATGCTCGGGCTATACGGTGTTGCAATAAGTACCCTTGCGATTTTGATTCATTTAACTAACATTCGTTCTTTTGGCATTCCGTATTTAAGTCCAGTTGCACCTCAGACTCCTCGTGATTTAAAGGATGTTTTTCTCCGAACACCTCGTTGGAATATGACCCACCGCCCAATAATGGTATCTGGTGAAGAGAAAGTCCGTTTTCCAGGTGGACAAAAGCCAGATGAGAAACGGGGAGGGGAAACAGAATGAGCCTGCACAAGGCACTCTGTATGATACTGGTCATTTCTTTATGCTTCTTGACGGGATGTTGGGATCGGACAGAATTAAATGATTTGGCAATAGAATTAGGATGGGGACTTGATCAAGCGAAGAATAATAAGATTGAAATTAGTGCTCAGTTTATTATTCCATCAAAAATGGGAATGGGACAGAGCGGAAGAAGTAATGCAGGAAAAGCGTTTTTTACAGAATCGGGAACGGGAAGGGATACACATGAAGCTATACAAATGATGCAAACAAAAATGTCGAGAGAAATTTTTCGAGGGCACCAGCGTGTAATATTGATTGGAGAAAAAATGGCTAAAAGTGGTCTTGCTCCAGTTTTAGATGCATATAGCCGCGATCCTGATATTCGATTACGAGCAGGTGTGTTTGTCATAAAAGGGAATACTGCAAAAGATTTTCTGAAAGCATCCATCCCTTTAGAGTCTATCCCGGCACTTGGGGCACTTAAAGAGCATATGCAAATAGAGGCAGCGGGAGATATGTCTTTATTAAATTTTCTTATTGCTGGTACGAGTGATGGAATCACCCCGATTTTGCCCGTTATTAAACTAAATGTGTCTCATAAAAAAGGTGAAACCGTGGTCAAAGGGTTTCAAATTGTAGGCGGTGCTATATTTAACAACGATTTCAAATTGGTAGGATACTTGAACATGCAGGAATGGTTAACTACTCTTTGGATAGTGAATCGTTTAAGTAAACAGACAGTTACAGCAACGGCCTCTAAAGGAAATGGTAGTGCAAGTTTATATATGACAAAGATCAATAGAAAAATCATACCTACTATACAAGGGGACACAATTAAGTGTGACATTGTTTTTTCTGGTGAAGGAACAATTCAGGAGAACAATACGAATTTAGATCTTTCGCAGCCAAAAAATCTTACTCTTTTAGAACATGTATTGGAAAAACAGTCCGAAAAGGAAGCTCTCCAAACTATTAAAAAGGTTCAAAAACAATACGGAACCGATATCTTTGGATTTGGAGAAGCCATTCATCAAAAATATCCATCCGAATGGAAAGGGTTAAAAAAGAATTGGAGAAAACAATTTCGAAAAGTGGAGGTTTCTGTTCATACACAGCTCACTATTCGGCGAGTAGGACTGACTGGACCACCGTTGCAGTTGAAGAAAAATGAAATGAAAAAATAAGGAGGAATATAGAGTGTGAGAAATTCGATGAAAATCTCTGGCAGGCAAATCTTTTGGATGATGTTCACATTTGAAGTGGGACAATCACTCCTTCTAGTTATTCCAGCGACGATTCGTACTGTCAAACAAGATGCGTGGATCTCGATTTTGATTGCAGGAGTGATAGGGGTTGCTCTTACTTTTTTGGCAACTACACTTGGTTCGCTTTATCCGAAACAAACTCTCATTGAATTTAGTCAAACTATTCTTGGTAAATGGCTAGGAAAGCTACTGATGATTCCTTACTTCTTTGGGTGGTACATGATAATTTGGATAACCGTCCGTGAATTTGGTGAGTTCATTATTATCGCTTTGTTTCATAATACACCTTTGTGGGTCATTGTCTTTACTGCGATGTTATTGCTCATTTTTATCATTTACCAAGGAGGGGTGGAAGGTATTGGACGTTTAAGTGAAATCATAGGGCCAATTGTACTTTTAATGATAACGTTTGTAATCATTTTGAATGTTGGTAATATGAATTGGGATTATATGCGGCCTATTTATCACGATTCTGGCTGGCTTCCCATCCTGAAAGGTTCCTATACGCCTGTAGCCGCATTTTTTGGAGAGGCTGTCATGATGATGATGTTCGTTTTCTTTATGGATAAACCAGAGCAAGCGTCATCAAGGGCGATGTTGGGGGTAGGATTAGCCGTTTTCATGGTAACGATCGGAACATTAGCGGTCATTTTAACATTCGGTCCGAATTTATCTTCAAGTTTTTTGTATCCCGTTTACGATTTGAGCCGATACATATCTGTCATGGAGTTCATTCAAAATGTGGATATTTTGATAGTTATTATTTGGTTTTTTAGTATTTTTGTGAAATTGGCGTTATATATGTTTATCGCTTGTTATGGAACAGCGCAAATATTTCATTTGAAGGATTGGCGAAAAGTAGCGTTCGTTCTTGCTCCTATTTCGTTCATCATAGCTGTGTCAGTTAAAAATATCCAAACATTTACCCATTATTACTACATATTTTTCGTAATTCCAATTGCATTTCCCGTTTATGAGCTAGGGATTCCTTTACTGTTATTGGTGGTTGGCAAAATTCGAAGGAAATATGCATAAACCCAATCGGTAATATGTTTGGAGGGCAGGTATACTTTTAGTTTTTTGACTAATATAAAAAGAGAAAAATCCTATTCATAAGTGTAGGATTTTTCGTTTGTATATTACGTTACAAGAGTTTCCTTATTTTCTCCGGAATGTCCTTTTTAGAAATGTATGCAACAGAGTCTTTATAGTAAGAGTATTTTGTTTGGGATAGTAAAAAAACGTATATTACAATATGAAAATTCACTTTAATATTAAAGGATACATGACAACGATTCCTATAAATTCTTCTCAATAATTGAAAATAAAATCAATCCAGATTATTATATTGTTATTGTAATTATAAATGTAATTACATTTTATTGAAGGAGGATACAAAGATGAAAAACTCAAAAGGCTCTATTGAATCAGAGATAAGCAAAGCAATTACTCACTGGGAAAAGGACTACCTAGGACGCGGGTCTATATCCGTTAAGACAGATATATTAAGGGATATGATTATCGTAAATCTACAAGGTATTTTAACGCCGGCTGAATATACGGTTTGCGAAACGAAAGACGGTATGCTAACGATAAAGAAAAATCGTTCGGAGCTAGTTGAATCTGGAATTGAAGATTTGAAAGAGATTATACTAGAATTAACTGAAGAAAAAGTGAAAAGCTTTCATACGGATATAAGCTCCCGCACTGGTGAACGAGTAATGATTTTTAAATTGTTTCATAATCTTGAGGAAAAATTTTAAAAATTAAAACCACCGTAGGGTTAGTGGGAGATAATTAAGAAACCTAAAAGTTTTGCACTTTATTTAAATTTATTAACATAATAATAATTAAAAACTTGAAATTATTTACGTATACTGAATTTTAATTGGAATAACGTTCAAAAAAACTGATAAATAAATTGACAAACTGCTTAATATAGTTTATCTTATAATTGTTTTAAAAAATTAATAGATGCGTATTTTAACTGTTTGCTATAATTAAGGCTTTAGCATTTTTTTAATATGTAATATTGACTAAATGAAAAAGTTTCTTAATTGAAAGATAGCGCATAACATAAATTGATATATTGATTGCATAATCTAGGAGATCAGAGATATACTGTTATTTTTAATAGGAGTAATACATACATTACTATCCTCTATAAAATGGGAGCTCTTCAAAAAACTTTATTGAAGTTAGTTGAAGTGAAACCGACAATCTCCATAATTCAATGATGATATAAAATCATTGAATTATGGAAGTTGTCGGTTTTTTTTATGGGGAAAAAACGATGCACGAAAAAGAGTGAATGAAAATTGAAATTTAAAAAACTATCGTAATTAAAAGGAATTTTTATAGGTTATTTTCGCTTAGAAGGGAGTATTTAACATGTTAATTTCACTGAGTTCATCAACACTGTTAACTTTATTTTTTATGGCGCTTAGTGCTTCTTGGCTAAGTGGATTATTGTTTTTACATGCAAGGGTACCTTTACGTTTTGTTCATATCCATATTGGTATCGCTGCTTTGCCTTCATTGGTTTCTTTACTCGCACTTGTTAATAACAATGGAGATAGAGTTGTGGGGCCTTGGCATCTAGATACTTTAGCTTGGTTAATGGCTTTCTTTGTTCTTACAATTGGTTTAATCATTCAGCGTTTCTCTGTACGTTACTTAATGGGGGATCACTCATATCGAAAATACTTTGCACTTTTTACATTTACTACAGGTGTATCTTCGGTTGCATGGTTAAGTGATGATCTTCGCTTAATGCTCATTTGTTGGGGAGCAACGCTTATAGGATTGGTTCTACTTATAGGGCTAAATAAAGGGTGGAAAGTAGTTAGTGAAGCAACTAAAATCTCTGGCTATTTATTTACAATAAGTTGGATTGCCTTACTATCAGCTATCATTTGGCTTTTTCAAGTAACAGGACAGTGGCAGTTAACGTCAGTTTTAACGAATGAAAATGTAGCGCTACATGGAACATTGGAGAGAACAGGAATTAACTTATTAATTATATTAGCTGTGATGATTCCAGCAGCACAATGGCCTTTTCAAAGATGGTTAATTGAGTCTGCTGTTGCTCCAACTCCTGTTTCTGCTATTATGCATGCGGGTTTAGTAAATGCTGGCGGTATCATGTTAACTAGATTTTCACCTCTTTTTCATGATGATATTGCACAAATAATTTTACTAATTTTCTCTAGTATTTCTGTCTTAATAGGTACAGGAATTAGTTTAGTCCAAGTTGATTATAAACGTCAGCTAGTAGGTTCAACTATTGGACAAATGGGATTTATGCTTATTCAATGTGCATTAGGCGCCTATTTAGCGGCTGTTATTCATTTAATTTTACATGGTTTGTTTAAAGCTACACTGTTTTTACAAGCTGGTTCTTCCGTGCAACGTTTTGGGGTAGTGAATCAGTCTAATGAAAATATATCTAATTTATGGATTATAGTTGGGCGTGTTTTAGGATTATTTATAGCAATTACTTTCTGGTTTATGTCTTCTGGAGAGGGGTATCAACTAGTTAGTGCGTTAATCTTAGGATGGTCACTATACTTTTCATGGAAACAGCTTGTTGTTTTTGGAGAGGGAAGAATGGGACGAATTGCTGGCTTAATTGTTTTGATTGGATTTTCTCTCATTTACTTTACTGTTCATAATTCTCTTTATAAATGGTTGCATACTGATATTTATCAAAGTGTTCAACCTTCAGCTCCAGCCGTTATCTTTGTTATATGTATTTTACTATTTAGTAGTGTTATTAGTACTTTCGTTACTCGTCATCAATCTTCTGCTTTATTCGCTGTACTTTATCTTTGGTTAGTTCGAGTAGGTGAGGCGAAAAGAAAGTCAGTAGAAAGTCACCCAAGCTATCTGAAACATTATGTATCAAAGGGAGGTAATTCGTGATGAACATACCGTCAATATTAAAGAAAGATACAAACATTGATATGCAAGAAAATAATATAAATGATTTAGTTGCATCTGCTAGCCGAGTTATTGCACCACTTTGGCCTATCTCGACGTTTGCAGCTCACCACCCTTGGATGGGACTTGAAAAGCAATCATTTGAACAAGTCGCAAATTGGTTAAAAGAAGCTCGTAATGTGGATATTTATCCTAGTGCCTCCATGATTCATTCGGCAAAAGCAAAAGGTGAGATTGAGGAATCATTTTTACAAATGAGTTTGTCTCGTTGGCTGGATTCACAATCTTTTAATATTCCGCGAGAGAAAGCAGAGCGATTTTGCCAAGCAGCTTTAAAGTTAGAAAAATTACCTTCTAGTCTATTATCATCGCCAGAAGTAAATAAATTGGCAGAAGAAATGAGTTATATAAATACAGCAAGTATGAAAGCGTCTGTTATGCAGCCAATAAGTTCGCTTATAGAGAATCAAAATAGTGAAAACCTATCTGATGTTCTTAATTATCATATCATTAAATGGTGTAAATTATATCTTGATGACTCCGGATCAAGTTGGACGATGCCAAATCGAGAGAAAGGTTTTTATCGTGCATGGCAACACCTTATTAAATTTGATCCAGCGCTCAGTAAAAATGAGCGTAAAGTTTTAAAAGATTGGCCACAAGATGCCGAAGTAGCTTTAGCGAGAGCATTATCTGAACTAGGAATTTCTGAATCTAACATACAATCTTACCTTGAAGGGCACTTGCTTTCTTTGCCTGGGTGGGCAGGAATGATACGATGGCGCTCACAACAATCAATTCAGGAACAGGAACTTCTCATAGAATATTTAGCAGTTCGAATTTCTATGGAGCTGGCTATTGCAAAACCTTATTTACCTTTAAAAAATCAAAAGGTTGAGAAAAAAGTTTCGATCGTCCCACTTATAGCTTCTTGGATCTATTGGGGGAATATTTCAACACGGGAATGGTTACAAATGCCTGCTGCTGAACAAAGTGAATTATTAGTATTCGCTTATCGTTTTGATGAAAATATTCGCAGAAAACTTTGGCTGGAAGCTTGGGAACAAACGCATGCAGAGCAATTAAGGGAGAAGATTGCTTCTACACAACGTGCAACCGATGATAAAAAGCGTGTATTAGCTCAATTAGCATTCTGTATTGATGTACGTTCAGAACCGTTTCGTCGCCATCTTGAAAAATTAGGTCCGTTTGAAACATTTGGGATAGCTGGTTTCTTTGGATTACCAATTGCAACTAGTGAACTAGGTAGCAATAACAACCATCCTTCTTTGCCAGTTATACTCAAACCGAAACATCAAATAAAAGAGCTCACAAATGAAAATGAACTTAAATCTTATGAGCAACGTAAGAGGGTAGGCAGTTCGGTACGTTATACATTTAAAACGATGAAACAGAACGTACTGACAAGTATGGCGCTACCTGAGTTAAGTGGTCCTTTACTTGGTCTACAGATGGTGACAAGAAGTTTTGTCCCAAGAGGAGTTGGTGGTTTCATTCGTAACCTTCGTAAAACTATGTTACAAAAACCTGATACAACATTCTCGCTTAATCATGTTCATGACACAAAGGGTGAGATACCTATCGGTTTTACTAAAGAAGAAAAAGTGAACTATGTGCGTCAAGCTTTAAAAATGGTGGGACTGACAGAAAAATTTGCTCCTTTAGTTGTAATGTGCGGACATAGTAGTCAAAGTACGAACAATCCTTATGCTGCAGCACTTGAGTGTGGTGCTTGTGGCGGAGCAGCAGGGGGATTCAATGCAAGAGTTTTTGCTACTTTATGTAATCTTCCAAAAGTGAGAGAAGCGTTGTTTGCTGAAGGTATTAAAATTCCTGAGGATACCATTTTTGCAGCAGCTGAACATAAAACAACAGTGGACGAATTGGAATGGATTTACGTTCCAGAACTTTCGGAAACTGCGCAAGAAGCATTTGATTGTATCGAGTCGATTATGCCAAATGTGAGCCAACATGCAAATAGAGAGCGTTTAACGCAATTACCAAATTTTAAAACGAAAATAAAAAATGCGAGTAAAGAGGCACATCGATTTGCAGAAGATTGGAGTGAAATACGTCCAGAATGGGGATTAGCTCGTAATGCATCTTTTATTATCGGGCAACGAGAATTAACTCAGGATTGTGACTTAGAAGGTAGGGCTTTCCTCCATAATTATGATTGGAAACAGGATGAAAGTGGCGATATATTAGCTAACATTATTGCAGGACCAGGAACAGTAGCTCAGTGGATAAATCTACAATACTACGCTTCAACTGTAGCTCCTCATTATTATGGTAGTGGAAACAAAACAACCCAAACCGTAACGGCGGGTCTTGGTGTTATGCAGGGAAATGCAAGTGATTTGTTGCCAGGCTTACCTTGGCAATCCGTTATGCAGTCAGATAGTGAGACGTATCATTCACCACTTCGTTTACTAATTGTAATTCAAGCGCCTATTCAATATATAGAACGTTTGCTAAATAATGATTTCACATTTAGAGAAAAAGCTCAAAATGGATGGGTTAGACTTGCAAGTGTTGATCCAGAGGGACGCTGGAAAAATTGGTAACAATCATGCAATGCATAATCAACTATTGTTACTAGCTTAAAAATTTCATAAATACAATAATGAAGAAGGAGTGCTCCATATGAATTCAAAGAATAAAAAAGTTTTATTGTTAACAGACATTGAACATGGAATAGAGCCTATTATCCAACAAGTAACTAACATTCAACAAGAAAACATGTTGACTATACACAGCTACGATTCTATAATTGTACATCCTTATGGAGATATAATGAGATCTATTATTATTGCTATTTATCAAGAAAATGTTGAAGAAATTATTGTTGTAGGAATAGAGGATAAAGAAACTGATGTAGTTAATCTACAAATTCAACGTGATTCCATAAAAAATAACAGGGAACTAGATTATCTCTTTGAAAATTGCATGCCTGAATTTTCAAATGGTAGCCTTGATGAATGGCTAAGTGGAAAAGAAAATGTTAGTGAAAATATTGAGAAGAGTATAGATATGATTTGTCATCATCCACTAGTACCGTCTGATGTTAAAGTTCATGGTTTCAAGATTGATAGAACAAGGGGAAAAGAAACGGTCGTTAAAATTCCTACTAAAAAAATAGTTGAAAAAGTTAACTAATTTATTAAAGACAAATAAATTCTTATGTAAAAATTGCTGTTGTATAATAAAATTTATTATGTTTTAAAAATCAGAAAGGATAGCCATGCAAAATAAAATTATTGTTATGTTTCAAAAAGATTTTCGTTTATATGATAACCCAGCTCTATTTGAGGCTGTTCAGTCTGGTGAGGTTCTTCCTGTATATATACAAGATGAAACTTTTTCAATAGGAAGTGCGGCAAAGTGGTGGTTGCACCATGCTGTAATAGATGTAAAGAAGCAACTTGAGGCATTGGGCTCTACTTTAATAATTCGTAAAGGACGTACGGAGGAAGAAATACTTTCTCTCATAGAACAATTAGATATAACAGCTGTATATTGGAATATTTGTTACGATCCGGACAGATTACAATCTAATCAAAAAATGAAAATGATGTTAGAGGATAAAGGTATTATCTGTAAAGAATTTAATTCGCATTTATTATTAGAACCGTGGATTATTAAAAAGAAAGATAACACTGAATATAAGGTGTTTACGCCTTTTTACAATGCATTTCAAAAGCAGGTAATACTTAAACCTATTAGCAGAGTGCAGAGTGTAAAGTGGGGAAACTCTTTACCAGCAAGCTTATCTGTTTCAGAATTACACTTGTTGCCAACTATACCGTGGACATCTCATATGGAAGTAATATGGGATCCGACAGAAGAAGGGGCATATAAAACATTCAAGAAATTTTTCTCTAGCAAATTAGTCTCTTATAGTGAAGGAAGAGATTTTCCAGATCAAAATGTCCATTCGATGTTGGCACCGTATCTTTCATTTGGTCAAATATCAGTAAAGCTAATGTTTCATTACTTAATAAATAAAAGTACCGAAAGACAATGTAGTCTTTTTGAAAAACAAGTTAATAGCTTTATACGTCAATTAATTTGGCGAGAGTTTTCTTATTATATACTATACCATTATCCATTTACAGTATATAAACCTCTTAATAAGAGCTTTGAACATTTTCCGTGGAATAAGGAAGAGGAGTTATTAAGAGTATGGCAAAAGGGGAAAACGGGTTATCCGTTTATTGATGCGGGAATGCGAGAACTATGGCAAACAGGTTTTATGCATAACCGGGCAAGAATGGCTGTAGCCTCTTTTCTTGTAAAGCATTTGTTAATTCCGTGGCAAGAAGGAGCAAAATGGTTTATGGATACACTACTAGATGCTGATATTGCAAATAATACAATGGGATGGCAATGGGTTGCTGGAAGCGGAGCAGATGCATCACCGTACTTTCGTATTTTTAACCCCATCACACAAGGAGAAAAGTTTGATAAAAATGGAGAGTATATAAGAAGATGGGTACCAGAATTAAAAGATATCCCAAACAAATATATATATAAGCCTTGGGAAGCACCTGAGCATATTTTACAAAAATCCAATATAAAACTTGGGGATACATATCCTTATCCGATTGTTGATCATAAGGCAGCACGAGAGAGAGCCCTTTGTGCATATAAAAGTATGAAAGAATTTGTATGAAATAGGTTAAACAATATGTATTTGGAATTTAAATATTAGGATTTTATCCATTACAAGGACATACTAATCATATAAAGTTTCTATAATCTTCTAGTAAAAAGGAGAATGTTTATGAAAAAATCTAGTATTATAGTATTTTTACTAACATATGGTTTGTTTTATGTTTCTAGTGTTTTATTCCCTATTGATCGTACTTGGTATGATGCGTTAGAAAAGCCGTCTTGGACACCTCCTGGTATGACAATCGGAATGATATGGGCTGTATTATTTGGACTTATTGCATTATCAGTTGCAATTATTTACAACAACTATGGATTCAAGCCAAAAACATTTTGGTTTTTATTCCTTTTAAATTATATATTCAATCAAGCGTTCAGCTACTTTCAATTTAGCCAAAAGAATTTGTTTTTAGCAACAGTAGATTGTTTACTAGTCGCTATTACTACGTTACTTCTCATTATGTTTTCTTCCAATTTATCTAAAGTATCGGCATGGTTGCTAATCCCATATTTTTTATGGGCTACATTTGCTACATATTTATCTTGGACAATTTATAGTATAAATTAAAGACGTAAATGAAAACTTGAGCACAATGAAAATGCTCGAGTTTTTATGTTTATTAATGATAATCTAAAGTATAGAATATACACATCTTAGGGAGGTCATATATGTGAAGAAATGGATAAAAATTGTTCTGTACTCTTTACTAGGTATTTTACTCATCGGAAGTATTACTTTTTTAACTTGGTCTCAGTTTACTTATAAACCAACGAAAGAGGCTTTGTCTTTAGTAGATGATAAAAAAGATGAAGATTATATAGCTTTTGGAGAGAAAGATGCTAAAATAGGGGTTATTTTTTATCAAGGAGCTAAAGTAGAAGCCGAGGCTTATAGTTACTTAGGGGAAGCACTTGCAAAAGATGGGCATTTTGTAGTAATGCCTAAGTTACCATTAAACTTAGCGATATTTGGAATAAATGAGGTAGATAGTGTAATTGAACAGTATCCTGAAGTTCAAAAATGGTATGTTGCTGGGCATTCAATGGGTGGAGCTATGATTTCTAGGTATGCCTTTCAACATGAAGAAAAGGTAGACGGGATTATTTTCTTAGGTTCGTATCCTGCAGATGACTTCTCTACTAAGTCGATTCCAATGTTATCAATTTACGGAGAAGTAGATGCTTTAGCAACTGTAGAAAAAATAGAGAACAATAAAAAGTTAATGTCAAAGAATACAACTATGCACATAATAAAAGGGGGCAATCATGCTCATTTTGGCATGTACGGTGAGCAAAAAGGTGATAATGCGAGTTTAATTACGCCAAAAGCACAACGAGATGAAACAGTGAAAGTAATTGAAGAATGGTTATTGAAACAATGATAACGAATTTAATAAATCTACCGAAAGAATTCTCCCAGCGGTAGATGGAAGAGAGAATAAAGAGCCAACTCGTATGAATTGGCTCTTTTATTTATTTGCTATCTCCAATTGTCCCCTTATTTTCTCCGGAATATCCTCTTTAGAAATAATATCGTAAGAATACACATACTTTCCTTTTACATGAATTTTTAAGTAAGTTTTTCTTATAAAATCATTAGGCGTGTTCGTTCCAACATTATATTCTTTTTCATTGCTTAATTCATCAACAGCTTTTAGTGAGTACATAGCTTTTCCTTTTTGATGATAATCCGGAACACCATATCCTTTCGCAACGGCATATACATTTTTTTCTTCAGCAATCGGATTAAATCTGTCTAAATCCCCGCGTAATATGAAAGGTAGTAAGTATATAGGAAGGCCTATTCCTAATATGCAAATTACAAATTTTCTCATTATCGTTTCTCCTCTTGTTCATTTACATGCTTCAGTATAGAAAAAAATTCTTATGAATAAAGGGAGATTTTCTTAAGTTTTTCTTAAAAAGAGTTTAAAGGTTATTTTAACCAAACATTATGTCACTAGAACATATAGAAGAGAAAAGAAAAACTATCACCAACATGTTAAACATGTATCTTTATAGGGTAGCGAGTATTGGGGAATTTACACAATTTAGATTCTGAAATTTTAAAATTAGTAGTTGTTAGGGAAGAGAGAGGGTTTAGAGTTTCAAATGTGTGTCAGTTACAATTGAAAAGTTACATCAACAACAAAAAGGAATACATAAGTAAAAAAGACAGCAAGAAATGTATCTAATGTCTTAAAAGTGTAATTGTAGGAACTATTAGGATATTTTTCCTTAATATATGCATACTAAACATACTATAAAAGGTACATAGAAAGTGAGGGAATCATGGCTAAATTTTTGAGGCGTTTAAAATATAGAGACAACCCTAAGTCATGTTCAATACGAGACAATACTCATTTTCAGGAAAAAAATATTGAAGACTCCCTCTTAGACGCTGATTTATCCAAAAACATAGCTCATATTCAGAATATATTTCGTCAAGCGCCTGATTTAGTAATTCGGCAGTTTCAAATAACAGTAGGTGGATTAGAAGCAGCCTTAGTATACTTATCTGGATTAACAGATAAAGAATTGATTCAAAATCATGTTCTCAGTCCTTTGATGAATATTGATTTTGATACTAATAGAGAACTTCCAATTCCGTTAGGACAAATTAAGATTATTAATACATTAAGTCAGATTGAAAATGCTATTTTTGGGGGAGATAGTGTTTTATTAATTCACAGTCGAACAACAGCACATCAATTGGATACAAAAGGGTGGCCACAAAGAAGTGTTGAGGACGCACATAACGAAATAGCTCTAAAAGGAGCACATCAAGCTTTCATAGAAACTGGAAGTCAAAATATCGCAATGATTCGAAGATATATTCCTCATCGTGAATTAGCGATAAAAGAAATAATAATTGGTGTACGGAGCAAAACCAAAATTTCTATTTTATATTTGAAAGATGTAGCTTCTGAAGATGTGCTGAAGGAATTAGAAACACGAATTCAAAATATTACAATCGACGCTGTTGCTAGTAATGGCGAACTTATAGAATTCATTGAAGATCACCCTTACTCACCGTTTCCGCAATTTATATTAACTGAAAGACCTGATTTGGCTGTATCTCACATTTTACAGGGCAGATTTGTAACTGTAATGGATCATTCACCTAATGTATTAATTACTCCAACAAATTTTATTTCCTTTTTTCAAGGAGTGGATGATTACGGTACAAGGTGGTTAGTTGCTTCGTCTATTCGGTTGCTTCGTTTTGTCGCCTTTATGGTTGCTTTATTTCTGCCTGCGAGTTATGTTGCGTTTATTTCCTTTAATTTTGAAGTTATTCCTGTAGAGCTATATTTATCTATTGCTGAATCAAGAACGCGCGTACCCTTTTCTCCAGTTATGGAAGCGTTACTTATGGAAATAACATTGGAAACGATGAGAGAAGGGGCTTTACGGATACCTACTCCGATTGGTCAGACAGTTGGAATTGTAGGTGGTATTGTCATCGGCCAGGCGGCTGTTCAGGCGGGAATTGTAAGCAATATTATGATTATTGTTGTTGCTGTTACCGCCATCTCTTCTTTTGTTATCCCTAACTATGATATGGGAGCGGCAGTAAGACTTTTACGCTTTCCAATGATGCTAGCAGCTGCCTTATTTGGAATTGTAGGACTTGTTATCGGGTGGATGACTTTAATTGGGCATCTAAGTAGTCTTAAATCGCTAGGTACTTCTTACGGAACACCATTAGCACCCTTTCGTTTTGCAGATATGAAAGATGTTTTTGTACGCTTTCCTTTATGGACAATAAGAAGGCGTCCTAAGGGGAATGGAACCGATCAAACTATTCGACAAGGAAAGAATCGTAATAAAAGGTGAAATTATGAAAAAGTATGCCTATAATGAAATCACTCTTATGCAGTATATTATTTTAATTAATGGAGTGCAGGTGGGCACTGGCGTTTTATCGCTTCCACGTGTGCTTGCAGAAAAGGCTGGAACAGATGGATGGATAGCTATATTGATTGGTTGGATTTTCTCCACAATATCAGGTGTGTTTATAGTGAAAACAGCTGCAAGATATCCTGAGGATACGATTTATGATATTCTTATACGATTGTTTGGAAAAATAGTAGGGAAAGCATTCGTTGTTATTTACATGATGTACTTCGCTTTTTATTCTTGTATCGTTCTTATAAACGCTATGCTTTACCTTAAGGGATGGCTTCTCCCGAAAACGCCTGACTATATCGTTATCTTTTTGTTTTCGATTCCTACTTATTTTGTTGCACGTAACGGTCCTAGTATTTTAGGACGATACGCCGAACTTTTTTTTTATATGGCGCTTTGGATTCCGATATTTTTTTTAATCCCTCTTATAGGGAATGGAAGCTGGATGCCTTTCTTTCCGCTTTTAAAAGAAGGGTGGAAACCGATATTAACCGCTGTACCAAGCACTGTTTATGCTTATTTAGGGTTTGATATTGCTTTCTTTTTATATCCATTTTTACAAAAAAAACAGTATGCAGTCCATGGAATGGTTATAGCAAACACCTTAACGATGTTATTTTATTTATTTGCTACTATTGTTTGCTTTGCCTATTTTAGCCCTGATAGCATTACGCAATATAATCAACCGGTAATAAATTTACTGAAAGTAATTGAATTTCGTTTTTTAGAACGTTTTGACATGATTTTATTGGCTGTTTACTTAACCATTGTTTCCACATCATGGATCCCTGCCCTATACTGTTCTGTATTTTGTTCAAGCCAATTACTTGGAAAACAAGATCACAGCTCTCATGTAGTTGTTCTCTTATTGCTTATTATCGGATTCACATTTTGGACTCATCCTAGTTGGAATGAATCTGAAATTTGGCAACAGGTATTATCGAATACTGGATTAGGAGTAACATATATATTACCTATTATTTTATGGCTGTATTGCTGTCTATATGAGAAGTTTCGCCGGAGGAGAATACATTGAAAAGAAAAGTACTATGTTGTATTTTGTTATTGGTGTTCTTGATGACTGGATGCTTCGATCAAAGAAATGTTGAAGATGTTTCTCTTACTCTTATTCTTGGTATCGATTTAGATCCTAATGATAATTTATTAGTGTATATATCAAGCCCTGTTTTCAATAAAGAAGCAAAAATAAAAGAAGAAACTACTGGTGTGAAATCTGCTACGGTTCGAAAAGCAAGAGACAAATTTGATGCTACGGTTATGGCACTTACCGCCGGAAGTAAAACACAGGTTATTTTAGTTGGAAAAAGGCTACTGAAACAAAAAAACTGGGAAATTTACCTTGATCCATTTTACCGTGATCCCAAAAATACAGTTACCGCAAGGGTTGTCGCTGTAGATGGACCTGTTTCAGACGTCATCTTCTATAGTCCAAAAGATAAACCAAGGCTTCCTATATATTTAACAAAACTAGTTGATACCGCTTTTTTAAGAAATATCACGGTGAAAACAACACTTCAAGAATTATATGAACAAAGAGCAGACAAAGGGCTAACAGCAAATATTACTGAACTGAAAAAAAAGAATAAAATATGGGTGACAGGTACAGCCTTATTGGATGAAAAAGGAAAGTATAAATTAACACTGAAACCTGATGAAAACAAACTCTTACGCATTTTGCAACAAGGAACTGCAGGGGAGTTACCATTTACAGTTCCAATTAAGCTAAATTCAGATAGTCAAGATAAAGATTTGATAAGTTTTACTGCCTATGGTATTAAAGTAAAGACAAAGGCAAGATATGATGATCATTTTATATTTAATGTAGATGTAAAGATGAGAATCGGTATTACAGAACGACTTTTTTCGTTTAACACTAGAAAGGACGCAGCAAAATTACAAAAGGCGATTGAAACTAAGTTGGAAGCTGATTTCAAGCAATTAATACAAAAAATACAAACCGCCAAAATTGATCCTATTGGGCTTGGAGGATATGCAAGAACATACACATATCCTAAATGGAAAAAAATACAAAATAATTGGGGTAACGAATTAGCAAAAGGCGATGTAAACGTCAAGGTTAAGATTAAAATTGCCGGAATGGGTACGATTAAGTAACATGAATTCAACTGTGATTCGTACTAAAATTACAAGTACTGTCTGTTTTAGAAGGAGAAATGCCTTTAATAATAGTGCCGCCACATCGCTATCTGGGCTTTTCCGTTATAGGTAACATTTTTCAATGCGTAAATAAGAAGGTTCTAGTGTAAAAACTTCAGAGCAATTGCGCCAGAATCACTATTGGATCAGTTTAGATCCATAATAAAAAAAGATTCGATATTCTGAAGTTAAAAGTAAAAAATGAAATTATGAAAGGTAAATTTCAAATAATGCTAATGTTTTATAAAAACATTGTATACGAAGGGATGTACCATTTATGATTGACGAGAAAACAATACAAATTGTGCAGTCAACGGCTCCAGTATTAAAAGAACACAGTATAGAAAAGGAAATGATTCATTATGAATCATTTAGCCCATTTGCAATTTTAGGTGAGTAACTAATACCGGATAGGGTTATAGTCATAATAATGTAAGTAAATAGTTTTTTTGCGATACTTCAATAGTGAAGTATCGTTTTCTTTGTATAATTAAAGCCCAACTATGGATTCTGATGTAATGTTGAAAAAGGATCGCAAGTAATGATCGGTCTGTTCTAATACTAAGTAACTATGATGAAATTGAATCTAAAAAGTATTACGCTAATAAAATAGCGAAAAAATTTTGGAAAAGCAAAAAATAATAGAGCTTAGATTTGCAATAATAAATGTTTTTTTCATTAGATAATTACTTTACCAATAATCGGGATGTTTGCGGATACATTTATTTTTGGGATACATAATTATATTTAGAGAATACCCAGTTACAGTATTTGAATTTTTAATAAGAAGGGATGCGAAGGAATGAACTCACAGAGACAAGGCTATGCAGGCTGGTGGCAAGGCGGACACGGTGGTTGGCCGGGTGGACACGGTGGTTGGCAAGGCGGTTGGCAAGGTGGACACGGTGGTTGGCAAGGTGGACACGGTGGTTGGCCGGGCGGACACGGTGGTTGGCAAGGCGGACACGGTGGTTGGCAAGGCGGACACGGTGGTTGGCAAGGCGGACACGATGGTTGGCAAGGCGGACACGGTGGTTGGCAAGGCGGACATGGTGGCTGGCAAGGCGGACATGGTGGCTGGCAAGGTGGACATGGTGGTTGGCAAGGTGGACATGGTGGTTGGCCGGGCGGACATGGTGGTTGGCAAGGCGGACATGGATATTAAAAAGATACTATAAAATCATTTTTTTATGCAAAGTTTGTATATTTAGTATCGTTGTATATTTTCATTTGTATAGTAAGGATATAGTGAAAACAGCAAAAAAATCCTGTGAAGTAAGGATTCTATCCATAAAATTAAAGCAGTGGAAATGTCAAAAGAACAAAAGACACCGCTTTTTATTATTCAAGGAGAACGAGACTATCAAGTTCAATCAAAAATTGAAATTCCTCTTTGGAAAGAACAATTAAAAGAACGAGATAATGTAGATTATCGACTATATCCAAAGTTAAATCATTTCTTTACAGAGGGGGATGGGGGAATAAGTAAGCCAGATGAATATTATAGTCCTACTAATATCCCTGAGTATGTTTTAGATGATATTGTTACTTGGGTGCAAGGCAAATCGCAATTAAATTAGCAACCATATGTTTTAATAAAGACTTTCTTTCCGTAATCAAAATAGAAATATTTTTATTAGGTTATATGTTTTTTAAAAGCACTCTTTGAAAAGGAGTGCTTTTTTATTTTTCTATGATTTCTATAAAACAATGGGCTTGCCTTCCAAACAAATCGTTATTTGTAGCGCTTTTATCAAAGCAAAGTTCTTGTGACATTTCTTTGATATTAAAAACATGAATAACCTATTGTGTGAAATTTTTTGAAAATTTAGGTTTAACATCTTTAAAATAGGTGTATTACATATTACATAACAACTAAATAAAAAATCTAAAGGAGGAAAGATACCATGCATACGAATGAAAGAAAAACGGTAGTGTATGAATATCAAAATGAACAGGAAGTAGTTATGAAAGTAAAAGAGCTAGAATTGCAAGGGGTTCGCCACGATGACATTTATGTTTTAGCACATGAAAAACATATAACAAAAAGGATTGCGGATGATACAGACACAAATACGATTGGAGTAAAAGAACAAGGATTGGGAACAAGTATTATCAACTTTTTCTCCAAAAAAGGGGACGAACTTCGAAATCAAATGGAAGAAATGGGGTTGTCGAAGGAGGAAGCTAACTTATATGAAGAAAAACTAGATCAAGGGAAGATTTTACTCCTAGTAACAGCTGAAGTACCAATGGCGAATGATAGGCAGCCGCAAAACTATCATTCTCTGTAATAGATTGCAACATCTGATAAATAGGTAAGGTAATTATTTTAGGTTGTAGCATTGAAGAAAATAAAAATAGAAAAGGATGAGAAAAATGAAACATACAATATTTAAATATACTGTGATTGGAATTACGACCGGAGTCATAGTCTCCCTATTAAAAAAAGAAAATCGGAAAACTATACAAACAAAAGGAAAAAGCGTAAAAGAAAAACTACAAGAAGGAAACATAAAGGAAACATTGGAGAAGGTAACTGAGACAAGTAAACAATTTTCTGTAACTGCAGCTAATGTTGCAAAACAAACATTACCACAACTGCTTACAGCCACACCAGTTGTCATTTCTACCATTAAAGACTTAACAGAAAACGAAAATAATAAAAAGAAAACAGATGAAAAGGATTACGAAATAAATGAAAATAGTAAGAACTTAGACGGGGAAAAAACGAAAAATGAAAAGAAATATGTGAAAGAAGGGAAAGAAGAGAGTGCCTAGATTTAACTCTAAAAATAGAAAGTGGGGAAAAAAGTATGAAATCTCTGTATGCAATTGATGTAGGAATTGGCTTTACCAAAAGGGCATATCGACAGGATGTAGCTTCTGAGATGACAGTCAAGAGTGAAGCTTCCACACTAGCCCCTGTACCTAATCATGCTGAAAGTGAAGATTTAACAAAGGTAAGTTTTATAGACTTAGACTTTGCATACTACATGGGAAATGAAGCACATCAATCTGACGCTTCATTTCTTCCTCCATTTGACGATGAAATAGAAAATTATTATGAAAGCGAACGATTTAAACAACAAATATTTGGTTGCATTGCAAAGGATTATAAAGAAAATGTCGTGTTACCTCTAGTTGTTACCGGGCTTCCCATCACTTGTTTTGGTAGTCAGCATGAGCAATTACAACGTGCACTAAAAAAAGAAACTTCCGTGCAAATTGATGGGAAATTTATTCATATTACGGTGGAAAATGCTTTGATTCTTCAGCAACCGGTCGCTTTACATGCCTATTTCTTAAAAGAGGGAATCATTCAGGAACGAGATCGTATCTTAATTATTGATGGTGGATTTCGTACATTAGAAATGACAGATATGAAACAGAATCTCATTTTAAATCATTATGAGACGGAACTAGGATGTAGCAAGCCTTTGAAAAATATTAAGAATATCGTGCAGAATTATGAGGGTGAAAGTAATCAATTGCATATTAACGACATGCCAAACATATTAGAAAAAGGATATGAATGTCGAGAAGAAAATCATGAGACAAGTCAGGTTCATACTTTGATTCAAAAAGAGTTGGATGCACACTTCCAAGACGTCATACGTGTATTACAAGAACAATTTACGTTAGAACAGTATGATACTATTATTTGGACAGGAGGAATAGTAGATCTCCACAAAAAACGAATTGAAAAAATGCAAAGTGAAATTTCTTCTTTCCGTATGGTAGACGCTTCGAAAGAGGCTGCACTTCATGGATACTACATTATTGGGAGTCAAGTATTTGACGACATCACCAATCAATCTGCATATGAATCCAAATTATAATAACGACTGAAATGGAGTTCGTTGAATAGACGTGCCAAATTATGTAGCTTCTTTTCCACATATAATAAATTCTTTATAAGAAAAGATAAAAAGTGATTGTATAGAGGAAATGTTTAAAATTGAGAATAAAAATAATTAATATATAGGGGGTCTTCCTTTTAAAAGAATAAGGCCTCCTATGTCATTTATTTTGTAATTTAGATGATCTAAAAACTTTTCCTCCAAGACATGAATACCTACATACAAATGTCATATTACGGTTATGATTCGATTAAACATAAAACTATTTAGAAAGGAAGAATAATATGGAATGCATAAAAATGACGAAATGGAGTTGGTATCATGTGAAAACTAGTGAGCTTGAAAAATTTTCTTCTATAATCCCTCGTGATGTAACATCTTATTTCGCTCAATTTGTAAAGAAAATAAGTTCTCCTTGTGAAAATGGATTATATGTTTATACGTTATCACCAAGTCAAACTTGTGTATATGGTTCGTTTTTATATGATCAAGATAAAAAGGACGCCAAAATTCAAAAATTTCTTCATTATTTCGTAGCTCATGGAATACTGATAACAGTTCAGGAAAAGGAGGAAGAGGATTTCCAAAAATTAATACATAATATCCCTATGGGTACAAAAAATTGTAATAGTTCTGCTGAAGGATTATGTGCTATCTTATCAATGTTTATATCTCACTATTTGCGAAAGCTTGACTACTTTGAAAACAATTTCAGAAATGTATTATGGGATTTTTATCATCATAATAACATAGCAGTTTTAGAAAGGATTTATCATATTCGTCATGAATTATTTATGAACACACATGTGTTTCGCTTAATACAAGAAGTGTTACAAGGCCTAAAAGAAGCTTGGTTAGAAAAACTAACAAACACCCTTTGTTATAAACAAACACACGTAAAATTAGAGCGTGGATTACAACTTGTTAAAGAGTACCAAGAAGAATTAGACACGATGATTCATTTACAAGAAGTTGTTTCTTCTCATCGTGGGAATGAAATTATGAAAGCTCTTACTGTATTAACTGCTGTGAGTACGCCTTTGACAGCCTTAGGAGCATTATGGGGTATGAATTTTAAATACATGCCTGAACTAGAATGGAAATATAGCTATTTAATCGCTCTCTTATTTATTATTTTCACAACAGCGGGTATGTATATGCGATTCAAAGGATGGACAGGTGACTTATTACGAGTAAAGAAAAAGAAATCTTTTTTTAAATCTAATTAATCCTGTTTATAAAAAATATGATAGATATATGGTTTGTAATATTTGTTAATTGAGATAGCACCATATCCCCATCAAGTTAAAGTTTTGATGTCCTCGCAATGATAAAAATGGTGAATATTTATATGAAAGATTAGAGCCCTCCTTCTTGTAGGAGGGCTCTAACCTTTGTTAAAAAAACTATATCATATACTTGGGGGGGGCAGACTCATCATCTGAAATTTGTCCGAATTCAATTTAGAATATGGCAAAAGAGAACTTGTGATTAAAAACAAGCTCTCTTTAAAAGAAATAACGTAATTGAGATACTTATATATTAACAATTGTTTTCTTCTAATTCCATATGTCATATGTTGAGAAATAAATTATAAATGGATTGATAAAGCTAAAATGAATGATTGACATAATATTTTGACGATAATATAATGAATCTCGAATTCAAGATAACTTGTAAAGGATTGGTAATTATGAGCGTGATTAACGATGAGAGCTTATCTTTAAAGTTATTTGTTATATTATCTAGGGCAATACAGTCAATTACTAAGCGTATTGAAGAGGATATAAAAAGTTATGGACTTAATCCAACAGAATTTGCAGTGCTTGAGCTACTGTATAGTAAAGGCGATCAGCCTATACAAAAAATTGGAGACAAAATATTACTTGCAAGTAGTAGTATCACGTATGTAGTGGATAAGTTGGAAAAGAAGAGGTTCTTAATACGAAAACCATGTCCTAAAGACCGCCGTGTCACGTATGCGTCAATTACTTCAGAAGGTATTGAACTAATGGATATTATTTTTCCTCAGCATAAAGAGGCGATTCAGCAAATATTTGGTGGTTTGGACTATATTGAGAAAAAAATGATAATCGAAAAGTTGAAAAAATTAGGGTATTATGCACTAGAACTATAAATCTTTAGAAATATATCTCGAATTAGTAATGTCCTAATTAAATATAATTTAAATAAATAGGAGGAAAAATTAATAAATGGTAGTAAATTTATTATAATACAAAATGAATAAAGCGTGTAATTTCAATCGGTATAATATGAAATAAAGTTGTTATGTTAACGTATACATATCGTCCTTTAAATTATAAATCTTTCATAAAGCGGAGAGTGGGTATCAAGAATGGAATTACGTCATTTAGAGTATTTTATTCAAGTTTGTAATAATAATAGTTTCACTAAAGCTGCGGAAGTTCTAGGTATTTCACAGCCGACTTTAAGTCAACAAATACGAGTTTTAGAAGGTGAACTTGATACACCCTTGTTTCATCGAGTTGGAAGAGGTATCAAAATGACAGAAGCGGGTAAGCTGCTATTTGATAAAGGAAAATTTATCATGCAACAATTTGATGACGTTTATAATGAAATTTTTGAATTAAAGGGTGTAAAAAGAGGTGTGATTACTATAGGAGGTCTATTAGAGGATCTCACTTATTTAACACCTTATATTATGAAGTTTCAACAACATTATCCCAACATTGTAGTAAAGATTA
Source organism: Bacillus sp. CCB-MMP212 (assembly GCF_022748145.1). Lineage (NCBI taxonomy): Bacteria > Bacillati > Bacillota > Bacilli > Caryophanales > Bacillaceae > Bacillus > Bacillus sp. CCB-MMP212. The sequence continues at coordinate 381,528 of NZ_JALDQE010000006.1, forward strand.
TAGAATCCGAAGTTGCTGTAAATCAAATCGTTGACAAAAATATTGATTTCGGGATTACACGTAGTGCTCAAATTCCAGACACATTAACAAACACCCTTTTGTATAGTGAAGAGCTCGTCCTTGTAATTCCAAAAAATCATCCTTTGAATGATAAATCATTTGTTTCTTTTCGAGAATTAGTGGGGCTCAGTAGAGTAATGGTTTCATGTAGTTGTCGTGAATCTATTAAGATATATTGTGAGAGTTTAGGGTTATCTTTATCTGAAGCAAATATAGAAACAAAATCTTCTATTTCTCTATTGAGCCTTGTATACAATGGACATGGGGTTGCCATAATACCTCTTTCACTGGTTAACTTTGTTAATAATGATACTTTGAGCATAGTTCGTATTACTGATCCAACACCAAGTCAAGATATTAATCTTATACACTTTGATGATAAATTTTTAAGTTTTGCAGCACGCATCTTTATGCAGAAGTTAAATGATTCTCAAAAAGTATCAGTGTAATAGAAATAATAATGATTCTAGTGTAACAATTGAAAAAATTAAAATCTATATTAAAGTCAAAGGACAGTGGGGTTATATGTGTGGTGTAGTCGATCAAAAAGGGGGATACCATTGACTTTTAATTAAGGAAAAAAGACAGAGTTTGCAAGGAGAGAAGGCTATCAAAAACAAGTTAAGTTAATCAATCAATTCTTTGGTCTTATCGCATAGTAACAGATTCCATGTAGGGATATACACTGCTATTTTGAATCTACATATCCTTATTGTAGAAAGAAAACCACCGGCATTATACCGGTGGTTTTGATTTAGAAAGCAAAGCAAGTACAACCAATCCCCCATTTAGTTCCATCTTTTCCTATTACGGTATGAGTGTGTTGATGGAGAGGGTTACTACAACTATGTAACTTGTTATCATGGGAATCGTGAGAAAGTATAGTGTTTGCTAGGTTAGCACCACCATAACCATAAACGCCCGTCGGTGACCAATCAGGTGATGCTGGCGGCAATTCAGGTGATAAATTTTTAAATTCATCATTTCCATAAACAACCTGCCCACCCATAATGGTAAGTAATGATTCAAGGTCTTTGATTTCTTCTTCTGGCACAGTAAAGTAGTCAGCAGACAATACAGCAATATCAGCAAACTGACCTACTGCAAGGGTTCCCTTTTTACCTTCATCACCAGAGAACCACGCACTTCCTTTTGAATATAATTCCAGGGCTACTTTTCTATCAAGTTTATTTTTTTCATCGTATATGGAAAGACCACCAATGGTTTTTCCGGCAACCATCCAGTAAAGAGCGACCCAAGGGTTATAGCTGGAAACCCTTGTTGCATCACTACCGGCGCCAACAGGTATACCAAGATCTAACATACGATAAATCGGAGGAGTATGCTTTGCAGCTTCCTTTCCGTATAAGTCAACAAAGTATTCACCTTGAAAAGCCATGCGGTCTTGGATGGCAATACCGCCATTTAAAGCCTTAACACGTTCCATACTACGATCTGAGATTGTTTCTGCATGATCAAACCACCAGCGTAGCCCATTAAAAGGAATTTCTCTGTTAACTTCCTCAAATACATTTAAGAAACGTGTGATTGACTCGTCATAAGTTGCATGTAAACGGAATGGCCAACGGTTTTCCACCAATAGAGAAATTACTTTCTTTAAGTCGGCTTCCATTACTGTAGCTAGTTCGGGCCGTGGCATTTGAAATTTTTCAAAATCGGCTGCCGAGAATACTAACATTTCTCCGGCACCATTCATTTTATACTTATCATTTCCTTGACCAGGAGAAACAATTTTTGCCCATGAAGCAAAGTCTTCATATTCATGATTAGGATTTTGCGTAAATAGATTATAAGCAATACGCAAAGTTAATTGTTCCTTCTCGGCTAAATGTTCAACAACTTTGTAGTCATCAGGGTAATTTTGGAAACCGCCACCTGCGTCGATGGCGCTTGTAATACCTAATCTATTTAATTCACGCATAAAATGGCGAGTTGAGTTAATCTGGTCGTCAAGATTAAGTACTGGAGCTTTACCCAAACTTGAATAAAGAATAGAAGCGTTAGGGTTAGCAATTAAAAGGCCTGTTGGATTACCTCTTTTATCCCGCTGAATTAAACAGCCTGGAGGGTCTGGGGTATCTTTCGTGTATCCCAGTGCACGTAGCCCTGCACGATTTACAAGTGCTCTATCGTAAAGATGTAGCACAAAGACAGGCGTGTCTTCAGAAACAGCATTAATCTCTTCTAATGTTGGCATCCGTCTCTCTTTAAATTGAAATTCAGACCAACCTCCAACTACTCTTACCCACTGAGGAGCAGGTGTACGCCTTGCCTGTTCTTTGAGCATTTCTAGAGCAATAAAAAGTGATGGCACGCCTTCCCAACGTAATTCCATATTATAATGCAGACCACCACGAATCACGTGTATATGGGAGTCATTCAGGCCTGGAATAGCTCTCTTTCTTTTAAGGTCTATTTTTTTTGTTTTTTCCGTGGCACTATTAAGAAGCTCATCTCCACCTACTGCAGTGACTAAACCATCAGTTATGGCGATAGCAGATACCTCAGGCTGAGATGGGTCAAGGGTAGTAATTTTTCCGTTATATAAGATCATATCCGGTAAATTCATGTTCACACCTCGTCTACTTTCTATTATTTTGTAACCATGGATGAAATAATTTACCGAAAATCGGCATGACTACCCATGATAGCAAGGAAACTATACATACAGAAACAAAAAAAGCTGACATAATAGGATTCATATGTTTTATAATAGGTCCTATCACTTTAGGAACTAACATGCTAAGAGGCCATACACCCAGAAGGGTAACGATAGACATTTTCCATTTTGGAGGTGGAACTGGCGTTTTCGGAGTAACAAACCAATAAGCCAAACTGCTTTCAGTTTTGTAAGTTGGATTAGTGGCTTGAAATTGCTCGGCCGTTTTTAACAAATCCCGGCGAACATCTGATTCTTGCCAAGCACGTAGATGCTCATACGTATCAAAGCGAAAAATAACAGTATACTCTCTGGATTCGTTACTTGGGACTATTAGATTTACACCTAAATGTCCTGGGAATTTAGTAGCCGCAGCCTCAATTTCATGTCTCCATGTTTCAAACTGTTTTTCTCTACCTTCTTGAATTTCCCATGTAACAATCGTTGTTACTGGATTGCCAGCATCCATCGTGTTCCCTGTATAAGTCTCTTCGACAGCTACTCCTTCTTGTTTCATATTTTCCTGCTTGGAAGTGCGCCATGCACCATAGTATATGCGTATTCTACACCTTGACCATAAGCACCAGTGTGTTCCTTTACAATCTCCATTACAGCATCATAAGTGTCTTTGTGTGCCCAGTCACGTTGGTATTCAAGTAAAACTTGAATTGCTGTCACTGGAGTTGCACCAGCTTGTTCTACACGACGCATAGCAGCGTTATGTGCTGTCAAACTAGTACCACCTGAAGCATCATCAACTGCATACACCTCATAGCCAGCTTTAATTGCTTCAAGCACAGGGAATGCAAGGCAAACTTCAGTCCAAAGTGCTGCAAATATTAATTTCTTTCTACCGGTTGCTTTAACTGCCTCAACAAATTTCGGATCTTCCCAAGAGTTCATTGAACTACGTTCTATAATTTCATGGTTTGGGAATATATCAAGAATTTGTGGCCAAAAATAACCAGAAAAGCTGCGTGTTTCAACTGTAGTAAGAATAGTAGGTACGTTAAAAGTTTTTGCTGATTTAGCAAGCAGCATAACGTTATTAATCAATGTTTGTCTATCAATACTTGCAACTCCAAAAGTCATTTGAGGTTGAAAATCAATTAAAATTAATGCACTGTTCTCCGGATTTAACAATTCTAAATTACTCATAATAAACAGCTCCTTTTTTAATTGTTTAAAATTAATATTATTGAAAAAATATATTTTCTGTTAATTAAACCTGTAATCGTAAAAATAAAATATTTGCTATACCTTTTAATTTAAAAGAGAGTGCTGATTTAATCAGCACTAAATGTATACTATCTAGTTTTTTGAAAGAAAAGCTATTATGCATTTTGTTTACTAAGATCTCGCTGCGCGCCCATATAGCTTCCAATTATATTTTGATAGCCTGGAAGATTGCTAGCAAGCAAATTGCCAAAACCTTCGACATCGTTGTGCCAATCGCGTTGTAATTCGCAAGCTACGCTAAACCAGTTCATAAGTTGCACACCACTATGTGCCATACGAGTATTTGCAGCATCTGCAACTTGTTTACTGAAAGTTCCTGAAGCATCAGTAACAGCAAATACTTCATATCCAGCTTTTATAGCGGAAAGTGCAGGGAAAGCAACACAAACGTCCGTAACTACGCCGGCGATGATAAGTTGCTTTTTTCCAGTTTCTTCGATTGCTTTTACAAAATCATCATTATCCCATGCGTTAATTTGTCCAGGTCGAGCTATTTTTGGTGCATGAGGAAAGAGATCAACCAATTCTTGCATTAAAGGTCCGTTAGGTCCGTTTTCAAAACTTGTTGTTAAAATAACTGGTAAATCAAAAAACTTAGCAGTATGAGCAAGAGCTAAAACATTGTTCTTGAATTCATCAACACCATAGTCACGTACTAGTCCGGACATAAGACCAGTTTGATGATCTACTAAAAGAACGACAGCATCATCTTTGTTAATACGAGAATAGAGATCAGTCATTATGTATTCCTCCTAAAAATTAAGTAATCGAAGAAAGTTTAAATAGTCAAATACTATCATAAGTTTCTTCGTTTATAACTAAGCTGACCAATAATATTGGTTATAGCAGCATTCACAGAACATGAAGTGCTATACAAATTTATAGTATTTGAAAACTGATTCATTAATCAATTCTAAATTTTCTATAATTTGTATAGGTCGTAACTATAGTTGTTTTCACTATAAAATAGATTGGTTTTACCTATACATCCTATAGATAGAACAATATTGATAGTCACCTATTTTTGTTATTACAATTGAATATGAGTAATGTTCAGTAATTATTTTATGATGAAAAAGGTATTAGAGGGGGGATTGTTCCAAAAGGAGAAAATGAATGCATTGGAACAATAGAGTTTCATACTTAGAGTTCACAACATAAACGTGCATAAATAGATTGTGAGATTCATCCGGATTATTGAAGAAAAGGATACATATTAGAATACTTTTTGGAGGTAGAAGCATGGCTAAAATTACTGTGGGAACCGAAAATCAAGCACCAATTGAGATATATTATGAGGATCATGGCACAGGAAAACCAGTTGTACTAATTCATGGTTGGCCGTTAAGTGGTCGATCTTGGGAATACCAAGTTCCAGCTCTTGTTGAGGCTGGATACAGAGTTATAACGTATGATCGTCGAGGGTTTGGAAAATCATCTCAGCCGTGGGAAGGGTATGAATATGATACCTTTACTTCTGATTTACATCAACTATTAGAACATTTAGAGCTTCAAAATGTCACACTTGTTGGTTTTTCTATGGGTGGAGGCGAGGTAGCCCGGTACATTAGTACGTATGGAACAGATCGTATTGAAAAGGCTGTTTTTGCTGGAGCAGTGCCTCCATATTTATACAAATCAGAGGATCATCCTGAAGGGGCATTAGATGATGCTACAATTGAAGCATTCAAAAGTGGTGTGATAAATGACCGCCTTGCATTTCTTGATGAATTTACTAAGGGATTTTTCGCGGCTGGTAATCGAACAGATTTAGTTAGTGAACCATTCCGTTTATATAATTGGGATATTGCAGCCAGTGCATCACCTAAAGGAACGCTTGATTGTATTACCGCCTTTAGTAAGACAGATTTTAGAAAAGACCTGGAGAAGTTTAATATACCTACTCTTATTATTCACGGTGACTCTGATGCAACTGTACCTTTTGAATTAAGTGGAAAACGTACATATGATGCCATTCCTGGTAGTAAACTCGCTTTAATACAGGGCGGTCCTCATGGGTTAAACGCAACTCATGCTAAAGAATTTAATGAAGCACTCCTATTATTTTTAAAGGACTGATTACAACTATATAATTGTTAATTGATAAATTATAAACAAGTAAAAATAAATCTAAAAAAAGATGCTCTTGGATAAATCCAGGAGCATCTTTTTAAATGGTGATATTGAGATGTTAGGCTGATAAATATCCATTAATTTTGGATTGAATATTCTTCTTAACAGCTAAAATGTATTGATTAGAGTTTTTTAGATTTCTTAGAAGTATTGTTATTTTACTATCAAGATAATATTTTGAATAATCCTCAAAACAAAGAAATGTACATTTTTTTTGAGGAAGAAATATCTTGTCAGAAAACAATAAAATCTTATTAATTTTTATAATTGGTAGAATTTTTATGGAAATAATTCTCTTGATATATTAAAATAACATCGTATTATGTCAGATTTTAATTAGGGGAGAGAAATTTTATGTTGAAAAAAATCATTCCAGTTGCTTTAGCATTAAGTACAGTTACTTTTACTAGTGTATTTGCTGCGCCTTCAATCCAAGCGAGTACAGAACAAAACCGCTACATAGATGTACAAATGCTCGGTATTAACGATTTTCATGGGCAACTAGACACTGTAAAAAAAATTAACAATAAAGATGCAGGGGGAATTGAGTACTTAGGGGCTTATTTACGTGATCGTGAAAAACAAAATCCAAATACATTAAAGGTACATGCTGGAGATGTTGTTGGAGCAAGTACTCCTGTTTCAGCATTATTACAAGACGAACCTACAATTGAATTTCTAAATGATTTGAAATTCGATGTTGGAACGATAGGAAATCATGAATTTGATGAAGGTGTTGAGGAAATGCATCGTCTTATTTATGGTGGATACCATGAGAAAACAGGTAATTTTAAAGGAGCAAAATTCCCATATGTTGCTGCGAATTTCTATAATAAATCCACCGGTCGTTTATTTTTACCACCATTCACTATAAAAAAGGTACAAGGAGTTCCAGTTGGCTTTATTGGAGTCGTGACAACAGATGTTCCTAACCTTGTTATGCCTACTATGCTAAAGAATGTAGAAATTACAGATGAAGTTGAAGCTATTAACAAATCCGTAAAGCAATTAAAAAAACTAGGCGTTAAATCTATCGTTGTTCTTGCGCATAACGGAGGTATAACAGATGGGAACGGCGTAACAAATGGTGATATCGTCCGATTAGCAAATGAGACTGATCCAGAAGTCGATGTTATTTTTGGTGGGCATAGCCACACCTATGTAAATGGAACTGTTAATAATAAACTTGTCGTACAAGCAAATTCATATGGTATGGCTTTTGCTGATGTTGATGTAAAGATTGATCGTAAGACACAAGATATTGTTGAGAAAAAAGCAGAAATTGTTACAACTTACCATGAAGGCATGGAGCCTGATAAAAAAATAAAGAAGAAGATGGAGAAATATCAAGCAAAAATCGCACCTCTTGTTAATGAAGTTGTAGGTAAGTCTATTGCTCCACTAGATCGCAAACAAAATACAGCTGGTGAATCTACTCTGGGAAATTTGGTTGCTGATGCCCAGCGTGCAACAATGCAATCCCAAATTGCACTTATGAATCCTGGTGGTATTCGTAATGACTTAGATGCTGGTGATATTACATGGGGAGAGATATATGGTATTCAACCATTCGGAAATCAATTAATAAAAGTAAATTTAACAGGTCAAGACATTCGTGATATTTTAAATCAACAATGGCAAAAAGATATAACAAGAATGCTTCAAATTTCAGGGATCCAATACACTTGGGATGCGAACAAGCCTAATGGAGAAAAAGTAACAAGTATTCGCTTAACAAATGGAGAAGAAATTACTCCATCTAAAACTTACAGCGTCGTTGCTAACGCATTTCTAGCTTCAGGTGGAGATGGATTTGTATCCTTTAAAAACGGTAAAGATGCTGAAACAGGACCAACTGATTTTGAAGCATTAGTAGATTATATAAAAAAATCAAAAGAACCAATTCAGTCTATTATTGATGGAAGAATTCAAAAAATAAATTAGTCTTTTATTAATCTCAAAAACAACTAGATTATCTGTGCGCTATACTTTTTAGTGTACAGGTAATCTATTTTTTTGATTTGAAATAGTCTAACTGTGGCCAATGCGTATACTGTCTAGATGCAGAGTGCCGAAAAAAATGAAGTGAACAAAAAATAACCCCTAAATTAACTCTATGATAAAGAGACTACAAACAATCAAAATTTGGAACCTCATATTAACCATATATTAACTACGTTAATAATACATACTGAAATTGAATACTTTAGATAACATCATTTATAACGAATATCTATACATTATGATGTTATGCAATGAGGAGTTTACACTACAATGGATTGAAGCTTATGTAGTTTTATATTCGTATAAGTGAATTAAGAATTTCTTAAGAACCTATTAAGAAATAAGTGAGTTTTAGGAACTAGAATAAATGTATCTGAACAGTAATAAGAAAATGAATGTTTTAAATAGAAGTTGGCAGAGTATGTCAAAAAGCTATAAGTAAATATTTCAGGAGGTTTTTTATGAAAAAGAAAATAATTATTGCAATTGTTGCTTCTGCTATAACAATGACTCATTTTGTAGGAAATACTTATGCAGATTCGAAAACAAAGGTTTCTGTTACAGCTCCCTACAATACAAATCAAATAGCAAAATGGTTAGAGGCACATGCAAAGCCTTTAAAAACAACTAATCCAACTGCACCTCTTAATGATTTGAAACCACTTAAGAATATGGTAGGTTCAGCTTCAATTGTAGGTCTAGGTGAAGCTACGCATGGGGCTCATGAAGTTTTTACGATGAAACACCGTATTGTTAATTATTTAGTATCTGAAAAGGGCTTTACCAATCTAGTTTTAGAAGAGGGATGGGACAGGGCCTTGGAACTTGATCGATATGTTCTTACTGGTAAGGGAAACCCAAGCCAACATCTAACACCTGTATTTAAGACGAAAGAAATGCTAGATTTACTTGATTGGATTCGGCAATATAATGCTAATCCAAAACATAAATCTAAAGTACGTATCATCGGGATGGACATTCAATCAGTAAACGAGAATGTTTATAATAATATAATAGAATATATTAAAGCGAACAATTCAAAACTATTGCCTAGAGTAGAAGAGCAGATAAAAGGTCTTATTCCTGTAACAAAGGATATGAATGCTTTTGAAAGCCTTACGAAAGAAGAAAAAGAAAAGTATATTTCAGATGCTAAACAAATTAGTGCTTTATTAGAAGAAAATAAAAGTTATTTAAATGGAAAATCTAAAGAGTTTGCATGGATAAAACAAAATGCTCGTATTATTGAACAGTTTACTACAATGTTAGCGTCACCTCCTGATAAACCATCGGATTTTTATTTGAAACATGATATTGCAATGTATGAAAATGCGAAGTGGACCGAAGAACATTTAGGAAAAACCATTGTATGGGGACATAATGGACACGTTTCGAAAACAAATATGCTTTCTTTTATATACCCTAAAGTAGCTGGGCAGCATTTAGCAGAATATTACGGAAAACGGTACGTATCTATTGGAACGTCAGTTTATGAAGGACAATACAATGTCAAGAATAGCAATGGTGAATTCGGCCCATACGGAACATTAAAATCGGATGATCCAAACAGTTATAACTACATTTTTGGACAGGTGAAAAAAGATCAATTTTTTATTGATTTACGTAAGGCGAACGGCGTGACAAAAACTTGGTTAAACGAACAACATCCAATTTTCGCTGGAATAACTACCGAAGGGCCTGATATACCAAAAACTATTGATATATCATTAGGTAAAGCGTTTGATATACTCGTTCAAATTCAAAAAGTGAGTCCATCTCAACTACATTAATAAATTTAGAATAATGTGCCTTAATGACAACTTGAGAAGTGTTTCATATAATACTATGAAATTTGTTTTATATAGTAAGAAGAATAATCGTATTAGAAAAAATCAGCAATTTAACCTGTTAAGAGTAAAATGAATCTTCAATATGTAAAGCGCAAAAAACACTGAAGCGAAAAGCATCGGTGTTTTTTGCGCTTTCGGGCACAGATGCTACTTCAACCCTAGTGTACAAGTGATTTTGAATGTAAGGAATTTGTAAGGAATAGGTAAGAAAAAAGAGATTTTCATTGTGTAGGATAAAAATATAAGGAGGCGTGAAGGGGGGAACAATTACGGCCTACATATAAAACAAACAATCAGTAACAAGAGTGTTTTGTGAAAATAATGAGTACAATGATTGCAAATGCATTGTTGCCTTTTCATCATTTGGAGAATGGATAGCTGTGTGGTTCGTATATGACACTTCTATCAACTATCTATACAATTTTAATAGAAGAGAGGAATTCTTTATGAAAACACGCAGTAAAATTACATGTGCAAGTCTAGCACTTTTAATAGGTGGAAGTTCCCTGTTATACATAACACCAACATCAGTTGTAAAAGCAGAACCTACGCAAAATGTATCTAGTTCGTTACAAACAAGTACGCAAAGCGATCGTACTTCCATTAAGAAAGCAATACGAGATGAACTGCAACTTGGATACCCGGGAATACTCGCTCAAATTTCTAAGGGTGGTAAAACTTGGAGTTATACGGCTGGGATAGCGGATCTGAGAACTAAGAAACCAATGAAAGCAGATTTTCGCTTTCGCATTGGCAGTGTGACGAAAACGTTCATTGCAACAGTTCTACTTCAATTATCTGGAGAGAACCGTTTGAATCTAGACGACTCCATTGAAAAATGGTTACCTGGCGTTATTCAAGGAAACGGATATGATGGTAACCAGATTACTATCCGTCAAATATTGAATCATACAAGTGGTATTGCTGATTATATAAATTCAAAAGACTTCGATATTATGGATACAAAAAAATCGTATACGGCTGAAGAATTCGTCAAAATGGGGATTTCTCTTCCCCCAGATTTTGCACCAGGAAAGGGTTGGTCTTATTCAAACACAGGTTACGTATTACTGGGGATTCTTATTGAAAAAGTAACTGGCAACAGTTATGCGGAAGAGGTTGAAAACCGAATTATTGAACCGCTTGATTTGTCAAATACATTTCTACCTGGTAATTCAAGTGTGATTCCAGGCACCAAGCATGCCCGTGGCTATTTGCAACTAGACGGAGCGAGTGAGCTAAAAGACGTTACTTATATTAACCCAGGTAGCTCAGATGGAGATATGATTTCTACTGCTGATGATTTAAACAAATTTTTCTCTTACTTACTAGGTGGTAAATTACTGAAGGAACAGCAGTTAAAACAAATGCTTACTACAGTTCCTACAAATAGAGAGGGAACCGGATATGGTCTTGGAATCCTTGAAATTAAGCTTCCGAACGGTGTCTCGGTATGGGGACACAGAGGTGGCGTTCTAGGGTTTTCCACTTTTGCTGGTGGAACACTTGGAGGCAAACATACACTTGCTATCAATTCGAACAGTTTTAACATTAATAATCCAGAGTCTTTTAAAAACGTTTTAATTGCTGAATTTAGCAAGTAGGCAAAAAGGAAAAACAGAAAAATTTTGTCATTTGTAATTTCAATCGGAATGGATTACCGCTTGAAATGAGTATAGAAGGCGTTAAGTATCTAGGAATAATCAAACCAATCATGAGAGATGGCTAAGTAAAAGGATTGGTTTATATATTGTATTCTCTCTAGCCGATTAAAGAAGTAACAGATATAATGAGTGATTATTATGTATATATTATTGCATTTGTGTTTGTATCGTCACTGATTATAAATTTGTATAAGGTGCGAAGTCTAATTTAAGACTTCGCACCTTTGCTGTTTAACAGCTTTTATTACTAAGCTATTAATAATAGCAAAAAGGAGAATGTAACTAGTTATGCAGATGAATCTTGGCACAGGTGCTATAGGAGATTTTGCTGAAAATAAATTTAGAAGAATATATGAATTAGAGACATGAAAGCTGAAATGAATTTTAGTATTTTTTATGTTCATCAGTTACTTGAAATTCTAGCTGTTTTGTATACAGAGTTTTTCCAACCGTGATTGATAGCGCGTAAATATCATTCTTAATTATATGTAGTATGCATTGAGTGAGATTTTTTAGAACTAAATACAGTGTCATCTCCTAATGGTGAAAACAGTATTTGAATATTGTAGGGCTCTTAAGTGTTTTTAGATTTTTAAAGCCCGGTCATTTTAACCAAAATTTTCATAGAAATACCTTTTAAAAGAACGTAAGTTCGTATATAATAAGAACAAATGTTCTTCCGTTAGGAGTGATTACCTTGTATGATTATTTTCTTTTACCGAATCGTATTATTCTTTGTGTAGATCTTCGTAGCTTTTATGCGAGTGTATCATGTATTAAAAAAGGACTTGATCCAAGATATACAAAATTGGCTGTCGTAGGGGATGTGAATCAGAGCGGATCAATTGTATTAGCGGCAACACCGCCATTAAAAGCGTTAGGAATAAAGAAGATGGCTCGTTTGTACGAAATACCGAAGCGATCAGATATTATTATTGTGAATCCAATTATGCATACGTATATGAAGTGTTCAACTTTCATAACGGGTTTAGCTTTGCAGTATGTCGCGCCGGAAGATTTTCATCAATATAGTATCGATGAATTTTTTATGGATATGACTGCAAGCATTCATTTGTTTGCCAGTAATCCGCGCGAGTTCGCATTAAAGTTCAAGCGAGAAATATATGAACGCACACGGATTGAAAGTACGATTGGTATAGGGCCTAATTTATTATTGAGTAAAGTTGCGATGGATGTGGAAGCGAAAAAGAATAGGGATGGAATAGCGCAGTGGACGTATGACGATATACCCGAGAAGTTATGGAGCATTAGACCGCTCAGTAAATTTTGGGGTATATCGTATAAAACGGAAATGAAATTGAACCGAAAAGGTATACATACAATTGGAGAATTAGCTCAATATCCTTTGAAATATTTAAAGCAATCTTTCGGAGTAATTGGAGAAGAATTGCATCTACATAGTAACGGAATTGATTTTAGCAGAATAGCAGAGAAATATGTTCCAGCGACAACATCTATAGCGAAAAGCCAAATATTATTGCGTGATTATTCGGTAGAAGATTTCATAGTTATTTTATTAGAGCATATAGAAGAAGTTTGTTATAGGTTGAGGAGAGAAAAGAAATGCGCACAAACAATCCACTTTTCAGTTGGATATAGCAAGGAATATGGTGGAGGAATAAAAAAGGCACATACGTTAAATAGAGCAACAAATTTAACGATGGATATTTATAATGTCTGTACATATTTTTTATACGAGCGTCATACAGGGGAACCAATTAGATCGTTAAGTATTTCATTAACAAACCTTACTAATGAAGGAGAAGAGCAAATTTCACTTTTCGATAACATTGTACATAGAGAAAAAGAAATGCGATTAACGAAAGTTATGGACGAAATTCGAACACGATTTGGTAAGAACAGTATTTTACGAGGTATTTCTTACACAAGCGTCGCAACAGCAAGATATAGAAACACATTATTAGGAGGGCATAAATCGTGAAGAATGCTAATATGCCAAAAGGAAGAGGGATGGTAAAGTGGCAACCATTTGCCAGTATGCCGGAGCAGTTCGCAGTTATTAAAGAAATGATAAAGGAGCAAACGAAAGCCTCGCGTCCAATTGTAACACAAGATGCAAAAGAAATGATTGAAAATAAGCTATTAACTTCATTTTTAGGTGAGGAAGAGGTTTTACTTACATATTATAAAGATGGTTATTTATATAAAAATTACATAACAGTAGTGGATATTAATCCATTAATGGAGACGATTACTTGTACCGATGCTTTTCATAATCAAAGAATGTTAAAGTTTGGCGATGTAATTGAGGTTGATTAGAATACTTTTCTATGCAGTAGGTTTATTTTTAGCAGTCTACTGCATAGAAAAATAAAAGGTTCAGTCACATAACAATTTTCAAGGTTTTAAAATAACTTTAATACAATCATCTTCACGATTATTAAAAATCTGATAACCATAGCTCGCTTCTTCAAGGGGAATTTTGTGTGTAATAATCTCTTTTGGATCAAATTCTTTATTTGTTATTTTTTCAAATAGTTCCGGCATAAAATGAATGACAGGTGCTTGTCCCATTTTAAGATTAATATTTCTAACCCAAAATGCCCCGAGTGGAAAGGCGTTATAATTGCCACCATAAACGCCGGTCATTTGAACCGTTCCATATTTTCTTACGGCTTTCGTAGCGATTTGAATAGGACCGAGAGTTCCACCTTGTAATTTTAATTTTTGTTCCAGAAATTCTAGAGGCGATTTTTTTCCATCCATCCCCACACAATCAATAACTACATCAGCACCGCCATGTGTAATTTCCTTTAAATGTTCTCCCATATCGGGGAATTTTGTAAACTCAAATACCTCAACATTGTTAATCTTTTTTGCATAATTCATCCGATAATCTAAGTAATCCACTGCAATTACACGTTTAGCACCTTGCATCCAAGCGAATTTTTGTGTCATTAATCCAACAGGTCCACAACCAAGGACGATAACAGTATCACCTGGCTTAACGCCTGCGTTTATTACACTCCAATAGGCTGTTGGTAAAACATCTGATAAAAATAGTAGGGATTCATCTTCAAGTTCGCATGATTCCGGTATAACAAATGGAGTGAAATTACCAAATGGAACTTTTAAATATTCTGCTTGTCCTCCTGGATGATTACCAAATTTCTCTGTATAACCAAAGTATCCACCAGAATCGTAATGAGGGTTTGAGTTATCACATTGACTTTCCATTTCATGTTGGCAATAGAAACAATGTCCACAAGAAACGTTGAAGGGGATGACAACACGATCGCCTTTTTTCACTCTAGTGACATCTGGCCCGACTTCTTCAACGATTCCCATTGGTTCATGGCCGATAATGTATCCTTGAGGTAAGGGCATGTTGCCTTGATATAAATGTAAATCAGAACCACAAATAGCGGTTGAAGTAATTCTTACAATAATATCATCTTTTTTTCTAATTTTGCATCATCCACTTGTTTAACCTGTACTTGGTTTGGTCCTTGATAGGTTACAGCTTTCATCTCATATCTCCTTTTGAATTATGTCTCAAAACATAATTTTATTTAATCTCTTGGTGAAATAGAAATCTTTCTTTTATTTACTGAAGGGAATTAGAAAGTATACATAGTGTTGTTATGAAAGTATGTTATATCAGTTATTCTTTCTTATATGTTTTGCCCTACTTTAAGAAAAAAATCAATTTTTATCCATAATGCAATTACCATAAAAAGGATAATTGTTTTTTCATAATTTGTAGCATATTAACAACATCGGAGGTGAAACAATATGGCAAACAATAATAGTGGAAGTCGTAATGAATTATTAGTTCGAGGCGCTGAACAAGCTCTTGATCAAATGAAATATGAAATTGCACAAGAGTTTGGTGTACAACTTGGTGCAGATACAACAGCTCGTTCAAACGGATCTGTTGGTGGTGAAATTACAAAACGTTTAGTAGCAATGGCAGAACAACAACTTGGTGGTAGAGCTAACCGCTAAGTAAATTGGCATAAAATATAGCAAATATGTAAATCAATTTCTTTTGTGTATTCATAAAAATAAAAGCCCTTATATTAAACAGATCCTCACTCAAAGATTATTGATAATCTTCTTTCATAATCTTTGAGTCTTTTATTTGTAAACTACTTTCCTAAACAATAAACACGCAGTGTTGGAAAGGTGTTTTCCATGTATAGTAGAAAATCTTTTGCAGGAAAAAGCATACTTAAAAATTTGATTTCAATATTGAAATCAATATTTATTATGATATTTTCGAAAGGTAGGAATTTAAAAATGGGTATATTAAGTGGAAATCCTCACAATGAACCTTTACATTACGGAGAAGTGTTTGATACTTGATGAGTTCAATTATTCCCCCAACATGATCAAAATGGCCGTGAGTTAAAATAATTGCTTTTGGGCGACTATTGGTACCAAATCGATCTTTAGCGATAGAGATAATTTCATTTGCACATTTAGGCATTCCAGCATCAACTAAAACAAAATCATTGGTCTTAGGATTTCCAACAAAGCATATATTGACGATTTGAATCGTGTAACAAAATAAATCACTTAATACTTCGATGCCGTGACCACTCTCAATTGAAGTTGCTGGAATAAACTTGTAATCACTTCCATAATTCATTTCATTGTCCAATTTTTCTCCCCCTTAATATATTTTAATACGACATTATAGTTCCCTAATCTTGAAAATTCATTTTGACGAATTTTAGAAAAGAATTAATATGGGATTAAAAAACAATAATTTAGTCCTAGAATTAAGAGGGATTCATATCAATTTATATAAAGTGCAAACAAAAATATTGCTTTTAAAGTCACAGATTCTACTATTTTTTGAGGCGAATTTATGGCTTAATAAAAGATTTATAAAGATATTACAATATGGATTTATATAAAAAATACATAACAAATGTCGATAGAAATCCATTATGTCTAATGATTGCTTTTCATAATCAAAGAATGTTTAAGTTTGGTGATGTAATTGAAGTGAATTAGAGGGGAAATAGAAGTGATAATCTCTTCCTAACTTAATTATATCATGTAATTTACGTTCGAAATAGACTGTTTCTTCTCATTTACTACTGTTACAATCAAGAACACATGAATAGTAAGGAGAGGTGCCAAATGAGTTCTTTCGTTCTCGATTTTCAGGAAATAGAAAAAACGCAGCTTTTTCTCGTTGGTGGAAAAGGATTGAATTTAGGGGAGTTATCCAATATTCAAGGGATACAAGTGCCAGAAGGATTTTGTGTTACAACGGTAGGGTATGAACAGGCCATCGGAAAAAATGGAGCGTTTCAAACTTTATTGAATCAATTAGCAATGCTAAAAATTGAGGAACGAGATCAAATTGGTGAAATTAGTAAGAAGATTAGAGAAGTCATTATGGCGGTGGAAATTCCAGTTGATGTAGTGGAATCAGTAGCTCATTATCTCTCGCACTTTGGCGATGAACATGCATATGCAGTGCGTTCGAGTGCTACTGCTGAAGATTTACCGTATGCCTCGTTTGCTGGTCAACAAGATACGTATTTAAATGTTATTGGAAAAGAAAACATTTTGCAGCATATTAAAAAATGCTGGGCTTCTTTATTTACAGATCGAGCGGTTATATACCGAATGCAAAACGGTTTTGATCATAATCAAGTTTCTATATGTGTTGTCGTTCAAAAAATGGTTTTCCCTGAGGCTTCAGGGATTTTATTTACTGCGGATCCGATTACTTCGAATAGGAAGGTGTTATCAATCGATGCCAGCTTTGGACTTGGCGAGGCGCTAGTATCTGGATTGGTTTCTGCCGATAATTATAAGGTAAAAGAAGACGAAATCGTCGAAAAGGTCATCGCAACGAAAAAATTAGCTATCTATGGACGAAAAGAAGGCGGAACAGAGACAAAGAAAATTTCTCCTAATCAGCAAAAAGTTCAAACACTTACTGAACAACAAATTTTACAACTAGCACGCATCGGAAGACAAATCGAAGCTTATTTTGGTTGTCCGCAAGATATTGAATGGTGCTTAGTTGATGATACAATTTATATAGTCCAAAGCAGACCGATTACGACTTTATATCCAATTCCAGAAGTAAATGATGGGGAAAATCACGTGTATGTATCGGTTGGTCACCAGCAAATGATGACTGATCCTTTGAAGCCATTAGGAATGTCTTTATTTCAGTTAACATCTTTCGGACCAAGGTTTCAAGCTGGGGGAAGGCTGTTTGTTGATGTTGCACAAAGATTGGCTTCACCTGCAAGTAGGGAGTTTTTATTAAATACAATAGGTGAGTCGGAGCCGCTTATTAAAGATGCATTAATGGCTGTAATAGAGCGAGATAATTTTATCAAATTGTTACCGGATGATGAAAAAGAAAATAGTAAGAGAACGCCGCCTGCAGGCTCACAACCACAAATCGAAAATGATCCAGTAATCGTTACGGATTTAATAAAGAATAGTGAAGCATCAATCGAAGAATTAAAACAAAACATTCAAATGAAATCAGGATCAGATGTACTTAGTTTTATTTTAGAAGATATCCAGCAATTAAAGAAAATATTATTTCATCCGCAAAGTATGGCTGTAATTATGGCAGGTATGAATGCTTTATCATGGATCAATGAAAAAATAGAACAATGGCTAGGGGAAAAGAATGCAGCAGATGTACTTTCACAATCTGTACAACATAATATTACGTCAGAAATGGGGCTAGCGTTATTGGATGTGGCAGATGTGATCCGGCCGTATCCGGAAGTCATTGCGTATTTACAGCATGTAGAAGATGACAGATTTTTAGATGAATTAATTCAGTTTAAAGGCGGGGAAAAAGTTCGGGATGCAATCGATGCCTTTCTAAATAAATATGGAATGAGATGCAGCGGAGAAATTGACATTACGAAAACTCGCTGGAGTGAACAGCCAGCTACAATTATACCGATGATTTTAAATCATATAAGGGACTTTGAATATGGTGCTAGTAAACGGAAGTTTGAAGAAGGGCTGCAGGAAGCTTTGAAAAAAGAAGCAGAGCTGTTAGAGCGATTGCAGCACTTGCCGGATGGGGAACAAAAAGTAGAAGAGACGAAGAGAATGATTCGTAACCTCCGCAATTCCATCGGTTATCGTGAATATCCGAAATACGGCATGATTCATCGTTATTTCATATATAAGCAGGCATTACTGAAAGAAGCAGAGAAACTTGTGAAAAATAATGTTCTGGATGAAATAGAAGATATATACTATCTAACTTTTGAAGAACTTCACGAAGTCGTCCGCACAAATAAACTAGATTACAAGATTATTCATAAACAAAAAAATGCGTACAAATTATATGAAAAACTAACACCTCCGCGTGTTATCACGTCTGATGGAGAAATCATTACAGGTAAGTACAAACGTGAAAATCTCCCGGCTGAAGCAATTGTAGGTTTGCCTGTTTCTTCTGGAGTGGTTGAGGGGAGAGCACGCGTTATTTTAAACATGGAAGACGCGAATTTGGAAGATGGAGATATATTAGTTACGGCATTTACTGATCCTGGCTGGACGCCTTTGTTTGTTTCTATAAAAGGGTTAGTCACTGAAGTCGGCGGGCTTATGACGCACGGAGCAGTGATTGCTCGTGAGTATGGCCTGCCAGCAGTTGTTGGAGTAGAGAACGCTACGAAATTAATAAAAGATGGGCAACGAATTCGGGTACATGGAACAGAAGGGTATATTGAAGTGCTGTAGTTGTATTTTAGATAAATAAAGAAATCGTCCACTAAATATAGTGGACGATTTCTTTATGATTTTAATAGTTTTATCAACTTTCATCAATATTTTCTGAAATATTGATGAATCAGAATGTATGTTCATCTAAAATAAAGGATTTTTTCAAAAATATTACAAATCAAGACAATGAATTGATTGTTATCTGAATTTTCTGTAATATATAAACGTTGTATCGTATTTAATATTAGGGAGGAATGGGGATGAAGAAAAAGCCTTTTAAAGTGCTGTCTACGTTTGCGGCGGCAGCTGTGCTTAGTTGCACATTTGGGTATGGGGGTCAATCTGTTTATGCGGCAACGCCGTCTAATGGAGGAACTTTAAGTCCGATTGATGAAAATTTAATTCAAGAGGAGCGTTTAGCAGATGCGCTCAAGAAACGCGGTGTAATTAATGAATCTACGTCGAAAGAAGACACATTAAAAGCTGTTGAAAAATACGTAGAGAAGAAAAAAGGAGAAAATGCGGGAAAAGAACCAGCGGCGGGGGATAGTGTTACGAGAGAAGCTGCTGACTTTTTGAAAAAAGTTAAAGATGCAAAAGCAGATGAGAAAGAAAAAGCAGATCAACCTGCTAGTGGTCCAGTAGCGGGACAAGAGCCGGTTAAAGGGGGATTAAACGGCCAAGTACCAACTACTTCAGCGAAGCAAAAACAATATAACGGTGATGTTCGTAAAGATAAAGTTCTCGTATTGCTAGTAGAGTTTGCGGACTTTAAGCATAACAATATTGATCAAGTACCAGGTTATATGTATTCAAATGATTTTAATCCAGAACATTATCAAAAAATGTTATTTGGTAATGAGCCATTTACACTCTTTGATGGTTCAAAAGTACCAACATTTAAACAATATTATGAAGAGCAATCTGGTGGTAGTTATACAGTAGATGGCACAGTAACAAAGTGGTTGACAGTTCCTGGTAATGCGGCAGATTATGGTGCAGATGCAGGAGATGGCGGTCATGATAATATGGGACCGAAAGGACCTCGTGATTTTGTAAAAGAGGCATTAAATGCGGCTGTAGAAAGTGGTATTGATTTATCTGAATTTGACGAATACGATCAATATGACAATAATGGTGATGGCAATAAAAATGAACCAGATGGTCTGATTGATCACTTAATGGTCATTCACGCTGGAGTTGGGCAAGATGGGGGCGGTGGTAGACTAGGTGATGATGCAATTTGGTCACATCGTTGGCACCTTGGAACACCATATCCAATTGAAGGAACAAAAGCAAAAGTTGATAACTGGGGCGGTAAGATGGCAGCATACGACTACACAATTGAGCCAGAAGACGGAGCGGTTGGTGTATTCGCACATGAATTTGGTCATGATTTAGGTCTTCCAGATGAGTATGATACGAAGTACACAGGAGCAGGTGAGCCAATTAACTCCTGGTCTGTTATGAGTGGCGGTAGCTGGGCTGGTAAGATTGCAGGAACAACGCCACCGAGTTTTTCTCCGCAAAACAAAGAGTTCTTTCAAAAGAACATAGGTGGAAACTGGGCCAATATTGTAGAGGTTGACTATAATAAATTAAATCGTGGTATTGGCTATGCGACGTATTTAGATCAAAGTGTAACGAAATCAAATCGTCCTGGACTGATTCGCGTTAACTTACCAGATAAAGAGGTGAAAGGTATTCAGCCTGCATTCGGTAAGAAGTACTACTATAGTACAAAAGGTGATAACCTTCATACAACATTAGAAACGCCAGTGTTTGATTTAACAAATGCAACAAATGCGAAGTTTGATTACAAATCAATGTATGAAATTGAAACGGATTATGACTTCCTTGAAGTACATGCAGTGAAAGAAGATGGTACGAAAACGTTAGTGGATCGAATTGGTGAAAAGAATGTGAAAAATGGTCTAGACACAACAGATGGTAAATGGGTAGATAAGTCATATGACTTAAGCAAATTTAAAGGTCAAAAAGTAAAATTAGTATTCGAATACATTACAGATGGTGGTTTAGCGCCGATCGGTTTTACTTTTGATAATGCTACATTAACTGTAGATGGAAATGTTGTGTTCTCTGATGATGCAGAAGGCGAAACGAAATTAAAATTAAATGGTTTCGTTGTAGCAGACGGCTTTGATAAGAAGAAGCATAACTACTATTTAGAGTGGAGAAACTATGCTGGTGCTGATCAAGCGTTAAAATATAGCAATGGTGTACCGTATAATACAGGTCTTCTAGTATGGTATGCAGACTCTAGCTTTACAGATAATTGGGTTGGTTTACATCCAGGTGAAGGTTTCTTAGGAGTTGTTGACTCTCACCCAGAGGCAATTGTTGGAACGCTAAACGGAAAACCAACTGTTAAAAATAGTACACGATTCCAAATCGCAGATGCTGCGTTCTCCCTTAACCAAACGCCAGCATGGAAAGTCGTATCTCCAACACGTGGAACATATGATTACAAAGGATTACCAGGTGTAACAAAGTTTGATGATTCTAAATTGTATATAAATGATTTAATCCCAGATGCAGGACTTAAATTACCGAAATTTGGATTGAAATTTGAAGTAGTTGGACAAGCAGATGATAATTCTGCAGGTGCAGTTCGTTTATATCGTTAATAATGTAAAAGCTGTTGAAGGGGAGTCCTTTCAACAGCTTTTTTTACAGAAATATAAATTTCAAGTTATTAATAAAATAATAGAAATTACTAAGCAAGCTGGCTTATTTCTTTAAGCCAGCTGCATAAAAAGGTCCATGAACTGCAATAGTTGATAAAAAGCGAGCAATCTCCTCAGGTGTTTCTTTTTGTCCATTATTTAACCATTGCTGGATGACACCTATATGTGCAGATGCCATATAAGAAGTTAAGTATTCGCTTGGAACAAGTAAATTCTCCTTATTAATGAGAGGACCATTCGTATCTTCAAATAATGTTTTCCACATAAAGTCTTTCAGTTTTGTTTGGAAAGATAAATCTCCTTTCGGACTTAGTACAGCTCTCATAAAATCACTATTTTCATTTAGAAATTCAAGAATAGAAGTGATAAGTATAAATGGCATTGTTGGAGAAGGATTTGTTCCAAGGTCAGCAATAACTTCCGGGAATTTCTGTTTAGCAATGTTAGAAAACTCGTACATAATGTCTTCTTGGCATTTTGTCATTAAATCAAATTTATCTTGATAGTGCGCATAAAAAGTACCGCGATTAATATTTGCTTTCGTTGTGATATCTTTCACTGTAATGGCGTCAAAACCCTTTTCTTCAATTAGCTCCACCAATGCATTTCGTATGGCAGTTTTCGTACGAACAACACGCAAATCTAAATTACTATCGCGCAAGGCATGTCCCTCCTTTATTTTTTCAACACATTTAGAAAATGTGTCTTATAACCGACACATTCGAGATTTTTGATTATTGAATAAGGCTTAACTCAAACATATAATTCAAAATATAAATAAACAACACGTTGTCCGCTTATTGTAACTGAAGTTAAAGGAGGAGAAAAGAGAATGTTGAAAAACAAACTGTTATTTTTATCACCAGTTATTGCACTACTTATTGTTTTTATTTTTTCATTAACATTATTCCCGACAGTTCAACCTCAGCCGAAAAACTTGCCAATTGCAATTGTAAATGAGGATCAAGGTATAGAAATTCCGAATCAATCGAAAATGAATATGGGGCAAACAATTGTTGATATGGTGAAAAAATCATCGAAATCAGATGAAGAACCTGCGGTAAAGTGGGTAGAAGTGAAAAATAAGGAAGCAGTTCAAAAAGGGTTAAATAATAAAGAGTATTATGCAGCGTTAGTCATTCCGAAAGAATTTAGCGCAAAGCAAGCGTCATTACGAACACCACAGCCATCTTCACCAGAGATAGAAATATATATTAATCAAGGAATGAATACGGTTGCATCAACTATGGCAGGGCAAATATTAAATGGTGTAGTTGATAATATGAACAATAATGTCCGTACGCAAATATTAGAAGGGTTGAAAGCAAAAGGAGCTACTGTAACAACAGATCAAGCTGCGAAATTAGTAACACCTATTGTAAAGAACGTGAAAAATGTGAATGAGGTTGGCAAAAATAGTGCGAACGGTAACTCACCAATATCATTGTTCCAGCCGTTATGGATTGCAAGTTTAGCTAGTGCAGCGATTATTTTTATTGCGATTAGTAAAATGCCAGTAAGCTCAAGAAAAGAAAACTTTCTGTTAAAAGTAAAACAAATCGTAACAGGAGCTATTGCGACACTTGTAATTGGATTTGGTCTTACATGGATTGCAGATGGGATGGTAGGATTAAATATTTCGAACTTCACGGATACAGCTCTATTCTTATCCATTACTTCTTTTAGTTTCTTCTTAATGATATCTGCGGTACTTTCATTAGTTGGGCTAAAAGGAATCGGTTTATTCGCTTTATTACTATTCTTCGGGGCGCCGTTATTATCGTTAGCACCTGAGATGTTGTCTCCGTTTTATCAAGACTGGGTTTACTCATGGTTACCAATGAAATTTATGATTGAAGGCCTAAGAGAAATCTTCTTCTTCGGAAAAGGGTTAAGCTGGAATACACCTGTTACTGTACTCGTTTGGATTGGTATAGTAAGTATGGTTACTATATTAGCAACTGCATTCAAACGTAGTGTAGTAAAAGGGCATAAAACAGAATTGAACGCTTAAAAAAAGCCGTTTCACTAATTAGTGAAACGGCTTTTTTGTGATGAAATCTAAAAGCTGAAGAATGAGTATCTGCTGTTGTCGCCTTAGAATTAAGTCGGAATCTCTAAAGATCGCGTACGTTCCAAACAATCTCACCACGTTCATCATCCCACGTACTGTGATGACGCTTAAATCCTATCTTTTCTAGTACCCGGAGGGAAGCGATATTCCAAGCGCCTACAGTCGACCAAAGTTTGTGGCGCCCAGTAGCAATCGCAGCGTCCAGTACAACGGATGCCGCCTCAGTTGCATAACCTTTACCATGGGCGCTGCGGAACAACTCGTATGCAATCTCCGGCTCTTCAAGTGTGGAACGACCGATAATTAAGCCGCAGTATCCGATGAAATCGCCTTCGTCTCTCCTCCGAATAGTGAGAAGGGAAATGCCATTTTCGTCTGCCTTTTTGCGCATCTCAATAAGCCGGCTACGAACGGAATCAACGGCTGGAATGTCCACACCACGTTCACCAATTAATTTGCTCAGCCAAACGGAATCGGATTCCTCCCACATACTAAGCTCAAGTCTTTCGGTTTTCAGCTGGAAGGCCATAGGTTTAAATAAAGATGGCATAGTGGTACCTCCTAGTTATATGACTGGATTCATAATAGCTTCGCATCTCAACACCACATCTGGTTGGAAACCTGATTCATTCGCGAATTTATAGCAACAGCGTACAAAAAATAGTGATATTTTATCCGCTATTTGCCGTGTAGTAAAATCCCCACTGATTATAGTTTCACTTTATGAATAAGCAATTCCTTTGCAAAATAGACCCTTTTCTTAAACTTTACTTTCAATCTAAAGCCGTCCCGTTATATATACAGGCTCCTACTATTTCTAAATGCATAAAATGTTAAAAGTATGGAGGGATACGATGTATAATCCGAATTATTATGATTGGTATAGACAAAATGATAAGTTGATTAGTGATATTGAAAAAGCTATAAATGGAGAGTATAGCGCTATAAGCTGCTATGCAAAATTAGCGAATATGGCTCCAAATCAAGTAGAACAAAAACAAATTCTTGAAATTCGTAATGATGAAATAAAGCATTTCCACAACTTTGTACAAATTTATACGAACTTAACTGGCAGGCAGCCGAAACCACAGATTACCGAAGACTGTCCGAATACCTACTTACAAGGATTAGAGTTCGCTATACAAGATGAACAAAAGACAGTAGATTTTTATTTGGAAATTTCAGATGAGACATCGGATGCACATTTGAAAGAGTTGTTACGGAGAATAGCTGCGGATGAACAAAATCATGCGGTATGGTTTTTATATTACTTCGTGAAGTCGAAGTGAGCATTAAGAATGAACGACTGATGTGGTGAAGATATTAAAAAATATTTTAAAACGCAGTGAAACAATTGAATGAAATATTTAAATGTAAGCAGAAGGAAACCGTTTCGCTAGTAGTGGAGCGGTTTTTTATGATGTACATATGTATCGACAAAATATAGTAATTAAATTCGATATATAATGTATGAAACGAAAATGAATAAGTTAGGAGCAGACATATGAAAAGAGGGATTTTTGTAGATATTCCAAATGAATACAGCAATGTACTTTGGAAAGTGTTAAAGTCTATTGATATTGCTGTATTTGATTGGCGAGTGAGGAATGAAGAGTCCTATTTAATAGCACGTGGTGAATTGGATGAGGCATTATTTCCAGAAGAACCAAGTGTAGTGGAAGGGTTAGCGTTGAAAAAATTAGTTAAAGACAACGTATATTATCTTATTTTTGCAGATTTAAAAGCATATCCTAAAGGAGAAATAGCGATAGATATTGAAACATACGAAGAGTTTAAGGAAAGCAAGTGTGAGGTAGTTGTATTAGCGGTGGATGCTCAATACATACAAATTTATGCGAAAGATCAAAAAGCGATTGAATTGATGTATGAAAACGCACGGAATCAAGGTTTTTATGTTGAATACGTTACAGACGAAAACGATGGTAGAACGCGTTTGTCAGTATGGTAGCAATTTGAAAGGGGAAAGGCAATATGGAGAGAAATATAAGTAAAGAATATGCAATTCGAATTGCTACTGAAAATGAAAGTGATAGTATTATCCTTTTATTAAAAGAGGTAGCACAATGGCTACAATATAAAGAAGTGGATCAGTGGCAGTATCTTTTAGGAGAGGAAGCTACGGCTGAAATACTAGAATGTATAAGAGAAAAATGTACATATGTTGTTCTGAAAGAAGCTGAAATAGTTGGTACGGTTACAGTTTCTCCTAAACAAAATGAATGGGATGAGCGTATTTTTGGTAAGGAGGAAGTTTCTAATTCTTTATACATTCATCGATTTGCGGTGAAACGGAAGTATAAGGGAAATGGAATAGGAGAATGGATTTTACGGTGGGTAGAAGAGAATGTACAACATGACAAAGAGTATTTGAAGTTAGATTGCGTGGTGCATAATCGTACGTTGAATGATTTTTATAAGAAAAATGAGTTTGAATATGTTGGGAGTACGGATGGGCTTAGTAAGTTTCAAAAGAAAAGGAGAATGTGAATGCATCCAATTAACGTAAGTTTAGTTGAAAAGTTAATACAGGAACAGTTTCCTGAATGGGTCCATTTAGAAGTGAAGTCTGTAAAGTTTAGTGGGCATGATAATAGAACGTTTCACCTAGGGGATGAGATGAGTGTAAGGTTGCCAAGTGATGCGGCATATGCACCGCAAGTAGAGAAAGAAAATAGTTGGCTTCCTATATTAAGTAAGGGACTTTCTTTACCAATTTCTACACCGATTGCGAAAGGGAATTCGTCTGAAGCGTATCCATGGCCTTGGTCTATTAATAAGTGGATAGAAGGGGATACAGTTACGAAAGAAAATGTTCGTGATTTAAGTGAATTTGCGGCGGACTTAGGATCGTTTTTAGTAGAATTACAATCTATTGATGCGAGTAACGGCCCTTTAGCTGGAGCACATAATTTTTACAGGGGCGGACTTATATCGGTATATGATGAAGAGGCGAGAGCTGCTATTGAAAATAATAAGGATGTTTTTGACGAGGCATTATTAAAGCATCTTTGGAATTTAGCACTTAGTTCAACATGGGATCGTGAACCAGTTTGGGTGCATGGAGATGTAGCGCCGGGTAATTTACTCGTTAAAGATGGAAAACTTTGTGCTGTAATTGATTTTGGTATTTTAGGCGTAGGAGATCCTGCTTGTGATGCAGCGATGGCTTGGACGTTTTTTGATGAAAATAGTAGAAATGTATTTAAAGAAGTATTACGCATGGATGAAGAAACGTGGAATAGAGCGAGAGGATGGGCACTTTGGAAGGCGTTAATTACATATGATGCGAATAGGGATAGTAATGAAAAAGTAGCAGAAGAATCTTATCGTATCATTCAAGTGCTTGTGGATGATTATGAGAGGTAATAGAAAAGCCTATTTTAAAATAGGCTTTTTCATATGATTAAATAGTAGAAATGGAAAGAAGGAATACAACATTATTATACAGAATATTTAGATAATAGGAGGTGTCGAATTTTGAGTGAAATTGAATTAAAGAGTAATGTAATTAAGACAGGGCGAGAGAAGGGGATTATTCTTCGGTTTATACTTGCTAGTCTTGTTGGAGTGTTTATGTTTTTCGTTCCTGTTACGATAAACGGTGCATCGTCTATTATGATTGATCATATCGTATCGTGGATCAGGGCTTCCGTTCCAGGCGTAGTACCTTATTATGCATTGTTTGTTATGGCAATTGGTGCGATTTATCCATTTTATACGAAGAAATGGAATGCATCTATCGTAGACATTTGTTTTTCTATTTTAAAAGTAGTTGGCGTTGTTTTTGGAGTATTATATTGTTTGAAAATAGGGCCAGCTTGGTTCTTTGCACCAGATGTTGGGCCGTTTTTGTATGAGAAGCTAGTCATATCAGTAAGTTTGCTCGTTCCAATTGGTTCGGCATTTTTAGCGTTATTAGTTGGATATGGATTGCTTGAATTTATCGGTACATTTTGCCGTCCGATTATGAGGCCATTATGGAATACGCCAGGGAGATCGGCGATTGATGCAGTTGCTTCCTTCGTTGGAAGTTATTCGCTTGCCCTTCTTATTACGAACCGCGTGTATAAAGAAGGAAAGTATACGACAAAAGAAGCGGCGATTATCGCTACAGGATTTTCTACAGTATCCGCTACATTTATGATCATCATCGCAAAAACATTAGATATTATGCATTTATGGAATGTTTATTTTTGGACTACACTTGTTGTAACATTCATCGTGACTGCTATCACCGTAAGAATCCCGCCCCTTAGTAGAAAACCAGATACATATGTAACAGAAGAAGGGTTCCCAGAGCCTGTTTATAAAGAAAAAATGCTAGAACGTGCTTGGGAAGATGCGTTAGAAGTATCAAAATCTGCACCGAGCATTATGAAAAATATTGCAGTGAATTTAAAAGACGGATTTATTATGACGATGGGAATTTTACCAACTATTATGTCAGTAGGATTAATTGGTATCGTCTTAGCGAAGTTCACGCCAATATTTGATTGGATCAGTTATATTTTCTATCCGTTTACATGGCTATTACAATTACCGGAAGCAGACTTAGCTGCTAAAGCTGCATCAGTTGGTATTGCAGAAATGTTTTTACCGTCATTATTAGTAGTAAGTGCACCACTTGTGACAAAGTTTGTCATTGCAGTTGTTTCCGTATCATCTATACTGTTTTTCTCCGCTTCCATTCCTTGTATATTATCAACAGATATTCCGTTAAAAGTATCTGAACTTATTATTCTGTATGTGCAGAGAACGATTTTAACGTTGCTTATCATTACGCCGATTGCTTATTTGTTGCTTTGAACTATAATGTAAGTTCTAAATATATGGCGTTTACTAAATTATGTAAATGAATATTTATCGTAAAATCGTAGGTAGTGCAAAATTATAAGTGCGATGCTTGAATAAAGGCATCGCATTTTTTATTTTTAGATGTACTATATGTTTATGATATGAATTTATTTTTATGTATATATTAATAAAATGATTTTAATGATATGTTATAGTAACAACAAAGGGGGCTTAAAAATGGAAATTATTCACGAAAGAGCAAAGTTACGGTTAATAGATAGTGATGATGTCGAAACTTTGTTTTCGATTGTAGAAGGAAATCGGGATATTTGGGCGTATTTAATCTCTAAAATGGATATTGTGCAAGATATGCAGCAATATGTTCAAAAAGCGATAAAGGGTTATGGAAGGGGTAATGAAATACCTTTCGTTGTAGTGGATCAACAGACGAATACGATTGTAGGAAGTACACGTCTATATAATATTTCAGTAGAAGATAAAACAGTCGAGTTAGGGCAAACATGGTATCATCCGAGTGTGCAACGTACGAGTATAAATACAGAGTGTAAGTATATGCTTCTTCAGTATGCTTTTGAAAAATTGCATATGCTGAGAGTGCAAATTAAGACGGATGCAAGAAATGAAAAAGCACAACGAGCAATTGAAAGGTTAGGCGCAGTAAAAGAGGGTGTGCTTAGAAATGAAAGAAAATTACCGAATGGTTATGTGAGAGATGCGGTGGTGTACAGTATTATCTCGAGTGAATGGCCAGGCGTAAAAGAACAATTGTTAGAAAAATTAGAGTTGTATAAAGAAAAGTTATAATTCGTGTTTTGAAAGGTATATTGTTCGTGAGGCATGAAAAATATACCTTTTTTCTTACAAAATGCTACTTTATTTTAATTCCTTTTGTTTCATCGTTCCCTTCTGAGAAAAAATTCGTTACAATGTAGTTGTATGGTAATAAACTTATGAATTTAAAAAATGTAATGAAAACCGCAAATGAAAATGAATTGATAATCCTCAATTTTAAATGAAAACCCTTTTATACATAAATAACAAGTAAAGTTCCTTCTTTTAAATAAACTCAAACAAAACGATTTGATATAAATGTTTTTTATAGAAGTATGGATGATGTACGGAGGCAATTACAAATGAAAGAAAATAAGAAGAGTAAGAAAAGACGAATCTTTCAAGTATTTTTACTAATGATTTGTTCTGCTATTTTATATGTAAGTTATGCAGCTTACGATATTTGGAGTTATCGTTTTAAAGCAAATGATGACGTGAAAACGGATGCTGGTATCGTACTAGGAGCAGCTTCATGGAACGGAAAACCATCTCCTGTATTTAAAGAAAGAATTAATCATGCGATTTCTTTATATAAGAACGGAAATATTAAAAAGATTATTTTTACAGGTGGTACAAAGTTCGAGGCAGAACTTGAGGAAGCACGTACTGCAAGAGTATATGCAATGAAACAAGGTGTAAAAGAGGAAGATATTTTAATTGAAACTAAATCCCTTTTCACTGAAGAAAATTTAAAAAATGCGAAGCAAGTTGGAATAGAGAACGGTATACAAACATACACGATTGTAAGTGATCCACTTCATATGAAACGCGCAATGAGAATCGCAAAACATATTAATATTGAAGCGTATGCTTCACCAACGCCGACATCAGCATATAAAACGTTAGATACAGAAATACCATTCTTCTTTAAAGAATTATTCTCGTATATTGGATATGTAACCTCTTTGCCGTTAAAAGCATTGAAGGGGGACTAATATAAGAAAAGGATCTATCCTTAAATAGGAACTTTTCTTATTAGTCAAAAACATTGTATTTTTATCGGAATAGTGAAACAATAGAGAGGTAGCTTCATATAATCATAATGACAAAATGAACGGTTTATGAATCGAGCATAAAGTGAAACTTTAATCAGTGGGTGGGTTTCTCACTGATTATTAGTTGAACCAATCGGGCGTTTACGGGCAGTTGATCTCCCACCTAACTTCCTTTGCTTCACCTGAATTTTTAGGTGGGAGTTTTACTGCCCGCAAATAGCGGGATAAAGGAGATTATAGTATGGCACTCTCATTTGTTGAAACAGAAGAACAGTCTTTAATTATTGAGAAAATAAATAAATTGATTCCGAAGTTCATGGAAAGGGAGCATCAGCTAAGTGAATTAGGATCATTTCCGTATGAAAATATAAATGATTTGAAAGATATCGGATATACGAAATTAACGTTACCGAAGGAATTTGGTGGTAGTGCCATTTCTTTATATGACTTTGTTTTATTTCAAGAGAAAATCGCGGAAGGCTGTGGAGCTACTGCATTATCGATTGGCTGGCATCTTGGCATTGTGAAGGAGCTAGCGGAAAATCGCTCTTGGAATGATGAGATGTTCAAATGGTTTTGCGAAGAAGTTCGTAATGGTGCGCTCTTTAACAGGGCAGCAACAGAACCGAAAACAGGGAGTCCGACGCGTGGCGGTAAACCAGAAACAATAGCGGTTCAACAAGGCGAGAAGTGGGTTATAAATGGAAGAAAAACTTTTACAACGATGGCGCCAGTACTTGATTATTTTATTATTTCAGCAAGTATGGAAGGCCAAGAAGAAGTTGGTGAGTTTGTTATTCCAAGAAATACACTCGGTGTATCTATTGAAGAAACGTGGGATAGCGTTGCAATGAGAGGGACTGCTAGCCACGACCTTGTCTTACAAAATGTAGAGATAGAAAGCCGCTTTTTTACGGATGTGAAGGGCGGAAAAGTAAAACAAAAGGGTATTGGCTGGTTGCTACATATACCAGCATGTTATTTAGGAATTGCACAATCAGCAAGAAATTATGCAGTTCAATTTGCGGGATCATACAAACCAAATAGTTTAAATCATTCTATTAGTTTATTGCCGAATGTTAGAAGATTAGTTGGAGAATTAGAACTTGAGCTTATGCAAGCTCGCGTCTTTTTATATCAAATTGCGAAAAAATACGATAAGGCAGAAGATAAACTGTCACTGCAAGCAGAATTAGCGGCAGTGAAATACGCCGTAACAAATGCGGCGATATCCATAGTGGATAAATCAATGCGCATCGTAGGAGCAAAAAGTTTATCAGAAAAAAATCCGCTTCATCGTTACTATTTAAACGTCAGAGCAGGATTGCACAATCCGCCGATGGATGATGCAACACTATCTATATTAGCGGATGCGGCGTTTCGGTCGTAGTTTTTTTAACTTGCATTTTATTGTTTATGGACAATATAGTTGTTTTGAAAGCACGTGTTTGATTACTAATCAAACACGTGCTTTTTATGTGTACGACGTACCAAATTGAGATATAGATTTTTAATATAAATGGTTATCATGATTTTTGATTGTTATTGGCTGAAAGAATATTTATTGCAATGTTAGTTGAGAAACTTTTAATCCCAAATTAAAGGTCTTTCCAAGTTAACCATTCGCAAATATTGTAAAAATTGACCTGCATGGACCGCATCATGATAGGCAATTCGTAATAGCATATCACCTAAATATCGTTGATAGCCAACATCACTTCGATCAATAAGTCTTGAATCTAGCTCGGCTATGCTTATTGATTGAACATATTCTATGAAATCGGCAAAATATGATTGTGCTAATTCAATCTCTTTTTTAACACAAGTAATTGGTTCGTCATCATACGGGATGTGAATGTCGTTTATTGAACCGTTGTTTTTTATAATCATATGATAGTAAAAAGTTGAGCTCCATACGTGACGAATCATTTCACCAAAGGACATAGCCTCAGGATCAGGCTTCCAATTAAGAAAATTATCGGGAAGAGAATTCCATAATTTTTCTGAGCGCCTTCTCGTTTCTTGCAAATTTAATATACTAAGATCAATTGCATTCATAATACATTCTCCTTTACTATTAAAGTTAAAATAATTGTATCAATTTAATAGTTAGGGTATCATCGAAATATGAATGTATATCCGAATATCTCATATATAGCTAAACTAATTGCTGAACCTACAAGAGCAATCATCTTAGATTGTCTAATGAATAATCAGGCACTACCTGCTAGTGAATTGGCTTATATGGCAAAAGTGTCACATCCAACAATTAGTTCGCATCTTTCTAAATTAGTAGAAGGGAATTTACTTACAGTTGAACAACATGGTAGACATCGTTACTATCGACTTGCTAATCAAGAAGTTGCAGAAGTGCTTGAAAAGTTAGGGACAATTGCACCAACAGTTCAAGTTCGCTCTTTAAAACAATCAAGCCAACTAAAACAAATTCGTTATGCTCGAACTTGTTATGATCATCTTGCAGGTAAACTCGGTGTAGAGATAACCGAAAAATTATTAGATAAGGAATTTATCATTTTAGAGAAAGGAGAATACATTGTAACGGAACAAGGTAAGCAGTGGTTTCTGAATTTTGGAATAAATGTTGATGAGGCAGATATAAAGAGAAGAATATTTGCAAAACCTTGTCTTGATTGGAGTGAACGACGCTACCATATTTCTGGTTGGTTAGGATCTGCAATAGCAAAACTGCTTTTTGAACAGGGATGGATTATGAAAGCGGATAAGAACCGAGCTGTCCATCTTACAAAGAAAGGTGTAAAGTTATTGGAAGATCAATTAGGCATTGATATGAAAACTGAGGAAAGAAAAGATTGAAATTAGAAAAGTCCGTCAAAATGACGGGTTTTTTCATTATGGTAGGAGTGTACATGAATAATAGGATGTTACCAATAATCGTTGCCAATAAAAAAATCTTTCTTTTCATTCTTCTTTTTTAAGTTTTAAAGGAGAAAGCTAGGCTTCTTATTTTTACTAATGTTATAATAAGAAAAAAGCACGAAAAGAGGTCATCTCATGCTAGAGGTTATTGCAACATGTTTAGAAGATGTAAAACGAATTGAAAGTGCTGGCGGGAAGCGGATTGAATTAATTTCATCTTATACAGAAGGTGGTTTAACACCGAGTTATGCTTTTATAAAAAAAGCGGTAGAAGTGGTAAGTATACCAATTCATGTTATGATTCGTCCGCATGCGAAGTCTTTTACATATACGGAAGAAGAAATTGAAATGATGAAAGAAGATATTATAGTTGCGCAGAAGTTAGGAGCAGCTGGTGTAGTATTAGGCGTATTAAACGAACGAAATGAAGTGGATGAAGAGAAATTAGCGGACTTACTATCTGTTGTAGATGGAATAAATGTAACGTACCACCGTGCGATAGATGATATAGAAAATCCAGTAGAAGCAATGAACACTTTAAAGAAGTTTCATAAAGTGACTCACGTTCTAACTTCAGGTGGACAAGGAAATATAGTAGAGAATATTCCGGTGCTTACAGAAATGCAAAAGGTAAGCGATGGTCAAATTCAGCTTGTAGCTGGAGCTGGCGTGACGAAAGAAAATATAAAGCGATTGCTAGATGAAACTGGAATTTCGCAAGCTCATGTCGGTACAGCGGTAAGAGAAGGAAAATCATGTTTTTCTGAAATAGACCCTAATTTAGTACAAGAATTAGTTAAAATCATAAAATAAGTGCTTAAGAAAGAGGAGAAATGATGAAGGAAAATACGAAGAAAGAATTATTCTCTTGGGCTAAAACGATAGGTTTTACCCTTGTATTAATTGCTATTATTCGCGGTGTTTTATTTACACCTTCTTTAGTGCAAGGTGAATCAATGATGCCCACTTTAAAAAATAACGAACGAGTTCTAGTGAATAAGATTGGTTATAGTATAAGTGGATTAGATCGCTTTGATATTATCGTCTTCCACGGAAAAGAAGGATACGATTTAGTAAAACGAGTAATTGGTTTGCCAGGAGATACAGTTGAGTATAAAAATGATGTTTTATATGTAAACGGAAAAGCGATGGAAGAACCATATTTAAAAAAGTTTAAAGAAAAAGCAGTAGGCCGTGTATTAACTCCAGACTTTACGTTAGAACAAATCACTGGGAAAACGAAAGTGCCAGAAGGCCAAGTATTTGTTTTAGGGGATAATCGTGAAGTTTCTAAGGATGGTCGCATGTTTGGCTTTATTTCAGAAGATGAAATTGTCGGAAAAGGACAAGCTGTTTTCTGGCCGTTGGAACAAGTAAGAGCGTTATAAAGAAAAAGTATGGGAGAAATATTCTTCCGGTGGATTTAAATTACATTTTTTTGTAAAACCGAATGTTCAATTAAGAAAGACAGAGGTCATTTTGATTATTACTTTTCAAAATGGCCTCTGTTTATTTGAAGATAGTATTGCAAGGAGGGAATTTAAATGATAAAGAAAGAATCAGAAATTATCTTAAACAGGAAAGGAGCCAGGAAAGTAAACGAAATTCCTAAAGAGGTCTTACAATTACTACAGCAAGGGAAAGTAGAAAGTGTTAATCTAACAGAATGGCTAGCTATAAATCATATTGAACTACTTAAAAATGTCTTACCTTCAATAGGACTCAAGAATAGTTTGGAATGTATAGTAGCTGAATTAGAAAAACAGAACGTTGAAACAGGAATGAAAGTCATACGAATAACAGGGACTTTATTGGATGAAATTATACTCAAAGAGAATGATGGAAACAAGGAAGACGTACTGTTAAAATTATCTAATCATATTTCAGATAGTGTACGATGTTGGGCAGCGTTTATGAATAAAAAATCAAATGACACATTAAAAGATACATTAACATACATTCGACCTTTTGCGGCGGATCATCATTTTGGTGTTCGAGAAATTGCTTGGATGTCTATTAGAGAAGAACTTTCACAAAATATAGAAGAAAGTGTGGAATTGTTAGTAGAATGGGCAAAAAGTGAAGATGAGAATATTCGCAGGTTCTCTGTAGAATCTATTCGTCCTCGAGGTGTATGGAGTAAACATATTGAAATATTAAAACAAGAACCTGAAAAAGCACTTCCTATTCTTAATTTACTTAAATCAGATCCATCAAAATATGTACAAGATTCGGTTGGAAACTGGTTAAATGATGCAAGTAAAACTAAA
This sequence comes from Bacillus sp. CCB-MMP212, assembly GCF_022748145.1. Taxonomy (NCBI): domain Bacteria; kingdom Bacillati; phylum Bacillota; class Bacilli; order Caryophanales; family Bacillaceae; genus Bacillus; species Bacillus sp. CCB-MMP212. The sequence goes on from NZ_JALDQE010000006.1 coordinate 417,489, forward strand.
CCGGATAGGGTAATGAACCTGTGTAAAGAATGGGAAAAGGATGCTGACATAAAATCAACTAGTAGAATTATTAAAAAAGCTAAAAGAACGATTTTGAAAAATAAGTAATATACAACTAATAGACTCGGTAGTTGTACGAAGGAACATTCAATCATGTTAAAAAAGAATAATTTGAATAACTATGAGAAGAGCATGTATTGATCAATACATGCTCTTTATATTTACTTTTTTATTGCAGCTTTTATTCTAATAGTTTTGTAGCAATGTGAACTTTAGAAATTGAACCGTCGTGATTTCTAGGGTTAATTTTATATTCACTGTCAGGAAGCGAATCACTCCAATATAAATTACATTCACTAATAGTTCATTCTTCACGTGTTAAAGTTTTTTCAATCATCCAAGAGCCTTTCATTTTATATAAATCACATATTATTTTTGTTTTTTAATAGCGGACAAAATATATCGGATTATGTACGTGAAAAAAATATTGATAGAATTGAAAGAATATTTTATAATTTTAAATTATATGTTTGTTTCGAAAAACGGAATTTAAGTTCCGTAATTCGGAACGAAAGGGAGATAGAATGAGTATAAATAAAACGGCAGTTAAGACAATGGATATTTTAGATTTGTTTTATGAGCATGAAGAGCTAAGTTTAACTGAGATGGTTCAGCTTACAAATATGCCGAAAACATCTGTTTATCGTTTAATTGGCTCGTTAGAAGAGATGGAGTTTTTACAAAAAAGCGAAAAGGGGAAATATCGTTTAGGGGTCGTATTTTTACGGTTCGGTCAACTTGTTTCACAACGATTATCAGTAAGGAATATAGCAATTCCTTATATGAAAGAACTTAGAGATAGTTTAGGACAGGCAGTTAATTTAATAATTCAAGATGGTAATGACGCAATTTATGTTGAAAAGATGGAAGGTGTTCAGCCAGTACGCGTGTATACGGCGGTTGGAAGAAGAGCACCGCTTTATGCTGGTGCATGTCCGAGAATTTTACTATCGTATTTTTCTGAGGAAGAGAAACGGAGATACATAGAGGAAGTGGATTTAAAACAGTTTGCAGATGGAACAATTGTGGATAAGGAACAATTGCTAGAAGTGTTGCAAATGGCAAAAAAGGAAGGCTACACAATTAGTTATTCTGAGTTAGAAAATCATACAGCCGCAATAGCAGCGCCCATTTACGCAAGTGATGGAACGGTTGTAGCAGGTATGAGTATTTCGGGATTAGCAATTGAGTACAGCGAAAGTAACATTTCATATTTTATCGCTAAGGTGAAAGAAACAGCACATCGCATTTCGAAAGAACTCGGCTTTTTGGCATAGAAAGAGGGAGTAGGATGAAATTTTCTGCGTTAGGGGATCAAGCAATTATTGTTACATTTGGTGAAGAAATTAAGATGGATATATATGAGAAAGTACAGCGGTTATTTCAAGCACTGCAGCAACATCCATTTGCAGGAATGATTGAGTGCGTTCCGTCGTTTACTTCATTAGCTGTTTACTACAATGTATACGAAGTATGGAAGAGAAATGAGAGAAGTGAAAGGCCATATGATTACGTTCACCAGTATATAAAGGAGCTGTGTGATTCTTATAAAGAAGAAGTAAAACAGGATGTGAAACATATTTCTATACCAGTGTGCTACGGGGGAGAATATGGACCTGATTTAGAAGAGGTTGCGCATTATAAAGGTTTACAAGTAGAAGATGTGATTCGAATACATAGTGAAACTACATATTTTGTATATATGCTAGGTTTTACACCAGGGTTCCCGTATTTAGGAGGACTATCAAAAGAATTAGAAACACCTAGAAAAGAAATACCGCGGTTACAAATCTCACCTGGTTCGGTAGGAATCGGCGGAAATCAAACAGGTATTTATCCACTTGAAACACCGGGTGGATGGAATATTATTGGTCGAACACCAATCTCCTTATTTAATCCGGAAGAAGAAACACCAACCTTTATTCAAAGCGGTATGTATTTACGATTTATCCCAATAACGAAGGAAGAGTACGTATCACTTGAGGGGGCTAAAGAATGGATGTAGAGGTTTTGCATGCAGGAATGTTTACAACAGTCCAAGATTTAGGGCGATCTCATTATCAACAATACGGTGTACCAGTTGGCGGGACTATGGATCAAAGTGCACTTCGGATGATCAATATGTTAGTTGGTAATGAGGAGAATGAAGCGGGACTCGAAATGACGATTATGGGACCTAAATTGTTAATAAAGAAAACGACTTTACTTGCGATTGGCGGAGCAGATATGGAACCGTTATTGAATGGAGAACGTATCCCGTTATGGCGTCCCATTTTAGCGGAAGAAGGTAGTATGCTTTGTTTTGGAAAAGTGAAAAGTGGTTGCAGAGCGTATGTAACTTTTGCGGGTGGTATACATATTGAGCGTACAATGGGAAGCAAAAGTACGTACATACGTGCTGCGATTGGTGGTATAGAAGGAAGAATGCTGAAAAAGGGTGACTACTTCCAAATTGGTGCACAACCAGAAATGGCGAATCGTTTCATTCAAGACTTACAAAAAGATGAGTGTATAAAAACGAAGTGGGCAATTAGCAACAGCGTACTACCAAAGTATAAGAAACATCCTAAGCTTCGTGTCATAGCTGACTTTGAATATAATCAATTTACAGAAGAAAGTAGAAAGGCATTTTTTACGAAAGAGTATAAGGTATCTAATTATGCTGACCGTATGGGCTATAGGGTTGAGGGAGAAGTTTTAAATAGGATTGAAGAAAAAGAGATTTTATCGAGTCCTGTTACATTTGGAACCATTCAAGTTCCTAATGGTGGACAGCCGATTATATTAATGGCAGATAGGCAAACGACAGGTGGCTATCCGAGAATGGGAAATATCATTTCAGTAGATTTACCTCTTCTTGCCCAGCTAAAGCCGGGGGACTATGTTTCTTTTGAGAAAATTACGCTTGAAGAAGCGGAACAATTGTACATAGAACAAGAAGTAAATATGAATCTATTAAAGAAATTCATCGCTTTACGAAGCTGAAATTAGGAGGAATACATTATGACTACAATCGATTTAAACTGTGATTTAGGAGAAAGTTTTGGCTCTTATAAAATGGGGAATGATGATGAAATTCTTCCGTTCGTTTCCTCTATAAACGTTGCTTGCGGTTTTCATGCGGGTGATCCGTCTATTATGCGTCAAACTGTTGAAAAAGCTTTGGAGCATAACGTAGCAGTAGGGGCGCATCCTGGATTTCCTGATTTAATTGGATTTGGTAGAAGAAACATGAATGTTTCAGCAAGTGAAGTATACGATTATGTTTTATATCAAACAGGCGCATTAGACGCATTTGTGAAAGCGGCAGGCGGGAAAATGCAGCATGTAAAGCCGCACGGTGCCTTATATAATATGGCGGCGTCTAATCCGGAAATTGCAGATGCAATTGCAAAGGCAATTTATCATATAAATCCAAGTCTATTACTTTATGGATTAGCAAATAGCGAGGCGTTTATACAGGCTGCAGAAAAATACAAAGTAACTCTTGTACAAGAGGCTTTTGCGGATCGTACATATAAGCAAGATGGTACATTAACGAGCCGTACAGAAGAAAATGCGCTTATAAAAGATGAAGACGAAGCGATAAAGCAAGTACTTCAAATGGTGAAAGCAGGCCATGTAAATGCGGTCAATGGAGAGAAAGTAGCAGTTCAGGCGCAAACAATTTGTTTACACGGTGATGGGGAAAAAGCAGTGCAATTTGCAGAAAGAATATACAGAACATTCAAACTTAATGATATTTCTATTTGTGCACCGAAATAAAAAATAGGGGGAAGTGCTGGGATGATTAAATTAATCGGAATACTACTTGTTGCAGTGGGCTTTTTATTTAGATTAAATACACTTTTAGTAGTTATGGTTGCAGGTATTGTTACTGGTATGGTTTCAGGATTAAGTTTTTATGATGTGATCAGCATGTTCGGTAAATTTTTCATAGAAAATAGATATATGTCTATGCCAATTATATTAACTTTACCGGTAATCGGAATTTTAGAGCGTTACGGTTTAAAAGAAAGAGCAGAAGCACTTATAACGAAATCAAAAGGAGCAACAACTGGAAGAGTATTAATGTCATATTTTACGATAAGAGAATCATCAGCAGCACTAGGGCTTAATATTGGTGGGCATGCGCAAACAGTAAGGCCGCTCGTTGCACCGATGGCAGAAGGGGCCGCGCAAGGTAAATACGGTAAACTTCCTGAAAAATTAAGAGAAAAGATTAAAGCAAACGCAGCAGCTGCTGAAAATACAGCTTGGTTTTTCGGAGAAGATATTTTCATCGCAACTGGAGCTATTTTATTAATGAAAGGATTCTTCGATTCAGTAGGTATGCATGTCGGAGTATGGGATATGGCACTTTGGGGCATTCCGACAGCAATATCTGCACTTATTGTAAGCTGGATTAGATTTAGAAGGTTTGATAAATATATAGAGAAAACAATGAAGGCAGAAGGAAAAGAAGAGAAGGAGGCAATTTAATATGAACATCATCACAATGGATACAATCTATTATGTATTAGGGATAATCGTTGCTTTTATCGCTGTTCGTATCGCATTCGATCGTGAACATCCAAACAGATTCGGTTCTAGTTTATTTTGGGCATTGTTTGCAGTTACATTTTTATTCGGAAATGTAATTCCTTCGTTTTACGTTGGCTGTATAGTGCTCGCTATGGTCGTTTTAGCTTCACTAAATAAAGTAACAAAATCAGAGGAAAAAGAAGTTCCAGTACAAGAACGTGTGAAACATGCTGAGAAATTAAAAAATAAAATTTTTATGCCTGCACTATTAATTCCTATTTTTACAATTATCGGTACGTTGACGTTAGGGAAAATTAAATGGGGAAATGTCTCTCTTGTTGATCCAGATAAAGTAACATTAGTTGCATTAGCGCTTGGTGCATTACTCGCATTCGTTGCGGCGATGCGTATTACAAAATCAAAAATAACAACGCCTGTACAAGAAGGAAGCAGACTATTACAAGCTGTCGGCTGGGCTGTTATTTTGCCACAAATGTTAGCAGCACTTGGCGGTATATTCGCGAAGTCTGGCGTTGGACAAGTTGTTTCAGACTTAGTTGGACAAGTGCTACCGACAGAGTATCCGTTCGTTGCTGTTATGGCGTACTGTTTAGGCATGATGCTATTTACAGTCGTAATGGGAAATGCATTCGCAGCGTTTGCTGTTATTACTGGCGGAATTGGCTTACCTTTAATAGTTCAAATGCACGGCGGAAACCCAGCAATTATGGCAGCACTCGGTATGTTTGCTGGATATTGCGGAACGCTGCTTACACCAATGGCAGCAAACTTTAATATCGTACCTGCGATGCTTTTAGAGCTAAAGGATAAAAATGCGGTTATTAAAGCGCAAGTACCAATTGCTCTTTCAATTTTTATCATAAATATGTTTATTATGTACGGCCTTGTATATCGTTTCTAATTAGGAGGATAAAACTATGAAAACAGTATTATTAACAGGGTTTGATCCGTTTGGCGGAGAAAATATCAATCCAGCTTGGGAAGTAGCAAAAGGTTTGCATGAAAAAACAATTGGAGAATACAAGATAATAAGCAAACAAGTACCAACTGTATTTCATAAATCAATAAGCGTATTAAAAGAGTATATAGAAGAACTAGCGCCGGAAATTATTATATGCATTGGACAAGCTGGGGGCAGACCAGATATTACGATAGAACGTGTCGCAATTAATATTGATGATGCAAGAATTGCTGATAATGAAGGGAATCAGCCGGTAGATGTACCAGTTGTAGAAGAAGGAGTGATTGCATATTGGTCTACACTTCCGATGAAAGCAATCGTAAAAAAACTTCGCGAAGAGGGCATACCGTCATCTATTTCACAGACGGCAGGCACATTCGTTTGTAATCACTTATTCTATGGACTTATGCATGAACTAGAGAAACATGATAAGAAAATAAAAGGTGGATTCATTCACATTCCGTTCTTACCAGAACAAGCGAGTAATTATCCAGGGCAACCGAGTATGTCACTTTCTACTATTCGTAAGGGGATAGAATTGGCAATCGAAGTAACGACGACAGTTGAAGTAGATATTGTAGAGGTTGGGGGCGCAACGCATTAAGTAAAATGAATTGTACAACACCTCCTGTAAACAACTGGTATAATAAGAATAGGAAAATACATAGAGGTGATTTTTGTGCAACAATTTGAAGAAGTACGTTCAATTTTAGAAAAAGCGAAGAAAATTACAGTATTAACAGGCGCTGGTGCAAGTACGGAAAGTGGTATTCCAGATTTTCGTTCAGCAAATGGGTTGTATGCTGATGCGAATGTGGAGATGTATTTATCAAGAGGGTATTATAATCGAAGTCCGAAAGAGTTTTGGAAGCATTATAAAGAAATCTTTCAAATTAATACGTTCCATCAATATAAACCAAATCGTGGACATCGCTTTTTAGCTTCGCTAGAAGAACAAGGGAAAGATATTACGATTTTAACGCAAAATATTGACGGTTTACATCAATTAGGTGGCAGTAAGCATGTCATCGATTTACATGGAACACTTCAAACAGCACATTGTCCAAAATGTAAATCAGGCTATGATTTACAGTATATGATTGATCATGAAGTACCGCGTTGTGAGAAGTGTAATTTCATTTTAAATCCAGACGTTGTTTTATACGGAGATACATTGCCGCAATATCAAAATGCTATCAAACGTTTATATGAAACAGATGTGCTTATCGTTATGGGAACATCACTAAAAGTACAGCCTGTCGCTTCATTCCCGCAAATTGCAAAGAGGGAAGTGGGAGCAACAACTATTTTAGTAAATGAAGAGTTAGCAGGACAGGAATATAACTTTGATTTTGTTTTTCAAAATAAGATTGGTGAGTTTGTTGAAGGGTTATCGTCGGTTAAATAAGTTATTATTTTTATGAAAAACTGAGGTGTATAGAGAACACCTCAGTTTTTTGTTTGAATAAAATTCATGTTATGACTTATGAAGGGGAATGGTAATAAATAGGTTATAAAATTAAAAAACTGAAAATTAAATCTTTTATTTCTTTAGTAATTAATATAAAATTCTATATATATCATATAAATAAATTTGATACATAATGATTTTGCGTAGAAATGTTAATAGAATGAAGCGAGGGAGCGAAATGAGACAGAAAAAGGAGCAGAAAAAACAATCGAAAAAGAAAAAGACTCATATTCCATTTCGGTTAAATGTACTATTTTTTATTGTCTTTCTTTTATTTTCAGCTATTATAATTCAATTAGGTAAAGTACAAATCATTGATGGAGAAACGTATAGAAATGAAGTAAACAAAAAGGAAGATGTAACGGTAAGTACTCCCGTTCCTAGAGGGAAAATGTTTGATCGACAAGGTCACGTTATTGTAAATAATAAACCATTACGAACCGTTACATATACGAAAATGAGAGGAGTGGACTCAAAAGAAGTTTTACAAGTAGCAAGAGATTTAGCCAAGCTAATTGAAATGTCGCAAGAGGACATGGATAAGTTAACAGAGACAGATAAGAAAGATTTTTGGATGCAGTTAAATGAAAAGCGGGCAGCAGCGAAAGTAACGAAAGAAGATGAGAGTAAATTTAGAAAGCAAGAAATAGAAGGAAAAGAATTAGATAAAAAAGTAGAAGAACTGCGCCGGGAAAGAATTACGCAAGAAGAATTAAATGAGCTTTCAAAGGAAGATATAGAAGTATTAGTAATTAAAAGCAAAATGAATGCAGGATATAAAATGACACCGCAAATCGTTAAAAAAGATGTAAGTCAAAATGAATATGCTGTTGTTAGTGAAAGGTTGGCAAGTTTACCAGGGGTAGATACGACAGTAGATTGGGAACGTGAATACCCAAATGATAAAATACTGCGTTCTATACTAGGTAGCGTTTCTAATGAAAATGAAGGGTTGCCAAGAGAGCAATTAGATTATTATTTAGTTCGTGATTATAATCGAAACGACCGTATTGGTAAAAGTTACATCGAAAAACAATACGAAGATGCACTACATGGAACGAAAGAACAGTCTAAAAATATTATGGATAAAGCAGGGAAGATTGTTCGAACAGAAAAAGTGACCGAAGGAAAAAGTGGAAATAATTTAATGTTAACAGTCGATATGGATTTGCAGAAAAGAGTAGAGGGAAGTCTTGAAAAGAATTTACGAGCCTTTCATGCTGCAGAGCCGATGATGGATCGTGCGTTCGTAGTAATGATGAATCCGAAAAACGGTCAAATTTTATCAATGGCAGGAAAGAAAATTGTAAATAAAGATGGCGGTATGCAAATAGAAGATTATGCATTAGGAACGATGACAAGTTCTTATGAGTTAGGATCAACTGTAAAAGGGGCTACTTTATTAGCTGGATATCAAACAGAAGCGATTAAGCCGTATACACATTTCTTTGATGCACCAATGTATTTTAAAGGAAGTTCTAAGCCGAAGAAATCGTGGAAAGAATTTGGGGATATTGATGATTTAAGAGCTTTACAAGTGTCATCAAACGTTTATATGTTTAATACAGCTTTAAAAATGGCAGGCATTAATTATGTCCCAAATAATCCATTAGACATTAAACAAGAAACATTTAATAAAATGCGCTACTATTTTAGACAATTTGGCCTAGGTGTGTCGACTGGTATTGACCTGCCAAATGAATCAATCGGTCAAATAGGTAGAACTGATAACATACCCGGATTTTTACTTGATTACGCGATTGGACAGTATGATACATATACGCCGCTTCAGCTTGCACAATATATTTCCACAATTGCAAATGGCGGTTACCGAATGAAACCACAAATTGTACAAGAAGTTAGAGAGCAACCGAATAGACCAGAGGATGTAGGAAAAGTCGTTCGGTCGATTGAACCAGTTGTATTAAATAGATTGGATATGGACACTTCGTACATTAATCATGTAAAAGAAGGATTTAGAAGAGTTTTTCAAGAAGCTGACGGAACAGGTACCGGAACGTTTAAAGGTCTACCATATAAACCAGCGGGAAAAACAGGAACAGCTGAGACAGTATATGGTGGAGAAAGTGATATTGGAAGAGATGAGAACAACAACCGAAAAAAATGTTATAATTTAACTCTTGCCGGTTATGCACCATATGATGCTGATCCGGAAGTAGCTTTTTCAGTTGTTGTACCATGGGTGAATGATGATAAATCAGGAATTAATTCTGCGATTGGTAAAGAGATTTTGGATGCGTATTTTGAATTAAAAACAAATAGATCAAATACAAATTCAATTCCAGTAGAACAACCGAACAAGGCACAGTAAAAATAGTATCACTGCATGGAAACATATTGTGCAGTGATATATTTTTTGAGTTAAAAAGCGCTTTATAAGGTGGGAATGGATATGAAAAAGGAGATTAAGAGAGGCTGGGGAAAGTACATACTATTTATATTTGTGATGGTAATAGGCTACCATTCTTTTACTTTATGTAAAGTGGAAGGCGAATCGATGCAGCCGACTTTATATGAAGAAGACTACGTATTTGTAAATAAAGCAGTAGTACGTCTTTCTAATTTACAGCACGGAGAAATTGTCATTATAAAGGAAGAGGATGAATCGAAATATTATGTGAAACGTGTAATAGGGCTTCCTGGTGATGTAATTAACATAACGAACGGAAAGGTATATGTGAACGATAAAAAGCAAGAAGAACCATATACGAACAAAGATTTATTTAACAACACACAAGTGTTTTATAACTTTCAAAAGACAAAAATTCCGCCAAATAAGTTATTTGTAATGGGAGATAACCGCGAAGTGAGTAGAGATAGTCGCAATGGCTTAGGATATATTGAAGAAGATAACATAATTGGCAAGGTGGAATTTGTATATTATCCTTTTTCAAAAATGAAAATGATAGAATAAGTGGGGATGTGCAAAACCCCACTTATTAAAGTTTCACTTTATTTTCTTTAAAAAACCTTTTGGATTAAATGATATGAAAAATTTATGTTTAGACTCGTCGATTATGAAGTTATTGTTTTTAGTTAAAAACTCTTCCACAGCTTCCATTGGGCCAGGACCCCAATCGGGAAGAAGCGGATTTCCGTTAATGGAGGTATCTTCTACAATTATATAACTGCCAGTAGTGACGATAGATTTATATAGCAAGAGTTCTTTGGAAACATGCTCTTTACTATGATCAGAATCTAAAATAACTAAAATCACATCATCAGGTTTGCGCATACTTACTATTGTTTGGATGGCCTGCACAGAAACAGAAGATGCTGTTAAATACGTAATCCGATTATGTGATGGCCGATTTGGCTGCGGAGTTATATCGATAGTAAGTACGTGACCTTTTCCAATTAAATCTAACATAGAAGCTAAATACAGTGCACTACCACCGTGAAAAGTCCCGCATTCAATAATTAAATCGGGCTTTAATTCATAAATAATTTCTTGATACAAAAAGAGATCAGAGGGAAGTTTACAGATTGGAACCCCGAACCAGTGTGTATCGTTTAACCACACGAGGCTGTTGTAATATTGGTTTAAAAATTTATTGCTTATATTATCGATTTTAAATTCTCCTTTCTAAAAAGGATTCTCTCGTTTGACGTAAAGTGTTTACGCATGAAAGTTGTACTATATATTATGTAGTAAGGAATTGTAAGGCGAGTGTTTTTACTTGAAAATAAGCCAAATAACTCATGTGGAAAATGAAAGGAAATGATCGTATGTACAAATACACAATTTGCTTTATTAGAAAAAGCGATAAAATACTGCTATTAAATAGAAATAAAAAGCCGAATATGGGGATGTGGAATGGTGTTGGAGGAAAAATAGAAGAGAATGAAACGCCATACGAAGGAATAATTAGAGAAACGTTTGAGGAAACGGGCATAGAACTTTCAAGTGTAACGTATAAAGGGACTGTTGGTTTTAAAGGTAAAGGTGAGCCCCAGGCTAGTGAAGGAATGTATGTGTTCGTTGCTGATTTGCCAGATGGAATGCAAATGAATTCACCATTACGTACGGCTGAAGGCTTATTAGAATGGAAAGAAATTGATTGGATATTAGATGGTGATAATAGAGGAGTAGTTAGCAATTTACCAAAATACTTACCCACAGTATTAACAGAAGAAAATAAGTTAAAACATATATTCACGTACGATAACCGGAATATTATTCATTACACAACTGCATGTTTGAAAGAAGATGATGCGAACAAGCGATATGAAAAACAACTCGTTTCTCAATAGAAGAGGAAAGTGAAAAATCACGTTTTTGCTCTCGTTATATATGCGAGGTGATTATAAGTTTCAGAAATACAATTCATTGGTCATAATTGTAATATGTATGATATAACTTTTCTTATGGTGAAAGAGTAGAGAACATACGTAAACGGAACAAAAAAGGAGGTGGCTTTGCCACCTCTTTTCCGTTAGTCACGAATCGCCTTAATCATAAATCGATGTTGCTTCACATCAAAATATCCTTTTTGCAAGATAATCTCATGTATACGATATAACTCCTCATAGTACCTTTCGACAGTGAAATCAGGAATTTGCCACGGAATTGCTTTTAAATAATAGACGATAGCGCCAATATCATAAAAGCGTTGGAAAGGGAATTCTTCTTTCGCTTCTAAGATAGTAAATCCGTTTTCCTGTAGTTCATTACATGCCGCTTCAAGCGACCAACTTGCAAATTCACTATTTAGTAGTGTGTCAAATTGGTCATTAAGTTCCGCGCAATCGAGACCGCCAACTTGTTGTGTAAGAAATGTTCCATTTGGAGAAAGGATTCTTTTTACTTCAGAAGCAGCATATGATTCATGTTGGTTTAGGATTAGATTAAACTGACCATCTTGAAATGGCAATGAAGTATCATCGTTCACCTCTACAACAGTAACCCCTAAAGGCTCTAATTTCTTTCGAGCAATTGGCACGTTTGGAGCGTAGCCCTCAGTAGCATAAATAGTTGACGGGAACGGTTGTAACAGAGATAAAAACTCTCCGCCGCCAGTACCCATATCGAGCATTGATTCTGCATGCTGCATAAGCTGGAAAGCTGTACTGCCATATGACCACGATAAAGGCTCACTCTTCATTCGACCCGTTTCTGAAATAAAAGAAAAATCCCAACCGCTAAAATTTGTATTAGCACTTGCTAATAAAGTTAAAAATAATGGATCACGTTTCATAATTGTATCCTCCTATTTTGTAAGTAAATGATATGGTGAGAAAAGAAAAAAGGAGGACCTCTTATGAAAGGGGAACGGTTTTACGTTTCGTGTTCGAATAGATTCATATAAATTCGCTCCTTGTGAGAATAGTAATTTATATATTTGGGATAATCGAGTGGGAATCCTTTAAAATTATGGGAGAAGGTAGTTGTTTGATGAAAGATTGGATGGAGTGTACAGAAAAAGGGTGCACTCAAACTTTAGAAAAGGTATTTAGTAAACTTAAATTTCCGCCCAGCCCTTTTATGAGATATGTGATATTTCTCACTACTATTAAGTAACAATAAATTCGTACTGTTTATAAAAGAAGTGACGTTTTTGTATCCCTTTGGATTTACTTATCTATGGGATAAGTAAAGAAGTAGACGTATAAACTGAATATAAAAACGTTTTAATTCTTTGGAAGCATTCCATAATTTAGTATTGTTATATATGGAATAATTTATTTGTACGAAAAGAGGAATAAGATGTTTATACAAAAGTATAAGGGTTTGATGCTAGGGATAGTTGGTGCTGTATTAGGAGTAATATCCTTTGTTTATTTTAAAGATTTAGATTATATATAAGACGGGCCTTAAGTTATTATCTGTAACATTAATCATTATAGGTCGGGTTATTGCCTGTGATTCGACCCGTTTCAATAAAAAAGAGAATAATAACGTATAAGATTATTATTATATAAATTTAGCTTGTTGAGCATGGGGAATACTAATCTTACAAAATTGTAAGATTAGAAGTCACATAGTTAGATAGAAGTCATTAACTTATGAAAAAAACTCATCTATAATCCAGATATAAATCATTTACTAAAGGAGTATTCTAATGAAAAAAATTATAAGTTATACAGTTGTTATTGCTATTTTTATAGGAATAGGATTAGGAGTAAAACGTTATGTGCAAGGTCCAGGACAACTAGTCGATGGGATTCTAGTTAGTGGTACTGCAACTGACGTAGAAAAAGTTAAACAAGAGTTTAAAGATGACACTAAACAATCAATAGACTATAAGGTAAAGTACGTCACAACAACAAAAAGGATTCCATTATCAGAAGAAGATAAGAAACAAAATGATACAAATGAAGAATTTGAAATCAGCACTACAGAATATGCAGTTATTAATAGTTCTACCGCGGTAAAATTATTTAATAAGGGACTTCTAAGAGCTAGAAAAGATCCAAATTTAGCATCTACTATTTCTGAGAGGGTGAAAGATAAAAATAAAGTATCTAGTGATCAGAATCTATTATTTTCTTATGCGGATAAGGATTCTATGGTTGATAATTTTGAAAATAACCAGTTGAATTTGAACGGTAAGATGGTATCTGCCCAGTATGTTAAACAGCAAATTTGGATTGGGTATGCCCCAATGAACCTTGTTATTCTAAAAGACCAAGACTATAATGCAATTTCTGAATCAGAGTCAATAATGAAATTGATTCAATTTCAAAAACGTAATTTTGATTATAAAAACAAACAAGAAGTAGACAAAGTTTTACAACAGATTGATAAGCTCTCTTCGAATAATCAGAATAAAATAAACTTTGTAGAGGTACAAGACTAAATTAAAATGAAAATAAGGTGATATAAATGGAAATCGTAAGAATAGAAAATGTAGTCAAAAGTTATGGTGAAGGAAATAGTAGGGTAGATGCTTTGAAGGGCATAAATCTTTCTATACAGCAAGGGGAATTTGTTTCAATCGTAGGAGCTTCTGGCTCAGGTAAAAGTACATTGTTGCATATTTTGGGAGGATTGGACCGTCCGAGTTCAGGACAAGTATTTATTGGAGAGAACAATATTTATAATTATTCAGATAATGAACTTTCGATATTTAGAAGAAGAAAAGTTGGTTTTATATTTCAGTTCTTTAATTTAATTCCTGTATTGAATGTGCAAGAGAATATAGCTTTGCCCACTTTACTAGATAATGAACCTGTAGATAATCCTTATATGGACGAAATTATTGAAATTCTGGGACTTCATGAAAGACGAAATCATTTACCATCTGAATTATCAGGAGGTCAGCAACAACGGGTTTCGATTGGGAGGGCACTTATAAATCGCCCACATTTAATCTTAGCTGATGAACCTACAGGAAATCTGGATACTCAAAACACAAAAGAAGTCATGGATTTATTAAGATTGACAGCAAAAAAATATAATCAAACTATTGTATTGATTACTCACGATTTAAAAATTGCATCAACTTCTGACCGTATTATTACAATTGAAGATGGCCAAATCATTTCCGATCAGCGGCTATCCACGAATAAGCCTAAGACGGGAGGAAACTAATCTTGATTGGTAATTATAAACAATTAAGCAGGAGATACTTAAAGGGAAATAAGAAACGAACAATTTTAACTTTGATAGGAATCGTACTCTCTGTATCGTTAATTTCTACAATCGGCCTATTTATGAACGGTACTCAGATTTCTCAAATCGAGAATACGAAAAAGAGGCAAGGGTATTCTTTTCATGCCGTTGTATTAAATTACGATGAATCGATATTGAAAAAAATTAAATATAACCCGCAAATTGAATCATTTGGTTTAATGTCACAGGGAGAAACAGTCCAAGTTGGAGAGGCTGCTGTAAAAATGAATTTTGCTGATGATAACGCCTTGGAATTTTTAAAATACAGTATTATTAAGGGCAGATTGCCATCTAATGATCAAGAAGTTGCTGTTGATCCCTGGGTATTACCTTATATAAAAGAAAATATTCAAATAGGTGATTCATTCGAATTAAATGAAAAAAAATACAAATTGGTTGGTTTTCTAAGTGATAGTACATATACACAGGAAAATAAGGTGGGACGGTTACTAACCTATAAGAGTAAGTTTAGCGCTGGTGAAGGAAAAATATTAGTTGGAATTAGCTCAAAAGCAAACTTTAATGAGGTTTTAGAGGGACTCAAGACCATTTCCGGAGAAAATAATATTAATATAAGTAATGAATTAATTCAATTAGAGAAACCAGGTTACAATAATTCGATTATGGCTACGCTAATTATTACAATCAGCATTGTTGTGATAGCGACAATTGTTGTGATTTACAACGCTTTTCAAATCAGTGTCGTAGAACGAACGAGGCAGTTTGGCTTGTTGAGAAGCATTGGTGCAACACGAAAGCAAATTAGGCAAATCGTTCTGAGAGAAGCTACTTTTCTGGCTGTTATCGCTATACCAATTGGAATTATATGTAGCCTAATAGCACTTGCCTCTCTGCAGTTCACTTTTTCACTTTTAATGGAAAATAGTAAAGCGGTCTCGATATTTTATGTTGATTGGAATATTTTACTAGTAAGTTCGATTATTACCTTGCTTTCTGTAATAGCGTCAAGTTTGTACCCAGCTTATTTTGCAGGGAAAATCTCCCCTTTGTTGGCAATTAGTAGCAGGTTGTCAATTAAAAAGGAACAAATCAAAAAACAAAAGAATTCCATGGTGAAAAAACCTTTATCTATTCCTTTGAGCATGGCTATGAAAAATGTTAAGCGAAATAAAAATCGCTATACCATTACAATCTTATCAATTATTATAAGTAGTGTGTTATTTATTACTTTCTCGTATTTAATGAGTGTTGCATTTGCATCTAAATCTTTTGATAAGTTATCTGTTAAATCGGATATTACAATTAAGATAGTGGATAATAATCCAGATCATTTAGCTGAAAGTGAACAAGTTTTGCATCAATTGAAATCACTTGAAAATATATCTAAAGTATACGAAAAAAAGGAGAATAGCTTTGAAACTAAATTAAAGGATGTAACTCAATCTTCCGCGACAGTAAAGGAAATAGAAAACACGATTGGAAAAAGCTATACCATTACAATCGTAAATAATTATCAAGAAAATAAAACAAAAAAAGAAGAAAAACTTACTTTACAAGTGCTTGCATATGGTTTCATCACAGTCATTTCTTTAATTAGTAGCGTTAATATCCTCAATACTATAACTATAAGTATCATGACTAGACGAAAAGAATTGGCCGCTTTGAAATCCATTGGTATGTCACAAAAGGATTTGAAAAAAATGATTACCTATGAAGCTTTGATTTACGGTTTTTCTGGAAGTTTACAAGGAATCTTTTTTGGCTGTATATTGTCTTATATTATATATTTAGCTATATCTGATATGTTGAAAATGACATGGACGATTCCCTATGAGGCTTGTATCATTACGTTTGTTTCAGCTTTAATAATTAGTTATTTATCAGTCTTAAATCCATTGAAAAAAATTCAACAAGATAATATTATTGATAATATCAGAGAACAATAATATTATAAGCCTGGCTAGATTATAGCCAGGCTATTGTAATTGGAGTATAAGCTAGGGGAAAAAAGGAGAGGGCATACTTGAATAAAAAAATATTACTAGTTGAAGATGATGAAGCTCTTGGCATAGCCATCGAATTTTCATTGAGAAATGAAGGTTATGAGGTGATTAGAGCGTCCAGTGTAAAAGAAGCTAAACACCAGTTTGTTCACAATACATTTGATTTGTCCATCCTTGATATCGGCCTACCAGATGGTAATGGTTATGACTTATGTTTGTATTTTAAAAAGAAAAACGAGAATTCGATTATTATTTTCTTAACTGCACTAGATGAAGAAGCAAATGTGGTAATGGGGCTGGATATAGGCGGTGATGATTATATAACCAAACCTTTTCGGGTTAGGGAACTCATGGCCAGAGTGAAAGTACAATTGCGTAAACAAGCGTCGCTAGAAACGCCATCTCAAATTTTAAGATCTGAGAATATAAGAATCGATACGAACCTAGTCAAGGTTTATAAAAATTGTGAAAGTATTACATTGACGAATTTAGAATACAAGCTGCTATTGAATTTCATGAAGAATTCTCACAAAGCATTAAAAAGAGATGAACTCCTACAACAAATAACAGAAGGAGAAAATGTTTTTTTTGATGAAAACACGTTATCTGTATACATAAAGCGTTTAAGAGCTAAAGTTGAAGACAATCCTCAAAAACCACAGTTTATCGTTACCGAAAGAGGATATGGTTATCGTTGGAGCAAGGACGTGATTGGGTGAGCAAGATAATGAAAAATACCGAGTTAAAAAGCTATATGACGATACTAGCCGTCCTTTTATCTATATTTGTGATTTACCAATTTATTATTCAACAATTATTTTATGATCATTTGAAAAGAGACTCTATTGCAACATGGGGGGAAATTACAGCTAGGTTGGTAGAGCAGAATCCAGAAAATGAAGCGGAAATTATGAAAGTCTTATCAAGTCATTCGTCTCACTCAAGTAAATATCAGGAAAAAGGGACAGAGATCCTAAAGCAATATGGATTATATGAAGACTTGGATTCAAAATTTTTTCCTCACTTAAATAATCTAATTATTAATCACAATCAATTTATGATGTGGGGATTGATTGCTTTTGGATTTTTACTTTTTGTTGCAAACTACATGCAACAAAAAATTATTTTCAATAAGATTAGCCAGCTTACTAGAGCTGCAAAAAAGATAATCGAGGGAGATTACTCGGTTGTCATCAATGAAAATAAAGAGGGGGATTTCGCGAAACTGGCGATTTCATTTCGTTCAATGAGGGATATCATTAGAAAAAATATGCATGATTTGCTTGAAGAGAAACGGTTTTTAGGAGAAGTGTTGCAGGATATATCTCATCAGTTAAAAACGCCGCTTTCAACTATTTCTATCTATAATGAAATGTTGTTAAATGAGAAACTATCCCGAGAGCAACAAGCTCAATTACTACAAAATAATGATATTCAGATTTCTAGAATGAATGTCTTAATTCAGAATTTGTTAAAAGTAGCAAAAATTGATGCAAAAGCGATTTCGTTTGATAAAGAGCCAGGGAATTTAGTAGATACGACTGAGGAAGTACTAAATCGCTTGCAAAGCATGATAAGTGATAAAAATATTTTGATTGATTGGAATGCACCAAGAGAAATAGTCGTTATTCACGACAAATTATGGATGCAGGAAGCTTTGTTAAACCTGTTGAAGAATGCAATCGAACATTCTAAACCCGGTGGTAAAATAATGATTCAGGCCAAAAATTCTCCAATCTATACAGAACTAGTAATCCAAGACTTTGGAGAGGGAATTTCAGCTGAAGAATTACCTCATATTTTTGAACGATTCTATAAATCAAGTAGTTCTAAAAAGCACGGATCGACCGGAATTGGATTGGCACTTGTCAAAGCTATTATAGAGGCACATCACGCCTTAATTACAGTTGAAAGTGAAAAAGATGCTTATACAAAATTTACAATTATTTTTATGAAATTTTAATAACAGTTTGGTATATATTTTAATCTTTTTAATATAAAGGGGTTTTTTTATGTTTAATAGATTGAAGTGTTTTCTTTTATCTGAGAAAGAAATAGTTGATACTGTGAAAAAATACAAGGAGGAAAAAATACACGTTTCCATAATAAAAGATTTTTTAGGGGATTTAATCATAATAAGAACTTTTACATTTTTAATGTTTGTTCCAGTATCAACTTTTATTTTTTCAGTTATAATTTATGGAGCTGTTTTCTTTTTATCAGGCATTAAGATTACTGTTTGGGGCATCACTATAATGTTATTAGTTCCAATAACATTACTTTTCTATATGAATATAACTAATACATCAATTATTATTACTGATTTAGTGAGAAAATTTTTATTAACCATAAAATATCTAAATCCATTTTACTCAATCATAAATAAACCTTGGCTCTTTATTTTTGAATTATTAATTGGTTTTTTATATGTATTTCTGCTATCTTTATTTTCTATTTGGATAGTATTACATTCATTAGAAATAGATTTTTCTGAATTTAGTTCGGAGGACAATCGAAGTTTTCAATTTTCAATTATTATTTTACATACAGCAATTTATTTGTTTATAAGAGTTCATGGCCAGTATTGTAAGACAACTAAGCAAAAAATTAAAAAGCTGAAAATGAAGTTTTATTTATGGTTTTGTTCTATGATTGCAAGTATTGTATATATATTTGAATCACTCTTTAATTATATGAATGGAATCCAAGCAATTTATTTTATTTTTGTTTTAATGATTGCTTTAGAAAGAACAGTGACACATTATAAGAAATTTATAGATTTTTTAGAATGTGAAAATTTGTATGAAAAATATTTTTAGAGAGAAAAGTCTTTTGAAATATAAAAAGTTATACCTACTAAATGCTGGACGAGTAAAAAAACGCTATTCTTTTTCTAGAATCATAGGAAAAGATAGCGTTTTTATTTAATATACTCAAAAACAAAAATCTTTTGGTAAAGTACCATTTTTAATAACTGTTCTTAACCCATGTTTTATAATCCAAGGATTAATAGGATGCTGTTTATCACGTAATTGCTGTAACCACTGAAAAACGAGTTCTTTATCTTCTTTCGTAATATCGTTAATATGATTGGCTACAGATTTTTGAACATATTTAGAAGGGTCATTCATTAATGGTTCAAGGAGTTGTAAATTGTACTTAAAATCACCTTTTAGAGCTCCTATTTTTTTAGCCCAAGGAAGCCTTGGTCTTGTACCTTCAGAAACTAATCTCCTAATGTGGCTGTTTTCGTCATGAATCCACTGTTGTAATATGTTTAGTGTATCTTCATGGTATGTTTCAAGAAAGGGCCGAATGGCATATTCAGCAGTATTCCTTTTCGTTATTTCATACATTGCATTAAACGAGATTTTAAAATCGTTAAGCCCATATTTTTCAACGTATTTTGCAACAGGCATGTACATATATCCATTTGTAAATGTGCCTACTTCTGTTGTATTTTCTGGTCCTAATGTTTTCAGTAATATATGTATTGCAGCATTAAAATCTTTTTGTAAAGCATTGTGTAATTCATCTGCAATTACTTCAATACGCTGTTTTAACTCTAAATTTTCAACTTTACAAGCTACAGAATCTACAAAGATGCTTTTAGAGAAACAAGGATCGTGTTTACAAATAGAATCAGCTATTTTTTCTGCTAATTCTTCATTAAATAAAAATTTTAACGGAACATATTTACCCATTTTTTCACCTCGGTGGTCAAATGAAAACAATTTTTATTTTTTAATCGACAATCCATAAACCAAAGTCTCACTCGGAGTCGTAATACTAAAACCTGTCGTCTTATAATCAAGTTTCACCGTATCACCAGTGTAGTCTTTCGTGAATGAATCCATTTGTACGATAAGCTCTGCATCTTCATATACAACATCATCTGCGTTATATGTATCCCAAATTAAATCGATATCAACGAAAATACTACAAGAGTTCGTCATTGTTCCTCTAATGCGAACGATTTTTTTATCTTCAAGTTCTAATCTATGTATAGCTGCTTTCGCTTCATCAGTAATGCGGATGTTCATTGTATCCCAACCTTTATTTATATTTCCTTTATTATTGCAAAAACAGGAGCAATAGGGAAGTAAAGAGGTTTGCAACAAAAAACGAGCAAACAAATTTGTTTGCTCGTTTCACTTTATTTTAGTTCACATTTATCAAGTGGAATCACTTTTGTTTTTTTCGTAAATTTATAACCTAACCATAGTACTAAGAAGAGTGGTAAACCGATGTAAGAAACGAGTACACCGTTCCAATCAATTGCTTCACCCATAAATGCGCCGTAGTTTTGTCCTAAAATTACGATGATACAAAGTGTAAATGCGAAGATTGGACCGAATGGGAACCATTTTGCTCTATATGGTAAGTCATTTAAATTTTTTCCTTGTGCGATATATGCTTTACGGAAACGGTAATGACTAATTGCAATTCCAACCCATGCGATAAAACCAGACATTCCGGATGCGTTTAATAACCAAATGTATACAACACCATCACCGAATAAAGAAGCAATGAAAGCAATACTACCAACAATTGACGTTACGATTAACGCGTTAACAGGTACACCGCGGCTATCTAATTTACCAAGAAACTTTGGTGCTTTTCCTTGGCGTGCTAAATCCCAAAGCATACGAGTTGATGCATACATACCAGAGTTACCAGCAGATAGTACAGCAGTTAAAATAACAGCGTTCATAACAGAAGCAGCAAAGGCAACGCCCGCTTTTTCAAAAATAAGTGTAAACGGACTTACTGTAACATCACTTGCAGCAAGGCTTTCAGTTGTATAAGGAATTAATAAACCGATAACGAGAATCGCAAGGATATAGAATAAAAGAATACGCCAAAAGATTGAACGAATTGCTTTTGGGATATTACGTTCTGGATCAGACGTTTCACCAGCAGCTACTCCTAATAGTTCAGTACCTTGGAATGAGAAACCAGCTGCCATAAACACACCGATAATTGCCATGATACCGCCGTTAAATGGTGCATCTGCAACAGTGAAGTTTTTAAATCCAACCGTTTCACCGCCCATAATTCCAAAAATCATCATGAAACCAACAATTAAAAAGATAATAATCGTAACTACTTTAATAAGTGCGAACCAATATTCAGATTCACCAAACCCTTTAACAGATAAATAGTTTAAAAGGAAAATAATAGCTAAACATAATCCGCTCCAAATAAGAGAAGGGGTATCTGGGAACCAAAATTTCATAATTAATGTTACGGCTGCAAGTTCAGCAGCAATCGTAATTGCCCAGTTATACCAATAGTTCCATCCAAGTGCAAAGCCAAGTGATGGATCAACAAATTTTGTTGCATACGTGCTAAAAGATCCAGTAACAGGCATGTAAGCTGCAAGTTCAGCTAAGCTTGTCATTAAAAAATAAACCATAATTCCAATTGCGGCGTATGCAATTAATGCGCCACCAGGTCCAGCTGTATGGATGACACCACCGCTGGCAAGAAATAGTCCGGTACCAATTGTACCACCGAGAGAAATCATCGTAAGGTGACGAGATTTTAATCCGCGTTTTAATTCACCTTGTCCTTGTGTAGTTTGCGTTTTAGAGGTAGATTGATTTGTTGCGCTATTCATGTTCAACACTCCTTTTCTTGTAGGTTAGGAAGGAGCGGGGGAGAAAAATACAAAAAACCGCCAAAGGAATTTGGCGGAACGTTTCACAAATAACCACCCCATCATACCCTTCCGTTAAGATAGCACCCCACGTTTACACGGTAATTTTGTAAACGTGACAGTTCTGTTCCTTTCGGAGACAGCCCCAGCTCATATTTCCAGAGAAGAAATATAAACTTCGGCAACTTTTCCTTTCAAACGGAGTCAGCTGACATTCTCTGTGTCTCGTCCGTTTTACTATTAAAAGTCGCAACCTCTACCTCATCGGATTGATGAGGATTTATATATTGCTAAGATTTTTAATATATGGCAATTGTAATGACTTTCTGAATATATTGCAAGATATTTTGTTAGGAAAAGTCAAAAAATATCGGTTATTGTATAGGAAACGCTTGCAAAACTCCACCCGAACCTACTATTATGTAGCAATAAGCAAAGAAAAAATTGTTATACAAATGTTTCGCAAAAAATATTGAAAAACCCTCTAAATTAAAAGAAAATTCAGAAAAATATAATTCGACATAACTATCAAAAGAGGATTATTCCTTAAATTCGTTTCAAAGAATAAGTATAAATTTAACGAATAGGATGAATATTCTTTTTATTTTTAGTAAAATTGAGGTATTGTTTAATTGAAAAGGGGAAATCAATATGAAATTAGAAACAGAAAGGCTCTATATAGTGCCGTGTACAGAAGAGAGAATTCAAATTGCTAACGAGCAAGGATACAATAGCGGTCCGCATATTGTAGGGCATGTAAAGAATGTAAAACAAGATGCAGCTATATTACCATGGGGCGCGTGGTATGTTCTTCGGAAAGAAGATGATAGCGTTATAGGTGATATTGGGTTTAAAGGGAAACCAAACGAGAATCAAACAGTGGAAATTGGCTATGGATTTATTGAGAAATATTGGAATAAGGGCTATGCAACAGAAGCTGTAAGAGAACTAATCGATTGGGCTTTCAAAACAGGAGAGGTAGAAACAATAATTGCAGAGACACTTCTAGATAATTATAGTTCGATTCGTGTTTTAGAAAAGTTACATATGAAGAGAGTAAATGCTACAGAAACGATGATTAATTGGAAAATAGAAAAATAAAAAATACCGCTCTAAATTGGGCGGTATTTCTTATAGTTATGGTAGCATTTGCTTCTGATCATTTGGATACTCAGCGGTTGATGCGTTAGGACGATTGGAATGATTTCGAACAGCAATGAAAATAGAAATAATAACGACAAGACCAACTGCAACGTAAGAAAGTGAAATAATAGTTGGATCCACTTTAAATGTAGTAAGCAGTGTACGTATATTCGTAAAGATAATAAGACCGCCAACTAATACCCCAAGTAAATGTGCTGGAACGATACGAACTAACCATGCAGCAATTGGAGCTGCGACAATACCGCCAAGCATTAAGGCAAATACCCAAACCCAGCTTACTTGTTCCCAGCCAAGTGAGATGAAGAAGCCAATTGTTGCAGCGAGTGAAACAGGAAATTCACTTGTATCTACAGATCCAATAACTTTTCTAGCTTCATTTCCTCTTGCTAGAAGAACAGGCGTCGTAATCGGCCCCCAACCACCGCCACCAGTTGAATCAACGAATCCAGCGAATAAACCAAGCGGCACAAGTTGTTTTGCAGACATACGCTTATTTGAAGTGACAATTTGTTTTTGAATGATGAATCGTAATAAAATATAAACCCCTAAAGTAAATAAAAATACGGAAATGTACGGTTTGATTACATCGCCAGGCAAATTACTTAAAAAACATGCCCCAACAAATGCGCCGATTGCCCCAGGTAATGTAAGCCTGGAAACTGTATATTTATCAACGTTTCCAAATTTGATATGAGATGCGCCAGAAGCTGCAGTTGTAACGACTTCAGCTAAATGAACCGATGCGGAAGCTACAGCCGGTGCAATACCAAACATTAATAATAGTGAAGTAGACGTTACCCCATACGCCATTCCAAGTGCTCCATCGATCAATTGAGCGAAAAATCCAATAATAGCAAAGACAATTAATTTCTGCATAAATAATCCCCCTGTAATAATAAATGAAAAAGACACTTTTCCCGTATGAGAAAAGTGCCTTTGGTTTTTCCAATCAGCAATAATTAAATTTGTTTCATTATAATACATATTAATCGTATAAATCAACTAGGTTTTAAAGTTTTTGAATTGAATGAAAGAAAAATAAAATATACAATAAAAGGATGGAGAGAAAGGGGAGAAAGACATGTTACGATTTGATCATCTCGTTCACACAGTTCATGGTACACCGGAGGAAGCGGCAAAACAAATGCAGGAACTTGGATTTCATACTGTATTAGGCGGAGAGCATACGAATTGGGGTACTTGGAATAGTTTAAGTTATTTTGATTTATCATATATAGAATTTTTAGCAGTTCAACATGAAGAAAAAGCGAAAGAAGCAGAAAACCCATTAGTACAAGAAACAGTGGTGAAACTACAAAATGGAGAAGGAATGCTACAAATCGCAATCCGAACAGATGCAATTGAGGAGCTAGTAGTTAACTTTAAGAAGCACGGTTTACATACGATAGGGCCATTTGAAGGGAAACGCATGAGAAAAGATGGCCGGCTTTTAGAATGGAAAATGTTATTTGTTAAGCAAGAAGAGAACGAACTGAAATTACCTTTCTTTATACAGTGGAATGAAACGGACGAAGAAAGAAGAAACGATTTACGTAACATTGGAACGATTACGGAACATAAAAACAAAGTACAACAAATTGAAACAATCCATTATGCAGTGAAAAACGTTCGAGAAACGGTGCGGAAATGGAAAGAAGTAATGGGACTATCTACAAGCTCAGTTGTGAAAAATGAAAAATGGAATGCTGAGTGTCAAAGTGTAGTGTTTGGAGATATTCATGTACAGTTTTGTGAACCGATTGAAGAAGGGCTAGTGCTAGAACATTTGAATAAGAATGGCGAAAATCCATTTGCAGTAGAGTTTACAGGTGGAAATAAACGAGAGCATGAAGTGCTAGGTAGTTTGTACATATATTAATAGAGGTGAATGTTGTGGAAGAAATGCTTAGAGAGATAGAGAGAAAACTAGAATGGCCTCGTATTGCAAAGTGTACAGCTATTTCAAAAGGTTTTTCACATGAAGAGAAGTATAAAATTGAATTAAAGAATCAAGAAACTTATTTTGTAAAAATATGTGATGCTGTTCATTTTGAACGTAAACAAGAAGAATATACGTATATGCAACAATTAGAGTCATTACATATTCCAACACCCAAGTTAATTCATTTCATAATACTTGAGAAATTAAATAAATGTGTTCAAGTATTTGAATGGACCCGAGGTATAAATGGTGAAGAAGGTTTAACGAAGCTAACGGTGGAAGAACAGTATAATGCAGGAAGAAAAGCGGGGGAAGTATTAAAGAGGATTCACTCAATTGAAAGAGAAAGTGCAAGTAATAAATGGGAAACATCTAGATGGAATAAATACGAAAGATACATAGAGGCACTAGCAGATTACGAGGTGAATTTTCTGGATTTGAAGCCAGTATTAACCTTTGTAGAGAATCATAAAGATTTATTGAAAAATCGTCCAATAAGATTTTTACATGATGACTTCCATCCAGCAAATAGTATGATTCATAATAAGGAGTTTATCGTTATTGATTTTGGTGGATATGATTTTGGCGATCCAATACACGATTTTTATAATGTAGCGATTTTTACTACAAGAATAAGTAAACCATTTGCGGTTGGACAAGTTCACGGTTATTGCGGAGGCGAACCATCGCTTCATTTTTGGAAACTGTATTCGTTATATGCAGCAATGACATTCCCAGCTGATATCGTATGGACGAACCGAAGTACGCCGCATTTAGTAGATGATATGAAGGAAAGATTAAACGGAATTTTAGAAGAGCATAATCATTTTTCATCTTATATTCCAAAATGGTATCAATCACAACATGTAGATATAATAAATAATAAATAACGGAGGGATTCATATGGATAAAATAGCGATAATTTCAGATATACATGGTAATATTCCAGCTTTAGAATCTGTGCTACAAGACATTAAATTAAGAGGAATCGAGCGCATTATTTGTCTTGGAGATTTAGTAGGAAAAGGACCTCATTCCAGTGAAGCAATTGAAATCATTCGTAAAGAATGTGAAGTAGTCGTAATGGGAAACTGGGATGATTTTATTACAAAGCCGACTGAATTTGAAGCATTAAAATGGCATCAAAAACAATTATCAGAAGAACAAAACGACTATTTAAGAAGTTTACCATTTTCAATCGAATTTTTTATGAGCGGCAAACTCATTCGTATGTTCCACGCTTCACCGAGAAGTTTGTATGAAAGAATTCAACCACACGCTTCAAGAGAAGAGCGTATTAGTATGTTCGAAAATAGTGATTTGACTGAAAATATAGAAGGGGAAAGAAAACCAGATGTCGTTTGTTACGGTGATGTTCACCAAGCGTTCGTTCAAAATTTCAGAGGGAAAACGTTATGTAATGCTGGTAGCGTAGGAAACCCACTTGAAATAACACAAGCTTCCTATTTAATATTTGAAGGGACTTACAATGAAAAAGAAGCAGAAAGTTTTTCTATCCAACTCGTACGAGTACCGTATGATATTGAATTAGCTATCAGACTAGCAGAAGAACTCGAAATGCCAGAAATTGCAGAATACAAACAAGAATTACGGACTGCACTGTATCGAGGATTTAAGGGGAAATAAGGAGAAATATAAATCAATATTTGTTGTTTATAATTATGTTATGTAGACTAATTACAGGGGAGATATTAGATGGATAAAAAAGAGAATCCGAACGATTGGCCTGTATGGGCGAATGAGTCAGTAGAGATAGTTAGTGCAAATCCTGATTGGCAAGATAAAGGCCGATGTGAAGAACAGCAACTATATGAACTGCTTGCTCCTCTCGGTATAAGCAAAGTAATACATATAGGAAGTACATCCATACCTGATTTACCTGCAAAACCTATCATTGATCTAATGGCTGAAATAGACTCATTTGAAAGAGTACTAGATATTTCAGCTACATTGGCCATATATAATTGGCATTATGTAAGCCCAGAATTAGATGAAAGACCTTGGAGAAGGTTCTTTGTGAAAGTTAAGAATAATAGGCGTGTAGCTCACCTGCATTTGATGGTTAAAGGAACTGAGCGATGGGAGCAACAACTTTTATTTCGCAACCACTTACGAGAAAATCCACAATTAGTTTATGAGTATTCAAATCTTAAACAAGATTTAGCTAAAAAATTTAAACAAGATAGAGAAGCATACACAAAAGCTAAAACAGAATTTATTAAACAAGTTCTAAAATGATACAACCTTGGATTGTAACTATGTTTGAATACAAAAGAAAAAACAAACTTTATTTTATAACTTAAACTTACATGAAAGGCATGTAAACAAAGTGATAGACTGCGATATTTTAATGTATTTCCTTTTATTTATTAGGATAAATTATATATAATTGAATCAAGTTCATATAAGGATAGGCAATTACAGGGGATAAGGCGAAAATATGTTAAAAAACGCAAAAAGGGGACAAGAAATTTAATGAATGAAGTACTAGAATTAAAAGAAGAACTACTACAAATTAAAAATAATAATTATGCTGTACCAGAAGATGTGGATGCATATCCATATGCGCAGTGGATGTTAGATTATATCGGATCACCTGATGCTGAATTACGTGATGATTTAATTTATAGTACGCTTCACACATGGATTACAAATGATGTATTTAGACAAAAAGAATTACGAGGATTAATGCTGCAAGCAATTAGCCCTGATTATTTATTTTATAAAATTGGTGAAAAGGGAACAGACTCTGTTTTTAAACGTGCATTCTCCGTATTAATTCCACCACTTATTTTATCTGTTCATGAAAGAGAACCACTGTTATCTGAAGAACAACTGTACAGTGTGGCAGAACAAGTGCTGGAATATGTATATTTAGAAGAAGATGTAAGAGGCTACGTAGAAGAAAAAGGCTGGGCACACTCTACTGCACATGCAGCAGATGCGCTCGACGCTTTAGCACGTACAATCCAAAATCGTGAGTTCTCATATGCAATACTAGCTGCCGTTCGTCAGAAGGTACGCTTACATGACTACGTATACATTCACTTTGAGGATGAGAGATTAGTAGCACCAATTATGTCGTTACGTAACCAAAATCTTTTAACTGAAGAAGAGTGGAGCAACTGGTTACATAGTATAGCAACTGTTGAAGACATCCGACATCCGCAGCATGCTATTTTAGTACAAAATATTAGAGCTTTCTTAAGAAGTTTATATTTTAGAGTTTTAGAGACAGAGGGTAATACAGCCTTTACAGATGATGTATTGGAGACTTTGAAAGGATTGCGTAGATATTAAAATAATCCATAATTAGAAACAAAGAATACATGTTCATTTTGAAAAATTTATTAGAAATTTATTTTTACATTGTACCCTTTTAGTATAGGCTGAAAGGGGTGTTAAATGAAAAAGTTATTAAAGTCAGTGAAAATAATATTTTTAATGTGTATTAGTATGATTTTCTTTGGAACAGGCGCTGTATTTATATATCATAACTATCAATTAAAAATGGAATCGAAATTAATGAACAATGAAGGCGAACTTGTTAATTTCGAAAATAAAAAAGTGAATGTTTATAATGAGGGGAGCGGGAAGGATACGTTTGTATTTATGGCCGGATCTGGAATTGCCGCTCCTGTTTATGAATTGAAAGGCTTATATAGTAAATTTTCGAAAGAAAACAAGATTTCTGTAATTGAGAGAGCTGGTTATGGATACAGTGATGTTTTTCAAGATGATAGAGATATTGATACGATATTAGAACAAACGAGAGAAGCGCTTATTCGAAGTGGAAATAAACCACCTTACATTTTAGTACCACACTCTCTATCGGGTATTGAGGCTATTTATTGGGCACAAAAATATCCAAGTGAAGTAAAAGCGATTATTGCGTTAGATATTGGTTTACCTAAACAGTACGTAACTAATAAAATAGGTATGGTTGATTCATTAAAAATAAAAGGGATGAATATTTTAACGAAAATTGGTTTTCAGAGATTAGCTCCCTCTATTACTTATAATCCCGAAGTCATTCGTCAATCCTTTTTAAACGAACAGGAAAAAGATACTTATAAAGCGCTTACGTATAAGAGGGCTTTTAATGATGATATGAAGCAAGAACTTTTACAAAGCTACAATAACGGTAAAAAATCAAATTCTTTATCGATCCCAAAAGAAACACCTATGTTATTTATAGATGCGATTGCTAGGCAAAATAAAGATTCGAAGTATACAAAGCAAAAAAACAAAGATTATAAGGAATTTGCTAGCGAGTTATTAATAGCTGATATGAAAATAATTGAAGGTACACATAGTATTTATTTATACGCTCCTGATGAAATATACAAATTTGCTATGGATTTTATTAATAATAAAGTAGTGAAGAACTAAGTTATTATTATTTTAGCGATGAAAGGTCTACATAATGAAAGTATATAACATATTAATTGTTGAAGATGATTTGATGATAGGAGATTTATTACAAAAAATTTTGCAGCACGAGAAGTATAATGTGTATTGGGAGAAAGAAGGAAAGCAAGTTCTTGATGTAATTCATGAGATAGATTTAGTCATAATGGATGTTATGTTACCAGGCGAAGATGGTTATCAAATTACAAAGAAAATAAAAAATTTAGGATTAAATATTCCAATTATATTTCTATCAGCTCGGAATGATATGGATAGTAAATTAAAAGGTTTGATTATTGGAGAAGAATACATGATAAAACCTTTTGATCCTAGAGAGTTGCTATTAAGGATTCAGAAAATGTTAGCTAATCGATATGGTACTTTTACGCAAATTAAACATTTATTTATAGATGCAGAATACAAAAGAGTTCTAATTTATGGTTTGCGTGATGAAGTTGCTTTTACTGCGATTGAGCGTAAAATATTCTTCTATTTATATGAAAATAGAGATAGAATTTTATCGAAAGAACATTTCTATGATTACCTATGGCAACTCGAAGATAGAAATCAAAATATCATGAACGTACATATAAAGAAAATTAGGACCAAAATTGATGATAAAACAGGTGATATTATACAGAACATATATGGAGAAGGGTATAGACTAAATACCTACATGAAGAAATGAACTTAAAGAAAAAATATCAGTTACTACTATTCTCCGCTATTATTAGCGTACCACTGTTATTGTTGTCGATTAGTATCTTTGTATCAGTTATTTATAATGTTGTCTTTAAAACTAAAAATAAGAACATCCCTTTTCACGAATCCTATGCATATCCTACTATGTTAATCATATTTTTATTATCACTATTAGTATTAGCTTTTGTATTTTCAAAGTCGATTAACACCGTATTAAACAAAATTAATATATTAAATCAAACAATTCGAGATTTAGCTAGTGATAAAAAAATCCCTAATATAATAGATGTTAAAAGCGATGATGAAATGGGAGAACTGATTAAATCAGTAAACTTGCTTATAGAAAGAACAACTTATCGAGAATTGGAACTAGAGCAACAGGAACAAATAAAAAAGGAACTATTAAATAAATTACGGCATGATATTAATACACCCTTAACAGCGGTCAGATTACAATTATATTATTTAGAAGGTGAGTACAAGGAACAAGTACCAGTAATTGAATCACTTTATGATCAGATACAATATATAAGTGATTTAACTAACGAATTTAATATTCAATCTACAGAAACCTTAGAGAATACTTATATTGTGCATGATGAAGTGAATATACACAATTTAATAGAAAATATGATTAAAAAATGGAGCTATTTGTATAGCATTCATAAAATTGAATTAGTATATAATCCACAAGATAAAGAGTTGATATGGAATAGTAATGAGTTATGGATTCAAAGGCTATTTGATAATATTTTTCAAAATGTCCTTAAACATTCAGAAGCTAAAAAACTCAAAATCATTATAGATGAAGATGTTGTTTCTTTTAGAGATAATGGGATTGGGTTTGATATAAATAGTAAAGGAACGGGACTTGGTTTGAAAAATATTGAAGATATATCAAAGATGTTCGATATAAAATACACTTTACAATCAAATAGTGAGGGGACAATGTTTTCATTTGAAAATACTAAAGTTTAGAGCAAATTACATAAAATCAACATCTCCCAACCATACTAATAAAATGTGTTGGAGGTGAGTTTTATGGACAAAAAAGACTTTGAAAAAGTGTATAATGATTATTTACATCAAGGAGAAGAGCAAGCTCAATTTGAAATAGCTCAGGAAGTTACTTCAGGAGCAGAACAAATTGTTGCCGTTCGTAAAAATGATGATGGAGATTTAATAGCGTTTAAAACAAGTAGCGGGAGAGAGTTAGATTATATGACTGCTCTTAATGAAGCAAAATCAGGGAAGTTAGCTCATGTGGACGTATTTCATAAGTATGGCAGAGATATTATACGTAGTGAACCGGATGGAATAAAAGAAAATAACTTAGATAATTTACCTTCATTTTAAACGGGTAAACCTCAAGAAGAGAATGTTCATTACGATATTCTCTTCTTTGTTTTGCGAAGTTTTCCTAGCAAATAGACGATTCATTTTTAAAGTGAGATCATACTTTTAAAGAGTGCTCTAAATTTCTCTTTATCTTCTGCTGTAAATGGTTTCGGTCCCTTTGTACGTTTACCACTTTTTCGAACCATTGCACTTAAATATCGTGTTTGTAACAATTGTTCAATGTTATCATTCGTATACTTATAGCCTTTATGATGAAGAACGATACAGCCTTTTGCTAAAGCGAGCGAAGCAAGACCGTAATCTTGTGTTACGATTAAATCTTCTTTTTTTGCTAACTGCATAATTCGGTAATCTGCAGCATCTGCTCCAGAATCAACATAAATGGTTTCGACACCTTTTGGCTGCTCTGCATTAGAATAATGTGAAAAACTAGTAACGAGGGTAACAGGAATTTCCACATTCGTAGCCTCAAAAATAATCACATCTTTTACAGGACAAGCATCTGCATCAACGTAAATCTTCATTTTATCACTCCTATAAATAGGTTCGAGTTGATAATAATGGTAGATTTAGGTTTTGTCAAACGAGAAAGCTTTATTTAAAGTTATTTTCACATACCAAAATAGCCTCGCGTAAACGAGAAATACCTTCCGCAATTTGATCAATATCCACTTTTCCATAAGATAAACGTATATAACCATCTTTCGCACCGAAAATACTACCTGGCATAAAAGCAATTTCTTGTTTTAAACTTTGCATAATGAGTTGTTTTTCGTTTATAGGTTCTTTTAATTTCCCCCAAATGTATATACCACCAGTAGGGTTTGAAAAAGAGATTTTATCATGAAGTTGCTCGTTTAGGGCACGAACGATAACGTCTCTTTTTTCTGCTAATTGTTTTCGTAACGGTACGATATGAGACTGAAATGGTACGGTTTCGAAAAATTGCTGCATAAGCCACTGCGGGAAAATACTCATTCCTAATTCCATTTGGTGCCGTGCGTCTGACAATCGCTCTACGACAGACTGTGGGGCGACAAGCCAACCGACTCGTAATCCTGGCGCAATCATTTTTGATAAAGAATGTACATAAATGACAGTTCCGTTTTCATCTATTGATTTCAAAGTAGGACAAGGTTGTTTCTTTTCTAGCGTCAGCAAACTAGAGGGATCATCTTCAACGATTGCAATTCGTAAATCTGCGCAAAGTGATAATAGTTTTTTTCTACGGTTTGGATGAAGCATCGTCCCCGTAGGATTTTGGAAGTTTGGATTTAAAAAGATCATTTTAATACGGTGTTTTCTATATAACTCCTGTACATCATTTGGATTAATACCATGTTCATCGACAGGTAACGGGAAAATACGAATACCTGCTGATTGGAATAACGGCAAGGAATAACAGTGTGAAGGACTTTCGAAAGCAACGGCATCACCTGGATTTAATAAACATTGCACGATAAGGTGAAGTGCTTGCTGTGCGCCAGATGTAATCATAATGGATTGTTCAGTAGCCTCAACTTTTAAATATTCCTTCATATATTTTACGACCGCTTGTCTTAGCGGGAGATAGCCTTGCGGATGATCGTAACTTAATGAATGCGTTAACGGTTGTTCACGTAAAATCGCTTGTAGTTGATCGTGGGGATAAAGATTACAACCGAGCTCTCCGTTTGCAAAATCAATAATATTTTCATTTTGTTGTACTTCTGCCCGAATATGGCGAAGTAGTGGTAAGTTTGGTAAAAAAGTACCACCTTCTACGAAATTTCTCCAGTTCGGCGTTAATGTTGGAGAAACACCCCACATATGTGTACTCACTCGTGTTCCTTTACCAGTCGTACTCTCTACAATTCCCATAGCACGTAGTTCATTATAAGCAGTCGTTACTGTACTTCTGTTTACATTTAACTGCGTAGCTAATTTCCGTTCTGAAGGGAGGAAGCTTCCTGGAGGAAGTTCTCCATATGTAATACGTTTTTCAATAAAGTCAACAACTTGCTGATAAATAGGGATTTTACTGTCACTATCTAGTTTCCATTCCATAAAAAACGCCTCCGTATCTCTTATATACATCAAGTATAGCAAATTGGCTGGGTAAAAAAACAGCCAATTGGACGGTGTTATATCCAGCCAATTTTACTATGCTAAATAGGGAAGGGGAGATTCGGATGAAACGATGGCAAATGGAATGGCTCCTAGTATCAGTTGCATTAGTATGGGGAGCAAATTATACAATAGGAAAGTATGGAGTGGCATTTATGTCATCCATTCAATTTAATAGTTTACGATTTTTAGTAGCATCACCGGTATTATTACTTATCACTTTTATGATGGAACGCTCATTACGTATTGAAAGAAAAGATTGGTTACGATTAGTAGCAGTCGGTATCGTTGGTACAACAATGTATCAAACGATGTTTATGCTATCTGTGAAATATACTTCAGCAACAAACGCCTCATTATTAATTGCAATGTCACCTATTTTTACAGGGATATTAGCAGTATTACACAAACAAGAACGTTTTTCGATGAAAGTACAAATTGGTTCAATAGTGGCCTTTGTTGGTGCAGCATTCGTTTTATTAACAGGGCATACAGGAGGAGCTACTTACGAATATGCGTGGCTCGGAAACATAATTGGATTAGTCGCAGCGATTGCGTGGGGATGGTACCCAATATTAGCGCAACCTCTTATAACAAAATATTCCGCAATGAGAGTCACATCTTGGTCAACTTTAATTGGAATTGTACCTCTCGTTGTATATTGTTTATTCAACGTAAATACATTAACGTGGCCAGTAGACATGCCAAGCTGGGGGTCTCTAGCATATTCAATCGTCTTCGCGACAATCTTCGGACTTGCAATGTGGTATGTCGGTATTAGTAAAATAGGCTCAACGAAAGTAATGGTTTATATGTATCTTGTACCATTGTTCGCAGTTATCTTCGCGGCAGTAACTATCGGAGAGCAAATCAACATGATGCAACTCGTTGGCGGACTTATAATCTTTATCGGTTTATATGTTGTAAAAAAGGGTGGAATTCAAAAGCCAGCTCTCAATTTGAAAAAAGTAAGTTAACAATAAAAAGGATCTCTTTCATATAGAAGGAGATCCTTTTGGTTTTTGTAATAAAAGCGCTTGTTCAACAGCCCATTTTTGATGATCATGAATGAGAAGCTCTACAGCAAGTAAAGGAGACATCCACCGCAAAACATGATCTTCCTCACAGTTTTCAGTTTGTGTCTGCACCATGTTCGCAATATAAAAGAACCCATCGTTTAAATAATAAGTATCTTCTTTTTCCGCATAAAAATATCGCATTGCATTACCGATATATTGATTAATTTCAATTACCCATCCTAATTCCTCTAGTAGTTCACGATGTAAGCATTCATCTTTTGTTTCGGTACCTTCCATACCGCCA
Organism: Bacillus sp. CCB-MMP212; assembly: GCF_022748145.1. NCBI lineage: Bacteria > Bacillati > Bacillota > Bacilli > Caryophanales > Bacillaceae > Bacillus > Bacillus sp. CCB-MMP212. The sequence continues at coordinate 452,815 of NZ_JALDQE010000006.1, forward strand.
CCAGGTAAAAAATAACGGTCTTCTTTTTGGATAATAGCAATGTTTGAAGAAGTTGAGTTAAAAATAATTGCATAACAACTAGGCCGTAATACATATTGCTCAGTAGGCTTTTTATAACCAAAAATAAGTTTAGATATCATAAAACACGTCACCTCTCTATAAAATACACAAAAGGAATAATAAGGTAAAAATAGAATTGTATAAGTATAATCTTACGAGACTGGAGTGATAACAAAATGATAAATCGAAAGTGTTCGCGCTGTAAAGAAATTACAGGTACATTGCACGGTGGTAAAAAAATTAAGGAAGAATTTCTATGTGAGGACTGTTTACAAAAAGGAATTGCGAGTGAAGAAATCGAATTATCACAAGTGGAAGAAAAACAAACTTCATATCTTTCTATAAAAATATTAAAAATAATGAGTGTGATTTATTTAATAGGATCAATTTTAATGGCTTTTTCAACTGGTCCATTTATACATAATCTTGGGTTTGATGAAATATCTATTTCGGGATCGGAATTAGGTTTAATAAGTATTGTTATGCTAGGTTCTATATTTCAGTCAGTTCTCGTATTTTGCGGGATATGGGTATTCATCCTATTAGTAGAAACAGTCATTAAAATTTATGAAAAAATGAAGTGAGTGAGAGGGAGAAACATATGCGAGTAAGAAACATCCAAGGGGAAGATTATGCAAAGATTCATTCTGTTTTAAATGATTGGTGGGGCGGGAGAGACATGGCTGCCATGTTGCCAAAATTGTTCTTCATTCACTTTCAAGAAACGAGTTTTATTATTGAAGAAGAGGGAGAAACGTTAGGTTTCTTATGCGGATTCTTCTCACAAACGCATAAAGAGGAAGCGTACGTTCATTTTATCGGTGTCAATCCGAAGTATAGAAGAAGAGGAATTGCATCGACATTGTATTCGTATTTCTTTGATGTCGCTCGTGCAAACAATCGTAAAGTTATAAAAGCAATCACGTCACCGGTTAATAAAAAATCGATACAGTTTCATAGGGAGATTGGCTTTCAAATTGAAGCTGGAGATGATGAGATAGAAGGTGTATCGGTACATACAAATTATGATGGGAATGGCGGTAGTAGAGTTTTATTTTTGAAACATGTGTAAAAGTAGGCTAGCGTGAAGTTAGCCTTTTTGTTGTGAGGAGGTATTAGTATGGAAAATAAACAAAGCAGAAATGAGTATGTAAGACGCATACATACAGTTCAAGATTATATAGAATCAAACATAGACAGTTTACTATCCATTGAAGAGCTAGCGGATATAGCAGGATTTTCAAAGTTTCATTTTCATCGAATTTTTAAAGGAATAGTAGACGAGCCGTTATCACGATATGTAAATCGATTGAAGTTAGAAAGGGCAACAAACCTTCTTACATATCGATTGGATATGACGATTACGGATATCGCTTACCATTTTGGTTTCACAGATTCAGCAGTTTTCTCCCGTACATTTAAAAATTATTACGGAGTAAGTCCGTCTCAATATCGAAATCACAATAGCAAGAATTGCAAAGACGTAAGGGGAATTCCTCAATACAATGAATGTAAGAAGGTTCGAGGAAATGTTGAAATTGTAACAGCGGACGATATAAACGTCGCATACATAAGACATATCGGTACATATGAAGAGTTAACGCTAGCTTTTCCAAACATGATAGAGAAATTATTTCATTACGCAGCAGAGGAAAACTATCATGTATTTGAGGATACGAAAGTATTAACCATTTACCACGATCATCATGAATTTACTGAGGACTATCATTTAAGAACAAGTCTATGTGTAACAATTTCAGATGAATCCACAGTAGAAACGAACGACGTTGGAATAATGGTAATACCTTCTGGAAAATATGCAGTAGGACATTTTGAAATATTCCAAGATGAATATAAAGGAGCATGGGATTTCTTATACGGTGAATGGCTGCCAAATAGCGGATATAAACCGAGAGACTCGTATCCTTTTGAAGTATATAGAAATGATCCAAAGCAGCATCCAAAGCATAAACATTTAGTTGATATATATGTACCTATCGAACCTTTTTAATTATTGGTTAAAGGGGAAGGAATAATGAAAACTGCTGAAAAGTTAGATCAGATTATAAAAGAAGAATATGAAAATATGAATGGTATGTTAGTAGTGCAGAAAGGTAATGTTATTTTTGAAAAATATTATAACGGTTACGGTCCAGATGATGCATTTCACATAGCGTCAGTCACAAAAACGATAATCTCTGCGCTAATTGGGATATGTATAGATAAGGGCTATATAAAAAGCGTTGATCAAAGAGTAATAGAATTTTTCCCGGAATATAACGTTAATTCATCTGAAGTAACAGTAAGCCATCTTCTAACGATGACAGCTCCACATCCATTCGTAGACTGGCAGGAACCGTTAGAAGAACTATGTACACAACAAGATTGGATACAATATACGTTAAATAGGATAGGAAGCGGCGGAGAAATTGGATCTTTTAAATATTCATCTGCAGGAGCTCATATACTATCAGCGATCATAACGAACGCAACAGGAAAAAATGCGCGTGAATTTGCGAATGAATACTTATTTCAGCCACTGGGCATAAGAGAAATTCCAAACTATAATATGAAAGCATTTGGATTTGATGACTTATTCGGAAAAGATGTGAAAGGATGGGTTCACGATCCAAATGGTATTTCGACGGGCGGCTGGGGACTAACGTTAACGGTTAGAGATATGGCGAAGTTTGCACAGATTTATTTGAATGAAGGTATTCATAATGGAAAACAAATACTATCAAAATCATGGATAAAAGAATCGACAGAAATGAACCAAAATCAATATGGTTATTTATGGTGGTTACGAGAAGAAGAGGGTGTCTATTCGTATTGTGCAATGGGTGATGGTGGGAATATGATTTGTTGTATTCCGGAGAAGGATTTGGTTATAGTAATTGCTTCTGAAATTATGCCGAATGCACGGGATAGATGGGAATTGATTGTGAAATATATTCTTCCTTGTATACAGTCAAATCAATAATGATAGCAAAAAGATGGTGTGAATTGGAGTTTCATACCATCTTTTTGTTTTATGACGGAAAGTTCAGGGGAATGTAAGAATTGTGTTAATAAATGTAAATATTAAGTTTTATCGATATATGATTATTTTTTTATGTATAATGAGGACAAGGCCTAAAAATACTTAAATATTTAAGTGAATATTTTAAAAAGGGAGATTAAGGATATATGAAAAGCTTACTTCAAAAAACTTTAGCTGTTACAGGATTAACTGCTTCTTTATTAGGTATGGTTTCTTCCGTTTCATTTGCTTCGATTAGTTGGGATAATAATGCAACGTGGACAGGAAGCGGAGCAAAAGCTAAGGCAACTGCCTATACTGCGAAAAAGAACGAACCTCATTTTTACAAGATGACTGTAAGAGCTAGCTTTGATGATGGGACTTCTAAAGAGTTAGCATTGTATGATGCTAAAATTTCAGATCGTATAAACGTTAGCGTTGCATCCAAAGGACCGGTGACCAGAGGTTATTCGGGTCATGAATGGATAATGGTAGGGGATAGTGCGTACACTTCTAAGGAAATGGTAATTAAATAAAAATCAACAAAACCGTGAAAAAGGATATATACTTTTTTCACGGTTTTTAAAATGAGGAGGATATATGAATCTAGTAATAAAAGAAATAGTGGTGAACAAAGCGATATTCATTATGTTATTTATTACGTTTGTATTGACAATATGGCCGATACTTATCGCAATGTCGACGAAAGATTATTATGATGAAAGATTTTATGATAGTAAAAATGGTTATTTTAATTATTACTATTCCGTTCAACTTACTAATATGGGGGAATTCAATTTCAAACAATTTCAGACGTTAGTAGAATCTGATTTTAAAAACGCTAGCGTTATTACAAATGATATTCGTACTACTATTCCAGGTATCGGCCGAGTAACAATGAATGGTCTCCTTAATAAAAATTGGTCTCCACCATTGCTAAAAGGTTCTCAGATAGAACAACATGAGGAAAATAGTGTAATAGTCGGGAAGAAAATTTATAAAAATACGGAAACAATAAAACTATTTAATAAGGAATATACAGTTAAAGGCGTAGCTGGAGTAAGTACCGAATATGAGTATAATATGAAAATTTATGTCTCTCTAAATGACATGCCAGATGAAGTGAAACAAGTGATACAAAATGAAAAGACATTCCAAATGATCGTTCGTTCTAACGAAAACCCTAAAGAAGAGATAGAAACTTTCATACAGCATTTAAAGCAGAACAATACAGATATAAATGCCAAAGTGATTAGTGAAAAAGAGAACTATGAGAAGGAAAAAAACTCTAGTGAAGCCGTAGAAGAGTTACTCAGTTTTCCAAATAGGCTTTTATGTATAGCTTTAATTACCAGTATAATAGTCAGTTATTATTGGATTTATACGAAGAAAAAGAGTTTGTCGTTAAGGAAAGCTTTGGGAGCAAGTAATGTAAATCTTTTTATTTTTATATTTAGTCAATTGTTTTTATGTGCAATCGCTGCATCAGTCTGTGCAATATGCATTCAATGGATTTTTAAAACTTTGAGTGGAAATATTTTAGAGTTTACAAGTTATAGCATTAGTTTACAATCTACTCATATTGTAATGTGTGTATTTCTTTCACTTACTATAGCTTTTATCCTCTCTGTAATACCATTTGTATATGTGATTAAAAGTGAACCTGCTAAAGCATTAAAGGAGTAAACATGATGAGAATAAAAAGTGCGTTCCTAGCATTAAAAAAGAGATTTCTATTTTCGGTACTTCTTCTAATACAGATTACATTTGGATTAGCAACTATAACGAGTTCAATTAATGTATTTTATAATTTACACCATCTGAATGATAAATCCAGCTCGGTATTAAATGCGGATAAAACATATTTAGTTACTTTTGAAATGACGACAGATAAGTTACAAAGCAATAAATTTAATAAAGAGCAAATTCAAGAAGTTTATAAAACGTTTCAACAAAATAAAGATGTGATTTCGTATGGTACATACGAGACGAGAGTTATTGAAATAGAGTCAAGTAATAGACCATTTCAAAATAGTATGATTACTGATTTGAAACATAAAACGTTTCGCGATGACAGACCTACTATTACAACAATTTTTGTAGATGAAAATTACTATAAAATGTTACAGTTACCTTTAAAATCTGAAGAAGGTTTCTTGCATGAAGATTTTCAAAAAAATAGTGAAGAGAAAACAAAGGTTTTAATGGGTTCATACTTTAAGAAATATTTTCAAGTTGGAGATACAATTAATAATCAATATACAATTACAGGCTTTTTGCCGGAGAATAAATTTATCGTAAATAATAATACGACGAACGCATATTCGAAGTTGGATTACGTAATGATAATACCTATGTCATCTAATAGAGTTGAAAAATATGAAGCAATGTTTTTAAGACTACATCAAAGTACAGTTTTATATTTACGAAAAGATGCAGATGTAAAGAAACTAGAAGAATCAATTCAACTTAAAGGAAACGGCGGTACGTTTTATTTAAAAAATTTGGGTGATGAAATAAATGAAGATGTTACTTTTAACAGCTATTCTGAAATACCTCAACTGATAGTCGGAATCTTATTTATTTTATTCTCAATCGTCGGAATTGTAGTAACGACTATTATTTCTATCTTGATGAGAAAGCGGGAATTTGGTATAAAAATAGCTTTTGGCGAAAGTAAATTTGGAATGTTTATTCAAATTGTTCTAGAGAACATTATTGTAGCAATAGTTGGCTTAGGGATGTCACTAGTTTACTTTTCATGGAGATATGGGGTTCTATTACAAATGTCGAAGGATTTAAAGGAATCAACGGTATTAGACTTTAAATTGAATATGCCTATATTATTTTTAGTATTTCTATTCTTATTATTGATCATCGTTGTCTCAAATGTAATTGTCTTCTTATTTATTAGAAAGCTTGAACCAAAAACATTAATAGGTGGGATGGAATAATGAGTTTAATTGTATTGAAAGACATTAAGAAGGTGTATAGTAACAAGAACCATAACACGTTCGCGTTAAACGGTATAAACTTAACGATAAATAAGGGCGAAATTATAGCGATAATGGGTCGGTCAGGCTCAGGGAAAAGTACGCTATTAAATGTTATAGGGTTAATTGATTTGCCAAATGAGGGTGAATATACGTTAAATGAAAAAACATTAACTGAAATTAGAGCAAATAAAGTTCATAAAACAAGAAATGAAATGATTGGATTTATATTTCAATATTTTGCATTGTTAAAAGAACATACTGTACTAGATAATGTAGCACTACCACTCACATATAGAAAGCTAAAGCAACGAGAAAGAGAAAATAAGGCGAAGTTCTATTTAGAAAAAGTAGGTTTAAAAGAACATATGTATAAAACACCGGACGAGCTATCAGGTGGACAACAGCAGCGCGTCGCAATTGCTAGAGCGTTAGTAGGTGAACCAGAATTAATATTGGCTGATGAACCGACCGGAAATTTAGATAGAAAAACAGGAGAAGAAATTATGAATTTGCTATTACAACTGAATGAAGAAGGCCGAACGATTATTATTGTAACGCATGATATTGAAGTAGCGAATAAGTGTAATAGAATTATTGAGTTAGTTGATGGGGAAGTTGTGCGGAGTTAGTAATTCAATAATTATATCTAATGTAAGAATCCGTATTGATTAATTTTTCAAAATGGATTCTTTTTATTTGTAGGATTAAAGTAAAATAACAAATCCTCCCGTAACTTTTTATAACAGAAATTCGTTTAACAAAAGAAAGGATTTTTAATGATGAATGGGGGAGAACCATGAAAATTTTAATACTAGGTGGTACACGATTTTTGGGAAGAGCTGTTGTAGAAGAGGCTTTGAACAGAGGGCATGAAGTTACATTATTTAACCGCGGAACAAACAAAGAAATTTTTCCTGAAGTGGAGCAGCTTATCGGTGACAGAAATGGTGATGTATCAAGTTTAGAAAATCGAAAATGGGACGCGGTAGTCGACACGTGTGGATTTTCTCCGCATCACATTAGAAATGTCGGAGAAGTCTTACAAAATAATATAAAGCATTATATATTCATCTCAAGTCTCTCCGTATATAAAGATTGGATTCCGCATGATATTAAAGAAGATTATATATTACAACCCGAACTTACGGGTGATCAAATAAAGGCTGTAGAGAATGGTGAAGTTTCACCTTATGAGTATTATGGTGCACTGAAAGTATTATGTGAAAAAGAAGCAGAGAAGTATTGGCCGGGGCGTGTATTACACGTAAGAGCAGGACTTCTTTCAGGAATGTTCGATTATACAGATCGACTTCCATACTGGATCGGGCGTGTAGCAAAGGGTGGGAAAGTATTAGTACCAGGAAGAAAGATTCGTCCCGTGCAATTAGTTGATATAAAAGATGTCGCGGGATGGGGGCTAAATATGGCAGAACATAATAAAGCAGGAACATTTAATATAACAGGTCCGAATGATGAATTGACGATGGAAGAGCTATTAAATACGTGTAAAAAGGTTACGAATAGCGATGCTGAATTTGTTTGGGTAGACGAATCATTTATGAGTGAACATAATGTGCAGCCTTGGACAGAAATGCCTTTGTGGATTCCAGAAACTTTCCCATTAGATGGTGAGACGAAGCCGTGGAGAGGCGGGTTTTCTATTTGTATCGAAAGTGCGGTTAATGAAGGGCTTACTTTTAGAAGAATAGAAGAGACAGTTACAGATGTGTATGAGTGGATGGAGAGTATGGAGAATTGGGAATTAAAAGCAGGTATTTCAGGGGAAAGAGAAAAGGTGTTATTGGATAAGTGGTATGAAAGAAAGAGAGTTTAAATAAGAATCTTGTGAAAAAAGGAATCTGTTTATTGAATAAACAGATTCCTAATATAAATCTACCACTCAATTGGTTCTTCTCCGTACATCTCCCATAGCTTAGGAAACATCTTTTTTAAACCTTCCTCATCGTCTTCATCCCAATCTAACTCGATATCAACTTCCTCAAACTCTTCATTTGTTAAGACATGGTATAGTGTAAAGTATGTATCATCTTCATCCCCAGTCTTCTCCATGTAAACTTCTTGCCCGAAATATAGAGTAAGTTCTTCAATCTCTGGAACGTCATACTCACTTAAATTTTCTAATACAGGAATTAATTGTTCTGGATTTTCAATACAAGCATCGTATGTCTCTTTTCCTTGATATAATAACCATCCACGGAAGTAATCGAAAGTATCATCTGAACAGCCACCCATAATAATATAGGCTGCTGCCCATAAACGGGAGGTATAGGAGTCTTTCAAAAGGCGATGCATATGCGTATCAAAAGCTACAATTTCATGTACTGTACGTTTAGCAAGGTGGGAAGTAAGCCATTCTATTTGTTCTTCTTGGTCCTCACCTTTCGTTTTTGCACGATGAAGTAGTTCCCAAAATTCTTCTTCGGTTATCGTCTTTTCTTTTATGTAATCTTCCCCTTGAATAGGGTCTATATATCCTTTTTTACGTTTGGAAGCAACTAGTTTATTAGCTTCTTTCATACATTCTTCTTCTGTTTCAAACTCTTTCGCTTTCACGCTGCCAGCTGTGCCGATTTTTCCGTAAAACACAACATAGTCTTTTTCTTTCACAACGATTTTCCAAAACTTATTTGATTTCTCAGTTTGCTGGATTAATAATGTTTCCATCCGTACCCCCATAATGTTTTCTAGCGTGCAATGTGATTGTAACATATGTATATACACTTGTAATGATGAAAAATAAGAGTTCGGAAAATTCGAAAATGATTGAATGAAGTGGATAAATTTAGTAACCTTATTTGTACAGTAATTACATAATTGTTTTGTAATAATTCGATATTTATATAAGGGGGCGTTACGGATGGATCTTACGTTTAAAGTAGAGGAAACATGTTTTAATTACCGCGTTGGAGCAATTTGTAAACAGAATAATAAAATACTTATTCTTCAAAACAAAGGGGAAGATTATTGGTATGTACCAGGCGGAAGAGTGAAAATGCTAGAAAATAGTGAAGCTGCGTTAAAACGAGAACTTGCAGAAGAACTAGCTGTTCCTATGAAAGGGAAGAGATTAATATGGACAGTAGAAAATTTCTTTACACTATCTGAGCGAAAGTTTCATGAGATTAGTTTTTATTATGAAGTAGAGCTACATGAATTACCTGCAAATGGAGCGGATCAATATATTTTGGAAGAAGAGGGTAGAACGTATTTGTTTAAGTGGGTACCGGTAGAAGAGTTAGATGCATATAACTTACAGCCTGCATTTATAAAAGAGAAAGTAAAGGAGATAGCAGTTCATACAGAACATATCGTTTTACAAAATTAAATGTATTCGGAGGGGAAAAGGGTGAAGGGGACTAAAAAAGAAATACATATAGATGATAAAGTAATTCGTTACACACATATCGAAAAAGGTTCTAGTAGGATTTGCTTTATGTTCTCAGGTTCAGGATACAATTATGATAAGCCGTTATTTTATTACGCAACGATGTTAATGCTTGAACATAAAATAGATGTTGTACATATTCATTATTCTTATGATGGACAATTAATGAATAAACCAATGGAAGAAGTAACGAAAGTAATGATGGATGATATTAATCCGGTAATAAATGAAGTATTAAAAGATGAGCAATACAACTATATTATGTTTTTAGGGAAATCACTCGGAACAATTCCGATTGCAAATGATTTAATGAAGAGAGAAGAATTCGCGCAGTCAAAAATGATGCTACTTACACCTTTACTGACGTTTGATACAATTTTTGATTCTATCTTACATAGTCGACACGAAGGGCTTTTAGTTATTGGGGATAATGATCACCAATACAATGCAGATCAAATTGATCAGTTATATAAAACAACTTTAACGATTGATGTTGTTAAAAACGCAAATCATTCTGTAAATGTTGGGGAATATGAAACAAAGAATTCAATTGAAGCGATAGCAAATATAATAGAAAAGCTTAAAGAAGTTGTTAGGAAAAAATAACTTATCAATACATGCAAAAAGAGGTGCGAATTGCACCTCTTTTACTTTTAATAAGCCTTCAACACATGAAGCAAATAATCTTTTCGGTTCAGCGGATTATAATCAACACGTTTTCGAGTAGGGAAGGGAGCCATAAGCTTTGTGAAACCAGCTGGCTTCGTTGTAAATATGCCTTCTCCTTCTGTAAATGAATGTAGTATTCGTTTGAAACTCTCTGTTTTCGCAACAGGTAATGATCCTGTTAACTGATAAGAATTGTAATGGAATATAGGCTCTGCAAAAGTTGCTGGAACGGCAGCGAGTTTATACATTGCAGTACTAATTGCGTGCTCCGGTACAGTTAATTCAAACTCATTTACTGGTTCATATACATATGTTTCAGCTTGCTTTAAAGCATCCATTAATACGATCGGTGTCAAATTTCTAAAGTCACTTGCTGTTGTAACAGGACTAGCATAACCAGTATGTGTTAACGTGACGATAATATCTGTAACTTCCCATCCATATAATCCTTGTTTTAACGTTTGAAATACCGTATCTTCAATCGCTTTATGAAATGCTAAAGGTAGTGATCCGAGTTCAACCCCTAAGTGATATGTTACGCCAGAGTTAAGTTCACCACGTTCAACTTTGAATCCGACTGTTGCGTAAAATGGATTCTCTTTTTCACCCATTACTTCAACAGAATTGCCTAAGCCAATTGGTTTCTCGATACATACAACTCGCGTATTTGAAAAAGTAACTTGCAAATTATATTTCTCATAAAGTGTTGTTTCAATTACTTCTTTTTGTACCTCACCGAAAAGGCGAATGTATAGTTCATTATGAACATCATCTTTCCACACTTTAATAAGTGGATCTTCTTCACATAGCTCCATAAGTGCAGCGTATAAATCATGAATTCTTTCTTTTGATACTGCATCAATGGAAGCTTCCATTTGTGGTTCGGCAAAGTGAATATCTTTTATATAATCCGTACGTTCACCAATAATATCACCAATTTTTATATCATTCAGTCCCCACACTTTGCAAAATTCTCCGCTAGGAACGATAGTAGATTGAACAGCATTTCCGCTATGAAACATACACATTTTTTTAATCTTTTCTTTATGTGGTAGAGACTCATCGCGCTGTATATCAACATATTTTCTAACATGTAAGCTACCTGAAAAAACTCTTATATAAGCAATCTTTTCTCCAGAAGGTTCACGTTCAATTTTAAAAACAACACCGGATAATGGTTCCTCTTGTGCCGATGTAAGAGCCGGCATTAGGGCCGGAAGTTTGTCAAGTAGTTCTGTTACTCCTATACCTGTCATTGCTGAACCGAAAAAGATTGGATACACACTTGCTTGCTGTATTTGCTGTTCTAGTTTTTCTCTTAATAGTGCGTCCGGTATTATTTCGTTATTTACATATGATTCAAGTAACGATTCATTAAATGGTGCTAACAGTTCCATACAATCGTCAATCCGGGCTTCTTTCGTTCCTTCGTTTAGAACAGAGTAGAAGGGGAATGCTTCATTTGAAAGAACCTCTTTTATTTGTTTCATAACTTTTTCAGTGTTTGCGCCACTACGATCAATTTTATTAACGAATAAAATAGTCGGTATGTTTAGTTTCTGTAATGTTCGCATTAAAATTTTTGTTTGTGCTTGCACACCTTCAACGGCAGAGATAACTAAAATCGCACCGTCTAGAACGCGGAATGATCGCTCCACTTCAGCGATAAAATCAGCGTGTCCAGGTGTATCAATGACATTTACTTTTACATCATCAATAAAGAAAGAAACGACAGATGCTTTAATCGTAATTCCGCGTTGTCTTTCTAATTCCATTGAGTCAGTTTGTGTATTACCACTATCTACTCGGCCAATTTCTTTAATCACATTCGTTTCATAAAGAATACGCTCAGTCAAACTCGTCTTGCCAGCGTCTACGTGCGCGACAATCCCTATATTTATTGTTGTCATTTGTGAATATCCTCATTTCATTTTCCATTTTCATTTCCTCATTTCTATTTGTGTATTGCCGCATTATCAATCACTCTCCAGTTCTTTAAATTAGTATTATTATAGTGCAATTAACATTATTTGTAACGCTACAAAGCGCCTTAATTTGGAAAAAATAAAATAAAAACAAAATGCTTGCATTCTAAATCGATATAGATTATATTGATTGACATATCAACTATTGATACATCAAATGTTTTTATTTTGATTGTAAAGGAGGGGTAATTTGACAAGTTCATGCTCAAAAGAAGCGATTATTTTATATAAATTACACTTTCTAAATAAAGAAGTAAGTTCGAAATTTGAAGGGTGTACGGGTATGAGCCAGTCTCGATTAGAGCTTATACTTCAGTTATATGAAGTAGGTGAAATTAGTCAAAAAGCACTTCAGCAAGAAGTGAATATTGATAATGCTGCGATAACGAGGCATTTAAAGCAGCTTGAGGCCAATGAGATGATTGTAAGACGTAAAAATCCAGATGATAACAGAATTACGTTAGTTTCTCTTACTGAAGAGGGACGAAATAAAATTCAAGCGTTTCAAGAGGAAAAAGAACGTTTTGCAGCATCTGCATTTAAAGGATTAAGTGAAGAAGAACGCGACAATCTTTTAAATATGTTAAACCACATTCAAGAAAATATAAAAGAATTATAAAAAAGGGAGAATACAACTATGACTAACTCAGTAAAAACAAATGATTTTAACGAAATTTTAACAGGACGTCGTTCAATTCGTAAGTACGACCCTTCAGTGAAAATTAGCAAAGAAGAAATGATAGAAATTCTTACAGAAGCAACACTTGCACCATCTTCAGTAAACATGCAACCATGGAGATTCCTTGTGATTGAAAGTGACGAAGCAAAAGCAACACTTGCACCACTTGCGAAATTCAATCAATCTCAAGTAGAAACATCTTCAGCAATGATCGCTGTATTCGGTGACTTAAACAACTTTGATAACGCAGAAGAAATTTATGGTACAGCAGTAGAGCGCGGACTTATGCCAGCTGAAGTAAAAGAAGATCAAATGAAAAAACTTTCAGCTTATTTCTCAATGGTTACACCAGAAGTAATGAAAGACACAGTACTAATTGACGGTGGTCTTGTAGCAATGCAATTTATGTTAGCAGCTCGTGCTCACGGCTATGACACTTGTCCAATTGGTGGTTTTGAGAAAGATCAAATCGCAGACGCTTTCGGACTAGATAAAGACCGTCACGTACCAGTTATGTTAATTTCAATCGGAAAAGCTGCTGACAGTGGTTACCAATCAGTACGTCTTCCAATTGAAAAAGTTGCAGAGTGGAAGTAATTTTAAAGAAATAAGTGGAATATGAAAGGGGAAACACCATGATTATTATTCACGCAATATTTCAAGTAGATCCAGCAAAACAACAAGCATTTTTAGAAGAAATTCAGCCACTCATTCACGGTTCAAGAGAAGAAAGTGGAAATGTATCTTATGACTTATATAAAGATACAGAAAAAGAAAGTGTTTATACGATGGTAGAAGTATGGAAAGATGAAGCAGCAGTTGCGAGCCATAATACGAGTGAACACTTCACATCTTTCGTTAGTAAAGCAGCACAATTTTTAACTGCTCCGCTTAATATAAAAGCTTATAATGGAGAGTTAGTAAAATAAGAAGGTAGAAAAAGATGACTTTAGCGTGTGGCTGAGGTCATCTTTTTTATTTCAATTTAAGGTTTAAATGGTTATATTAGTTAATTCTGTTACGATTTTCTAATCAACATTATTATTCTTCTTCTTCATGTATGTAATCACCTTTAAATAAGTGAAGTGAATTAAGTGTAAATTAATTTGTTTTACTTATACTTAATTTTGTGTTAATGTATATTTAATTTTTTAATGTATTTATCCTTGTTTTATTAAAATAGAAAGAAAAAGAAATGTATTAGAGTTAAAAGTTACACGGTCAGCATGTAAATAATAACTTATAATTTATTTTTAAATTTTTTAAGGGTGTGAACTATAATGAAATCGGTATTAAAAAGCATACTTATTTCCTTTGTTTTTTCAGCAGTAGGTATGTGTTGGTTGCTGTTCTTATTATTTCAAGGGGACGGTGATTGGTTATTATCTTGGATAGGCGTATTAATGTCATATTTATCTTTATATACTTTAATAGATTTATACTGTAAAAATACATACGATAAAAAATTAAATAAATGGCTTATAAAAACAGCGGTGACTAGCTTTAGTTTTGCAGTATTAGGAATCTCATTTTGCATCATACATGAGCTATTAACACCATGGAGTCTTAGTTTAATGGTGTGGTATTGGTTGCTAATGTTAGTATTATTTTTAACGACTATAATATCATTAATCAGTTTAGTATTTGTTAATCGTAAAAATCACAATTTCACCGTTGGATATAGAATGCTCATACTTCTAAATGTATTTCTTACATTAGGACCAGTATTATGGCCGTTATTACTTTCTATTATTGGAAATGGTATGAATGCTAGTGCAGGCTGGTAAAAAGGAATTTAGATTAGTTGTGTAAAGAATAGGATGAAAAGCTGATATAGAATTTTAAATGTTTATGAGAACATGTTTACATAAAAAGTGAATACATGTTCTCTTTTTATTTGCATGCATAACTCTACCTCAGTTTACCCTATTTAAATTTAAACGTAAGTATTTTGTAAGGAATGAATAAGAAAAAAGAGAGATTTATCGTATAGGATGAAAGTATAGCTTGAATCAATACGATATTAATAGAGGAGAGAAAGCCTTATGAAAACACGTAATCAAATTAAGTTGGCAAGTTTAGCAGTTTTATTAGCGGGTACTACTCTATCTACACCTGGTTTTACTGTGAAAGCAGAGTCTACTCAAAATATTTCTAATTCGTCACAAGAACCTAATCAAAAGAATCGGAATGGATGGAAACAAGTAATGCAGGAAACAATACAAATTGGGGCACCAGGGGTATTAGCTAAGACGTCTAATAAAGGGAAAGTTAATAGTTATACTGCTGGCGTGGCGGATTTAATTACAAAGAAACCGGTGAAATCGGATTTTCGCTTTCGGATTGGTAGTGTGACGAAAACTTTTACCGCCACGACTGTTCTTCAATTAGTAGGAGAAAATCGCGTACAACTTGACGATCCAATTGAAAAGTGGCTGCCGGGTCTCGTGCAAGGAAATGGGTATGATGGAAATCAAATTACGATACGACAACTTTTGAATCATACGAGTGGTATCGCTGAATATTTAAAGTCAAAAGATGCTGACGTAATGAATTCGAAAAAAACGTATACAGCAGAAGAAATAGTGAAAATAGGCCTTTCTCTGCCTCCAGATTTCTCGCCGGGCAAAGACTGGTTGTATTCAAACACAGGATATGTAATATTGGGAATGCTTATTGAAAAAATAACTTGTAATAATTATGCGGAAGAAATTGAAAAGCGAATTATTGAACCTCTGGACTTGCCAAATACGTTTTTACCAGGAAATTCACCCGTCATCCCAGGAAAGAATCATGCTCGTGGATATGTGAAAATGGAAGAAACAGGCGAGTTGAAAGACATTACGTATTATAATCCGAGTTTAGCTAATGCAGCTGGAGATATGATTTCTAATGCGGATGATTTAAATAAATTCTTTTCATCTTTACTTGGTGGTAAGTTACTGAAGGAACGCGAGCTAAAAGAAATGCTTACTACAGTTCCTGTAGAAGGAAAAGGGGTTGGGGATGGATATGGTCTTGGAATCTATGAGACTAAACTTCCAAATGGTGTCTCAGTATGGGGGCACGGAGGATCAATTCCTGGGTTTATGACTTTTGCTGGTGGAGTAATTGGAGGCAAGCATACATTTGCTGTCAATGTTAATTCTTTAGGTCCGGTTGATATTCTTACACAGTTTGATAAAATGATGCAAGTTGAATTTAATAAATAGATGAAGAAAAAGCGAATAGGTTTCTGCAATAGCTGTAAATAAAAGAGATGCTTTTTAAATTTCACAAATAAGGACAGTATTAACATTCATAATATGGTATTAAGTATATGTAGAACATAAATATGATACAAGTGTATTTCAAAGTGCAATTCAATCTTATAGTTTAGTTTAAAAAAGATGTCAGTTGCATGACATCCTTTTTGTTGTGGGACAAAGAGGTGTTGTTTGTTTTGAAAATTGTTATTTTTGAGAGTATTCCATATAATGAGAAGTATAGGGGCTATACAGGGGAGTTATGAATGGATAATACTTTAGTTTGTTAATTATTTTGTTTTAATAAAAAAGTAAATTGATTTGGAGTGAAATACATTGGGACAAAATCAGTTTAGATGGAGTAACAAGCAATTAGGAGAACATGTTGAAATAATAGACGGTACAAGAAGTCCACACAAATTATTAAAGAATGCAACATACTTAAATTCCTATATACGTGAATGGATGCAAGCAAATATTTGGATTTATGATGACCGTATTATATATGTAGGAGAAAAGTTGCCAGAGCAACTATATAAATGTGAAGTCATTGATTGTGATGGAAAGTATGTCGTTCCCAGTTACATAGAACCGCATGCACATCCATATCAGTTGTATAACCCAGAGACGCTAGCAAATCATGCGATGCAATTTGGGACAACGACTTTTATTAATGATAATTTAACTCTATTTTTCACATTAAAACGTGAAGAATCATTTCGTTTATTAGAGGAATTTAAAAAGATTCCAGCTACTATGTATTGGTGGTGTCGTTTTGATGGACAGACTGAATTGCAAAACGGGGAATCTTTGTTTAATAGTAAAGAAATAATAGAATGGCTGAAACAAGAAGCTGTTCTTCAAGGTGGGGAGTTAACAGCATGGCCAAAATTATTACATGGTGATGATGAAATGTTAACTTGGGTGCAGGAAACGAAGCGATTGCAGAAGAAAGTAGAAGGCCATTTTCCGGGTGCATCTGAAACGACTTTAGCGAAGTTAAAACTGTTAGGTACAGATTGTGATCATGAAGCGATGACAGGGCAGGAAGCTTTCACTCGTCTTATGCAAGGTTACACCGTTTCTCTTAGAAATTCTTCCATTAGACCGGATTTAGAAGTTTTATTAAAAGAATTGTTGGAATTAGGCGTGAAACAGTTTGATAGATTTATACTTACTACAGACGGCTCACATCCTTCGTTTTATGAAAATGGAATGACAAACGTAATGATTTCTACCGCGATAAAACAAGGAGTGCCAGTAATAGATGCATACCATATGGCAAGTTATAATATTGCTCGCTATTATAATATGGAACATGTACATGGTTCGATTGCGACAGGTAGAATTGCTAATATCAATATTTTAGAAAGTAAAGAAAACCCAGTACCAATTAGTGTCCTTGCAAAGGGGAAATGGGTGAAGCGTGACGGTGTAAATACGCATGAAGCATTACATATAGACTGGAGTAAATATAAAGTAACTCCATTATCATTAGATTGGTCAATAGAAAAAGAGGATATGATTTTCTCTAATAAAACGGGGATACACTTATTAAATAACGTTATTACAAAACCATATACTAGTGAAATCAATATAGACTGTGATGAATTATCCACAGATCATGATGAATGCTTCCTCATGATGATTGCTCGTGATGGTACTTGGCGAGTAAATACAGTTGTAAAAGGTTTTGCGAAAGAATTAGGTGGTCTTGCTAGTTCTTATTCCGGCACAGGTGATATGATTCTCATTGGAAAAAGTAAAGAAGATATGCTTACAGCTTTTCGTAGAGTAAAAGAGCTCGGTGGTGGAATGGTCGTAGCAGAAAACAATGAAATGTTACACGAAATAGCATTACCATTGCTCGGGATTATGTCTAATTTAAAAATGAGTGAATTAATACAGGAAGAGAAACAGATGGTGAAATTACTACAAGAGCGTGGCTACGCGTATGATGATCCAGCATTTACAATTTTATTCTTTTCTGCGACGCACTTGCCTTTTATACGAGTAACACCTATAGGATTATATGATGTGAAAAGTAGTAAGGTACTGGCTTCGCCGGTGAATTTAATAAAGCAATATTAAAAGGAAAGGCCCTATAATAGTCTAAATTATAGGGCCTTTTACATTATTAGTATAAGAATATTGTAAGCCTCAAATGATATAGTATCTAAATCATTTGAGGTGATATGTAAATATGAAAAAAATATTTTACATTTTAAGCATATTTATTCTGTGTGTATCGATACAACACGTTGTACATTCCCAATCAGATGCACCAAGGTTATCTTCGGATTGTCTCGACGAAAGAAAAGTTCGAGATGAAAAGTATGTGAAGAATATAATACAGGACATTAAATCCACATTTAATTTAAATATTGATGAACATAGTTTTTGGGAAGTAAGTAAAAGAGATCTGGAGGCTGCCCATTTGATGTATGGTGGAAAGGAAAATGATTCTTATTATAATTCGCTAACTAAAATTTATGATAGTGGTGGATTTAGCGAACAGCCCAGCTTATTTGTGAGGGCGCAAGAAGCATTTTTACTTTATAAAGAAAAAGATAATATCAATGTAATGAAACGCCTAAAACTAGACGTTGAAAAAGGGGAATGGCTCGTTATAAAAACGAAAAAGAAGAAAGGGAAAAAAGTGAAATTCAAGCCTTTGCAATGTGAAAAAGATTATATGAAAAAGAGAAATGAATAACAAAATACGTATTCATGCTGTTTTTATTCAACGATATTTTGCTGTTGATTTGAAATAGAAAAAGGTAAACGAACATATTAGCTTTATGGAATATGTTTGTTTACCTTTTTTTGAGAGATTTAAAAATTGGGGATGTTTTTAGTTGGAAATTATGTACTGGCTAATGAACTTATAACATTCAATGAATTTGTTCTTCATAAACATTAGATTTTGTGTCAAATGATTTATACATTGCCGAACCACCTATGTATATTTTATTCTACAGTATTTATAAAAGAATATTGGCCATGCATAAGAAATATGATTGGCACAGTTTTTGCTTGTATTACATGTAAGGAAGGGAGATTGTATGTAAGGAATCTGTACTCGTAATAGTATAAAACAAGCTACTATTGCAGTATTAATCATAGTTGTATTTATAGCGGAACTGTAAATACATACAAATAAGTAGGTTTTTGGTTTAAAAATTCTGAATTTTCTTTTAAATTATTAGGGGGCAATGGTATGGTTAAATATTCGAAAATTTCTAAGTGGATTCTTGGTGTTGGACTAGTGACAATAACATGTAATGGTTTGCAAATTCAAGCAGAGACAAAAGAGAAAAATGTGAAGAACGTATTACAAATGGAGCCGGTAGGAATACAGAAATCTGTTGATGAATTGGCGCACCCTTCAAAAGTACAAGAAAATGCATCTTTTACAAAACGGTTAAAATTAGCGGATTTATCGCAGCGTCCACTAGCACCAAACGATAATATTAAACCGTTAGCTGAAGAAAAAAAGTATTCAATGGCTGAGTTAAATCAATTAAATAATAAACAATTAACTGATCTTCTTGTGACAATTAAATGGTATCAAATTCCAGAATTATTTCAGTTTAATAGTGATAGTCTTAAATTCTATCAAGATGATAGTCGAATGCAAGCAATTATTAATAAACTAGCAGAACAAGGACAAGCTTATACGAAAGATGATTCAAAAGGGATTGAAACATTAGTAGAAGCTCTACGTGCAGCATTTTATTTAGGTTTTTACCATGATGAATTAAGCAAACTAAATGAGCGTAGCTACCATGATAAATGTTTACCAGCTTTAAAAACAATTGCAAAAAATCCAAATTTCAAACTTGGTACATCAGAACAAAATAAAGTAATTGCATCATATGGAAAATTAATTGGAAATGCATCAGCAGATGTTGAAACGGTTTTATATGCAGGTGAAATTTTTAAACAATATAATGATAATCTTGCAACTTTCATTGAAGATCGAACAAAAGGAGACGCTATATATGAGTTGATGAAGGGAATTGACTTTGATATTCAGACGGATATGTACACGACTGGAAAAGAGCCAAAAGATACGATGTGGTTTCGAAATATTGATAACTTTATTAATGAAGTAAATCGTTTTGCACTACTTGGTACAGTAACAAATAAAAACGGATGGTTAATTAATAATGGGATTTACTATGCTGGACGATTGGGCAAGCTTCATAGCACGCCGACAAAAGGACAACAAGTTGTTACAGATGCAATGCGAATTTATCCATATTTAGGAGAGCAATACTTTGTTGCGGCAGAACAAATTACTACAAATTATGGAGGAATAGATGCAAACGGAAAAACTGTAAATTTAGATCAAATTCGAGAAGAGGGTAAAAAGAAATATTTACCGAAAACGTATACGTTTGATGATGGAGCAATTGTCTTTAAAGCTGGGGATAAAGTTAGCGAAGAGAAAATTAAACGTCTATACTGGGCGGCAAAAGAAGTGCGTTCTCAATTTTATCGTACAGTTGGTAGCGATAAACCACTTGAAAGTGGACATGCTGATGATGTGTTAACGATGGTTATTTATAATAGCCCAGATGAGTATCAATTTAATCGTCAACTGTACGGATATGAAACGAATAATGGTGGGATTTATATTGAAGGGACAGGGACTTTCTTTACATATGAACGTACACCAGAGCAAAGTATTTATAGTTTGGAAGAATTATTCCGCCATGAATTTACGCACTACTTACAGGGAAGGTACGAAGTTCAGGGATTATGGGGACAAGGAGAAATGTATCAAAATGAACGTTTAACATGGTTTGAAGAAGGAAACGCAGAGTTCTTTGCAGGTGCAACGCGATTAGATAGTGTAGTACCGCGAAAAAGTATAATTGGTGGGTTATCTAATGATCCTGCAAAACGTTATACAGCATCACAAACATTAAATGCGAAATATGGAACGTGGGATTTTTATAATTATTCGTTTGCGCTGCAATCATATATGTATAATAAGCGCCCTGAAATGTTCGATAAAGTGCATGATTTGATTCGCGCAAATGATGTTTCAAGTTACGATGCATACCGTGCTACATTAAGCAAAGATAATAAGTTAAATGAAGAATATCAATCTTATATGCAAATGCTTATTGATAATCGCGATAAGTATACAATTCCACAAGTATCAGATGAGTATTTAACTCAGCATGATCCAAAATCGCTTTCCGACATTACTTCAGATATTACAAATGAAGCGAAATTAAAAGATGTGAAAGTAACAAAGAATAAATCACAATTCTTTAATACATTTACACTACAGGGGACATATACAGGAAGTGCGGCTAAAGGAGAAGTTGAGGACTGGAAAGTGATGAATGAAGCAACAAATGATATGTTGAAACGTCTTTCAGGAAAAGAGTGGACTGGATATAAAACATTGACTGCTTATTTTGTAAATTACCGTGTAAATAATGCTGGGCAATATGAATATGATGTTGTGTTTAGCGGAGTGAATACGGAAGAAGGTACGGCTGTAGAAAAAGAACCAAATAATTCATTTGAAACAGCAAACCCACTATCTTTGAATATTTTGTTAAGAGGAACCTTGAGCGATCAAGATCAGGGGGATAAATTTGTTATTGATGTAAAGGATCAAAAAGATTTACAAATTTCTGTTACGAACGAACAAAATCTTGGACTGAACTGGGTATTATATTCTGAATCAGATCTAAATAATTATGTAGCTTATGCAACAAAACGTGATGGAAACAAATTGCTTGGAAATTATAATGCAAAGCCAGGGAAATATTACTTAAGTGTATATAAGTATGGTGGTGGAACAGGGAATTATACGGTACAAGTAAAATAGTTTACTATAATTTATTTTGAAAGGAAACTTATTGCATTTTTAGCAAAATAAAGTATGTAATGTTAAAAATTAAACTATATCAATATATCCCTGTTCTAATTATAGAACAGGGATATATTGGCTTTATATTTTTAAATTAAATAATCTCATTGGATTTTGACAAGAAAATAATTAATATAGATTTGAATTCTCATTCGTAAAGAATACTTTAATCTTCTTAATGCTCTTTCATTTTTGTCTCAATGCTTGTTTTCAAATCAGTTGATACTTGATTGAAATACCCCAAAACGATCTCCCTAATATCATCGGATATAACTTTCAAATCACTAGCTAAGTTCTCAGCGAGATGTTCTTTTTCTATCGGTTTTAACTTCGTATAAAATTCACCAGCCTGCGTAAAGTCATTCTGTTTTGTTATAGAAGTTCTTTCAAGTTTACCTTCAACGTATCTTCCGTCACCGCTTGTAATTTGATTAGCGGGTGTCCAATCTTGCTGTTGGTTAATCGTTAATTTGCGAAATTCGGGACCAATTCTTCTTCTTTGTGAATCACTGTAAATGTTAGCGCGCCCTTGCAGCATTTTATCATCTGATAGTTCTGCACCATCCAGTAAATTAGAAGGGGAGAATGCGACTTTCTCTACTTGTTCCATAAAATTTTCAGGATTTTTATTTAATACCATTTTCCCGACTGGTATGAGAGGATACGTCTGTTCATCCCATACTTTTGTGTCATCTAAAGGATCATAAGATAGGTAAGCTTCATCTTTCGGATCCATGAGCTGGACGTATAAACCATACTCCACTGGTTTACCATTTTCAATAGCATCATATAAATCTTTCCCGCTATAATCAGGATTTTCAGCAGCTAGTTTAATTGCTTCTTTATTAGTAATGTACTGTACACCTTCAAATGGGTACCAATGATACTTTACATACTTTCGATTACCTTCCGCATTTCTCCATACATATGTATTAACACTATGTCCTGGAATGTGGCGAAGACTTTTGGCCGTACCATTATTAGAGTATAAACGGACAACAAAATGAATAGATTCAGGTGCTTTAGCGACAAAATTCCAAAATCTATTAGGGTCTATTAAGTTATTTTTAGGTGAAGGCAATAATGCTTGAATCGTTTCAGGGAAACGCATTGGGTCACGAACAGAAAAAACAGGAATGTGATTACATAAAAGGTCGAAAATTCCTTCTTTTGTATAAAATTTTGTAGAAAAACCGCGTACATTTCTAGCAGTATCCGGTGTTCCTTTCGTACTAACAGCTAACGAAAATCGCACCATAACAGGAACTTTCTCATTAGAATTTTGTAAAAAACTTAATTTAGTATGTTCAGACATCGAATATATCGTTTGAAAATAACCGAACGCACCAAATCCTTTTACATGAACAGGTCTTTCTAAAATTTTTTCATGAATAAATTCTTGTAATGACTCATGCAGTACACTATCTTGCTCTAGTACGGGTCCACGTGAACCAACTGTTTGAGAGTGAAGTTTAGCTTGTTCATTACGTTCGTCATTTTCATTAAAGTCTTTCCCTAGTATAGATTGCCCCTGTTTATCATAGTTTTCATCCATCGATATAGCCTCCAAATCTTTTTTGTCCATTGTTACTAAATATGATTCTATAGCCTTAATTATGTATGACACGCACAGTTCAAAGCAGTAACATACCGCTAGATGAAAAAATCACATATGTAGTGGACCTGTTGAAATAGAAGAAATTATGGAAAAATGAATATCGGGAAGAGAAAGCACACGTTTTACTAAAAATGTGGAAGAAAACCACTATTAAAATTTCAATCTTAAAACTTAATTTATAAACGATTATATAGAGAATGAACGTTAAAAAAGGGAAAATAACTAGGAGGAATTTAACATGTCGGATTGGTTTCAATTAGATAAAGAATATATGATGTCTACATATTGTCGTACAGAGGTTGCAATGGAAAGAGGAGAAGGGTGTAAACTGTATGATGTAGATGGTAAAGAGTATTTAGATTTATTTTCTGGCGTAGGAGTAAATGTATTAGGATACAATCATCCTAAAATTGTACAAATGACAATGGAGCAAGTTGCGAAATCGTTGCATTTACCGTTTCATTTTTTAAACCCAGTTGCAATTGAGTATGCAAAAAAATTAGTAGATTGTACTTTAAAAAGCGGAAAAGTCTTTTTTACAAACTCTGGTACGGAAGCGACAGAAACAACGTTGAAATTAATTGATAAATATAGAGCTAATAAGGGTGAAGAACGTGAAGGAATTGTAGTACTGAAGAATAGTTTCCACGGGCGTACGTTAGGAGCACTTCATTTTACGAGACAGGAAAGTGTATATCAAAATTTCCCTAAAACATCTATTCCTGTATATGAAGTAGAGCGCGAGAATATAGACCAATTAGAAGAAACCATTATTAAAGAAAATCCAATTGCGATTATGCTAGAGCCTGTTTTAGGTAGCGGGGGGATTTATCCTTTATCAAGTAAATATTTACATGGTGTTCAAAATTTATGTGAGAAATATAATGTACTACTGATCGTCGATGAAGTACAAAGTGGTATGGGGAGAACTGGTAAACTATTTGCTTATCAAAATTTCAATATTACACCGGATATTATTCAAATTGGTAAAGGTGCAGGAGGCGGGATACCGCTTGGCGGAATTATTGTAGGTGAAAGGTTATGTGATGTATTTTCACCAGGAGATCACGGGACAACATTTGCTCATTCATCAATGGGAACAGCTTTAGGTTTAACTGTATTAAATACATTACTTGATGATGGGTTAATGCAAGAAGCTTATGAAACGTCACTATATTTGAATGACAAACTGCAAGATATTCAGAAAGAAAATGCTTATTATATTCAGGAAGTACGTCATGCGGGGATGATGTTTGGGATAAGTGTGAATGACACGAATGAAAATGTGAAGAAATTACAGATTGAGTTAATGAATAAAGGGATGTTAGTCGATCTAACACAAGGGAATATTATTCGATTACTTCCGCCGTATATTATTACGAAAGAGGAAATTGACGCATTCACTTATGAGTTTATTTCCTGTGTTCATAACATAGCTGCTACAGCAAGTATTTAAAAAAATATAAAAAATATAAAAAGCTGAAGAAGCCGCTATGTTAGCGGCTTCTTCAGCTTTTTAAAATAGTAAATTACTTAACCTAGAGAGCATCTCATTGGACAAATAATTAATTATGTGAAACAATAATAACAGATAAGGAGACGTTAATTTTCCTTAAGTGCTTCGAATTAATTTTATTCAATAAGAGAAGGTGTGCTTAAAGAAGTTAAATTAAAAAGGAGCTGTTTTATTATATGCAACAAAATAATGATTTAAATTTTGAACCTCAAGACGTTAATATTGTCAATCCTAAACAAGCCAGGAAAGCAGTAATTGCTACTGGTATAGGGAACGCAATGGAGTGGTTTGACTTCGGATTATACGCGTATTTAGCGGTTATCTTAAGTCAATTATTCTTCTCAGGTGTTGATAATAGTGGATTGCAACTTGTACTTACATTCGGTACATTTGCAGCAGCCTTTCTCGTTCGACCAATCGGAGGTGTATTCTTTGGTAGAATAGGAGATAAGTACGGCCGAAAAATCGTGTTAAGTACTACTATTATTTTAATGGCACTTTCTACATTATTCATCGCATTACTACCAACCTATGAACAAATTGGTGTATGGGCACCAATACTACTTTTAGTTGCCCGAATGATTCAAGGCTTCTCTACAGGCGGCGAATATTCAGGAGCAATGGTTTATATCGCAGAATCTTCTCCAGATAAAAAGCGTGGTATACTCGGTAGTGGTCTTGAAATTGGAACACTCTCAGGTTACATTGCTGCATCGGTAATTGTTACCATTTTGACGTTATTGTTAACAGATGAGCAAATGCTCAGCTGGGGATGGCGTATTCCGTTCTTAGTAGCTGCACCAATTGGTTTGGTCGGTTTATACTTACGCCGTCATCTAGATGAATCTCCAATCTTTGAAGAGATGGAAAAAGCACAAGAGGAATCTGAAGACAATGAACAATTTTCATTTATGGATATTATTAAATATCACAAAAAAGACTTCTTATTAAGCACAGTAATTGTCGCCTTCTTTAATATTACGAATTATATGATTCTTTCGTATATTCCTTCTTATCTAACTCAAGTACTTAAAGTCAAAGAAACAACGGGCTTATTAATTATTTCTATTACGATGGCACTTATGATTCCACTAGCACTATATTTCGGTAAATTAAGTGATAAAATTGGTAATAAACGCGTCGTGCAAATTGGTTTACTTGGTTTAACTGTATTTGCAATTCCAGCATTTTTACTAATAGGTAACGGACATATTGCAGCTATATTTGCAGGTATTTTCGTACTAGGTTTCTTCTTAAGTGTATATGAAGGAACATTACCTTCATTATTACCATCACTCTTTTTCACTGATGTACGTTATCGAGCACTTTCGATTTCATTTAATATTTCTGTATCGATATTCGGTGGAACAACACCGCTCGTATGTTCATACTTAGTTCATGCAACTGGTAACCCGCTTGCGCCAGCATTTTATTTGACGGGTGTAAGTATTATTGGATTAGTTGTATTTAGTGTATTATTTGTTACGACTTCAGGGCGTGCGCTAAAAGGTTCATATCCTACAGTAGAAACGAAAAAAGAAGCACACCTAATCGCTAAAGAAGACCCTGAAGAAACACTTTGGTGGCATGAAGAGTCATTAGAAATTGAAGCAGGGAAGAATGCTTCCATTTAAAAAGCAACGTAGAAGTATAAAAAGACTCCTATGAATATAGGAGTCTTTTTGTTACGTTATTTCTTTCGTTTCTTCAAACTTTTCTGACAGGCATAAAGCTTATGAATCTCTTCCTTAAATTCATGCAGAAGTACAATGCTTTTACCATTTGAATAACGCACCGTATTATAAGCATCTATAATAATATTACTTTGAATATTTACATCTTCTTCATCATTTATTCTTTCTAGCCAAGCCTCAACAGTTTCTCCCCGTTTTCTATTTAAAGGAGGGGTTAACTTACTCTCTAGCTTGAAAATTTCCTTCCGAATTTCGTTATGCGGCGGTTTATTTCGTTTAAAACGATTTTGGTTCGTTCCTTCTTTATTAGTAATGATAGTAGATTCGAAGGCAGGCATATTTGGTAAACTGAATTGTTTTCGTCTTTTTATTATTTTCCAAACAACGTAAATAGCAATGGTTGTACATACTATTATGGTAATGCTATTCATGAGTGTGGGGTCAAAAGCACGCTGTCCAAACACATCCTTAATTTGAGGATCCTTTAAATTCCCTTTATTCGACCAAAAATCATCAGTTTCTTTTAATTCAGCTGCTGAAAATAACGGATTGATAGCGTATCCGAATCCTAATGCAACTGTTTCTATGATATAGGAAAAAATAAGTCGAATGAAAGGAAACACTTGAACAAGTACTATACTCATTACACCAATCGTAATGATAGAAATGAAACGTAATAACTGTTGATTCCGATTTGCCCCAGTTAACCAAAATGTAATCATAATGTGTATAACTAATAGTAACAGCTTCCACAAAGGTGGAAAGGGCGCATAAAATATGGTTGAAATACTAAACCAAACAATACCGCCTAACGATTTTTGAACTGGATATCCTGGTCCGACTACATGTACGATAAAGAAGAAAAGCGGTAACATAATTGTGCCAAATAGAGAGAATGGGAGAAGGAAAGAACAACCAATTATTTGAGTAATGAACAGTATGACAAATCCTGTTGTTTTTTTCTTCATAAATTTATGAAGAAGAAATACGCCTACATAGCCTGTTGCTAAAAATATGGAAATAGCAACAAGGTCATCCCTTTCTGTTAATAATGAAAGGAGGAGAAGCAAAATAAAGTCATTAACGTGATAGAGCCAAGTTTTCAACCGATTCCACCATCCCTTCGCTATTAATGAGGAACGTTGGCTGCGAGAGAAGAGGGAGTTCATTTTTCTGTAAACCAATGTATATCATTGTAGACGAACGTTCTCTCTTTCTCATTACATAATGAAGGAATCCTTGTTTCGGCAGTAACGTACTATCATCTGAAACACGTGCTAATTCTTCTAAAGCTTTTGCATATTGTGTTTGCCCTTCATGTAACGATAAATGTAATGCACCACCTTCTGCTAATACACTAATAAATAATTCAAACGGTATGTGATGCTTCGTTGCATATTGGCAAATGTATGTTGCGAATGAAATTAAATCTTCAACATTATCTTTCCAACCAAATCCACGATCGGCAGCTAAAGAAAGACAAATCGTCCAACTATAATTTTTTACAGGTTCAAATTGCTTCGCTTGTAATTCTTGCATTTTAGCAGATGCCTTCCAATGAATAGAGCGGAAAGACTCACGCTCATATCGCTTTACACCGATAATAGATGTTTCATCATTGTAAAAAGAAAAATTAGTTCGATAAGAACCAGTTAGAAGTTGCTGAAGTTCTTGCAAACCTGCTACTTCTTTAGGAGAAGGATACACAATAATTTCAGTTTTTAACTTATCGAAAACAGGTAAGTGTACATTTAATAAATGAAAAGGATCTTTTAAAACGCATTCGAACTGTTCAATTTGAAACACACCACGTTTCGTTGCGGTTAATGTTAAATCCCATTTTTGCGCCGAATGTGCAGGTTGTGAAAATGGAAAAGAGAATAACGTTTTTGATATTCGTTCAATTCCTTGATCTTTATGCTGTATAAGAGACGAATCTAAATGAAAATAACAAACACCATTAACGAGAGGGATATGTGCACCGTTTTTCAAATGAATAAAAAACTTTCCAGATTCATCAGGGAAAAGCCGAGTTGTTTGTCTCTCGTTTATAACTTCAAATTTTTTCTCTATGTAAGCGACATATTTATAAATGAAAATCGCAAATAAATAATAGGAGAAAAAGAGAAACATTATAATTCGTTGCGGCATAAAAAAGGTAAATAGTATAGCGCCTGGCACAGTTAGTTGAATAATATGGAGTTGAAAAAATAAAGGTACAGTTACTACACGCTGTCCATTCATGCTTGCTCAATCTCCACAGGTACGTCAACTTCTTTTAAAATACTTTGCATTATATCATTTTTAGTCGTGCGCAGGGCACCTTCCATTGATAAGACAATACGGTGATTCCAAACAGAAGGAGTTAAAAATTGTATATCTTCAGGGGTGCAATATGCTCTCCCGCGTAAGAAGGCTAATGCTTGAACTGCGCGCACTAAAGAAAGTGTAGCACGTGGGCTTACACCGTTAGCGATGTAATCGTGATTTCGAGTAGCTTGTGCAAGTTTAATTATGTAATGTTCTAACGGTTCTGATATGAAAATTTCTTTTATTCGTTTCTGTGATTCTAATATATCTTCTAAAGAGATAACAGGTGTGACACGTTCTAGCGGTATATCGTTACGAAAACGTCGCATCATTTGTAACTCATCTTCAGGAGTTGGATAACCAATTGAAATCGTCATTAAAAAGCGATCAAGCTGTGCATCTGGAAGAGGGAAAGTCCCTTGTGATTCAATTGGGTTTTGCGTTGCAATAACAAAGAACGGTTTTGGGAGAGGAGTAGACTGTTTTTCAAGCGTCACTTGTCGCTCTTCCATTGCTTCTAACAAACTAGACTGTGTTCTCGGCATTGCACGGTTAATTTCATCTGCTAGCAAAATGTTTGTCATAACGGGTCCAATTCTTAACTCAAATTCATTTGTTTTTGGGTTGAAGTATTCAATACCTGTTACATCACTTGGAAGTACATCAGGGGTAAATTGAACACGAGAAAAACTACCGCCAATACTTTTTGATATGGTTTTCGCCAGTAACGTTTTCCCAGTACCAGGCACGTCTTCGAGTAGTACATGTCCATCAGCAAGCAGTGAAACAAGCAGTAGATCAATAACATTTTCTTTACCAACAAACACAGATCCTATGTTTTCTTTCAATTTATTTATCATATGTATCATTCCTTTCGGTATAAAAGAGCTAATATTTCTATATTTTAACAAATTATTCAGAAAATTGGTATCATTTTTTAATTCAAAGAAATGGATATTTAATTATTAAATTACTCTTGCATATTTTGGAATATGATTATACAATATCGGTATATGATATATCGTGAGTCGATATATCATGAGGCGATGTATCGGAGGTAGTTATAATGAATGCGAAGGCGCAAAAATATATTCCGTTAACTGAGGCGACATACTACATATTATTGTCACTTGTAAAGCCAATGCATGGTTATGGAATTATGCAAATGGTAGAAGAGATGACAAATGGAGAAGTAAAACTCGGTCCGGGTACGTTATACGGGAATACGACGAAATTACTTAAAGAAAAATTAATTGTTGAAGTTGCCTCTACAGATAGAAAGAAGTGCTATGAGTTAACGCCGTTTGGGAGAGAAGTACTGGAACTGGAGTACAACAGATTACAGCGGTCTGTAAAGAATGGAAATAGTATATTAGGGGAGTGAATGGAAGATGGAGACAAAAAGGGTATTTAAGTTTTTTACGGCATGGAATTTAGAAAAAGAAGAAGCTTTTTTACGAAAGATGCATCAGCAAGGTTGGGCATTACAAAAATATAATTTAATGTATACGTTTCAAAAAACTGAGCCAAAAGATGTAATATACAAAGCTGATTTTAGATTGGTTTATAGAGATTCGAAAGAACAACAACAAGAGTATTTCGAAATATACGAAATGTCAGGTTGGAAACGCGTAACAAGTTTCACAAGATGGAATTATTTTTGTAAGGAAGTAGAGAAGGGAATTGAGTTACCTGACATATATTCAGAGAAGGACACGAAGGTGCAAAAAATGAAGGAATTATTACAATTTTTCGCATTAATTTCAATAACTATATTACCCTCAATGTATAGCGTATTTTTAAGTTCAACAGAATCAAGAGTGCCAATTTGGGCGAAAGTTATGACAGGGCTTGTAGGTTGTATGTATGCTTATTTCTTCATGAGAATTTTTTGGAAAATCAAGAAATTGAAAAGTGAAATATTATAATAAAGATTAGACTCTAGAAGAAGATAATGATGACAATGAC
Source organism: Bacillus sp. CCB-MMP212 (assembly GCF_022748145.1). Lineage (NCBI taxonomy): Bacteria > Bacillati > Bacillota > Bacilli > Caryophanales > Bacillaceae > Bacillus > Bacillus sp. CCB-MMP212. The sequence continues at coordinate 483,882 of NZ_JALDQE010000006.1, forward strand.
ATCATTATCTTCTTCTTTAATTTTTATGTAATTCTATTTTGTTAACTATTTTTTATATAATAAAAATATATATTTAATTCATAGAACTAACAGTTACAAAGATAATACCAGTAACAATACCTAAAAAAATCATAAATGAAGAAGAAATAATTAATAATAAAGAATTAGCAATAAATATCACTTTATTAGATTTTTGATTTTTAAAATGGTAATAAAGTAAAAGACCACAAATAGTAGAAACAATCCATATTGTTAGACCGTAAGGAGTCGTTATTTTTTCAAAATCGAAGATCCAAAAGTAAAAGATGACTATGTGGCAAGTTACTAGTAGAAATGTTGATGGAAGCATTATCTTTTTATTTAAAATCATTTGTTATCCCCCCTTTTATGTAAATATTACCAAAAGGGTGTGGGTTTTAATATATAAAAAGGAAGAAATACATCTTTAATTAACTTATTAAATGGAAAAATCCCTTATAGAAAAATCTATTTCTACAAGGGATAATAATGTTTTTATTAGAAAGACTGATTTTGAGCAGGTTTAATAAATTGTTCAGGGTTTTCAACAAGCCCACATACAGCGCATTGGACGCGGTATGTAGGTCCTTGATAGGCCATATGAAAAGCATTCATCGTTTCATTTGTGTATTCTTCTTCTACTTGACCAGTTTGTGGATTTAATTTGACTGGTTTTACTTGTTGTTCAAGAATATTAAAGCGAGTACGGTTCGTTTTACAGCTTGGACATAGCATTGGTTCCATATGTATACACCTCCATTTGTATCATTTCTTAAAATCTTTAATTTTATGCAAGCAAAAAACTTTCTCAATATAAATAGGTGTTTAATGTATTTAAAATTCAGAAAAAATAAAATATAATAAAAGTACGAACTGGTTATGTCCAAACCAAATCTCCTGTTTTATGCCAATAAGCTGGGGGGCCGAGAAATCGGCCTCATTTTTTTTGCTCATTACTACAAGGAACAAGGTTTTTGTGAGACTTTTGTCGAAATTTTAGAGATAGATATAAAGGGGGATGTAAAATGGATTTGAAAATGAAGTACATCATTTTATATGTAGAAAAGTTTGAGGAATGTTTAAAATTCTATAAAGATATTTTACAGTTACCTATAAAAGCAGAGCACGGTACATATATTGAATTTAATACTGGAACTACCATTTTAGCGATGAATACGCGGCAAGATGTGAAAGAATTAACAGGACTACCGCTTACAGAAGGTGAATTACAGTCTTCTCATTTTGAATTAGGATTCGTTGTTGAGAATGTACAAAAAACGATTGAGCAATTTAGAGAACAAGGAATCAAGATTTTAGTTGAACCTATTGTAAAACCGTGGGGACAAACAATTGCTTACATTGCTGATCCAGATGGAAATTATATTGAAATTTGCAGTTCATTAGAATAGAGGGAGAAAGAGAGATGGGATTTCCAAAACTAGAAACAGAACGTTTACTCTTAAGAGAACTTACACTATTAGATGCAGAAACGATGTTCCAATATTTTTCGAAAGAATCAGTTATACGTTATTTCGGAATGGATTCTTTTGAAAATATTGAGCAAGCGAAAACAACGATTCAAACGTTTAACAATCGTTATGAAGAGGGCAGTGTATTTCGCTGGGGAATCGAGAAAAAAGGGACGGGCCAATTAATCGGAACGTGCGGATTTCATTTAATTAATAATATTCATAAACGAGCTGAAATTGGTTATGAATTAGATGATACATATTGGGGACAAGGATATGCATCGGAAGCATTACAAGCGATTTTAGCTTACGGATTTGAAATGCTGCAACTGATAAGAATCGCAGCGGTTGTATATGTAGAAAATAAAGCTTCTCAAAAGTTGTTAATAAAAGCAGGATTTCAAGAAGAAGGATTACTTCGAAAACATATGATTCAAAATGGAGTTGCTCATGATACCATTTTATATTCTTTATTAAAAGAAGAGTGGAAGAAGTAATGAGTACAAACGAACTTATAACGATTATGAAGAATCATAGGGAAAATAGATTCATTTTAGGTATAGATGGTTTAAGTCGTTCAGGAAAAACAACATTCGTAGCAAATTTAAAAGAAAATATGAAACAAGAAGGCATTCCGTTTCATATTTTCCATATTGATGATCATATAGTAGAGCGTAATCGACGCTATTATACAAACCATGAAGAATGGTATGAGTATTATTGTTTACAGTGGGATATTACATACTTGAGGCAGAAGTTTTTTCAGAAGTTACAACATGAGACAAAATTAACTTTGCCTTTTTATCAAGAGGAAACAGACTCATGTGAAATGAAAAAAGTGCAGATTCCTATTGTAGGCGTAATTGTTATTGAAGGAGTTTTTCTGCAGCGAAAAGAATGGAGAGATTTCTTTCATTATATGGTCTATTTGGACTGTCCAAGAGAGACAAGGTTTCTACGTGAGAGTGAGGAGACACAGAAAAACCTTTCAAAGTTTGAAAATAGGTATTGGAAAGCAGAGGATTATTACTTAGAAATGGAATCGCCGAGGGATAGGGCGGATTTAGTCATTAAATGATTTGAACATAGCAGGTGAATAGAATGAATATTTTATGGGATTTTGATGGGACGTTATTTGATACGTATCCTGCATATACAATGTTGTTTTCTGAAATATTAGGTGATTCAGTAGAAAAACAAGAAATATACAAAAACTTAAAAATATCATACTCTCATGCAATTCAGTATTATAATATTTCATGCGAGCAGGAAGAAAAGATTAAAGTTTTGAAGGGAAAATTCACGTCAAAAGATATGAAACCTTTTGCAGGTGTCGAAGAGGTTTTGAAATTTGCAAATAAAAATGTGATTATGACCCATAAACATAGGGAAGGGGTTATGGGCATTTTAAAATATTACGGCTGGGAAAAATACTTCGTAGATATGGTTACAATTAACGATGGCTTTCCTCGAAAGCCAAACTCTTTAGCTTATAATCATCTGCATAAAAAATACAATATTGATTTAGCTATTGGAGATAGAGAATTAGATTTATTACCTGCAAAAGAATTAGGTATTTCAACATGTATGTTTCAAGGTAATTGTGATGTAGCGGATTATTCTTTATCACATTACTCGGAGTTTTTTAAGGTAGTGAGTGATAGAGAGTTTTCTTTATAAAAAAAGTTATTAATAAAGACTGTATCTTTCATTTTAAAGGTACAGTCTTTATTTTTTAGAACTCTTTCATTTTATTCCGCATTAACGGGTAGCCTGATTGGTTCAACTAATAATCAGTGGAGGGTGAACAAAACCTCCACTGATTAAAGTTTCACTTTATTTTCTGTATATAATAATTACTAGAGGTTAAAGAATGATTGTCCATCTTTATTAAGGAAGTAGCCAAGTTAATTGTTAGATAGAAATAAACCAAAAGATAAAGTGATAGCGTCTACTTTATCTTTTTTATATTTTAACCAAATTATGGTTATTCATGCTAATATAAAATCATAGCTATATAGAAGGGGTGGGATTAGTATGAAAACAGAAATAGTTCCTAAAAAGAAGTACAGTATAATAAGCTATATATCTTTACTCATCGGCATTTTGTGTTTTCTATTCGTTTTTATAACGCCAACAAGGATAGCGAATGCAGGTAATATAGTTGGAGATTATATTACAATTGCCCTGACAGGTGTAGGTATCATGCTTTCAATAATCACAATGACGAAAAGAACAGAGAAGAAGGGAATTGCTATTCTTTCATTAATACTGTCCTCATCATTTTTTATATTTTGGATCATAGCAATTATCCTATTGTTTACTGGTCAAATTAGTTTTGCACCGTAATGTGTAATAAAAAGAGTCCATCTCGTATGAAGGACTCTTTTTACTTGGTATCTTCAGGTTGATATTCTAAAATATCCCCGGGTTGGCATTCTAATGCTTTACATATTGCTTCTAAAGTTGAAAAACGGACTGCTTTTGCTTTTCCATTTTTCAAGATAGAAAGGTTAGCCATTGTAATTCCAACCTTCTCCGAAAGTTCTGTTACACTCATTTTTCTTTTTGCTAACATTACATCAATATTAATAATAATTGCCATATTATTCACCTCAGACCGTTAAATCATTTTCTGATTTTATATCTATAGCATCTTTTAATAGTCTTTGGAGAACGGCAGCAAAGACCGCGATTACCATTGAAGCAAAAATCATAATCATTCCGATAATAATAATGCCAGGGGCATCATCTCTCTCTGCCACGAGATAGAAAAGTGGCATACCTAATACATATAATACACTAATTGCCAATGCGCTGTACTTAATATTTTTTAAAGCTTGAACAGATAACTCTGAGAATGCGTTGTTTTTATCAATATAGTTTAAAAGCTTAAATGTTTGGTACAGTGCGAAGTAATAAGGTATTGCTGTTGCGTATAAATTGATAAACACAAGATATTTAATATATGAAATATCTGGATATAATTCTGCGGCGAAATTTCCTATTTTAGGGACTAAAAAAATGCACATAGCAAGAACGGGGATTCCGATCAGAATCACAACGGTCTTTAAAAAGAGTGTGGATCCTTGTTTCATAAAAAGCACCTCATTTATTTAATATCTTATTAATTTAACATGAAATTTATTGTTTAACAATAAAATTTTATTTCTTTTAATCGAGGATTTATTGTTAAACAAGTAATTAATGAATGAATGCTAAATCTTTTTTATAAGATAGATGACACATACCGATATTTAATTAAGGAAAGAAATAGAAAGTAACTATTGTTAGCTTTATGAGAATTGGGAACTAATAAAACATATGTAGGTTGTGGAATGAGAAAGGAAATAAGGTGTATTGAAATGAATGCAAAGTTTATGGAGGAACAATCATGTTGAATTATGGTGTGAAGATGAAAAAGTTACTATTAGTGGGAGCTATAATAGTAAGCGTATTAAGTACGGAAAGTATGATGAATTATCATGCGGCCAAAGCTAAGGTGAAAAAAGTAGAACACCAGCCTAAAAATATAATTATGATGGTTATGGACGGAACAAGTTCAACGGCGACAACATTGGCTCGCTGGTATAAAGGGGCACCGCTTACGTTAGATCAAATTGTAACAGGAGGTGTTCGTACATATTCTGCAGAATCAGCTATTACAGACTCAGCACCAGCAGCGACAGCATTAGCAACTGGAAATAAATCGAATTCAGGATATGTAGGCGTACTACCTTCTACTGTAAATTCACCTAACTTAAAGCCAATAAAAGAAGAGGACAAGTTACGGCCGGTCGCAAACGTATTGGAAGGTGCAAAACGTACTGGCCGTGCAACTGGAATTGTTGCTACATCTGAAATTCAGCATGCTACTCCGGCGGGATTCTCGGCTCACCATGTTAATCGCAAGCAATTTGACGTAATTGCGAAGCAACAAGTATATCAAAATATAGATGTCGTATTAGGCGGGGGAAAAGCGGCGCTGCTACCTATGAAAAGTAATGGAATCCGAAAAGATGGTGAAAATTTAGTAAAGGTGATTCAAGACAAAGGATACGATTTTGTTGAAACGAAAGATGCGTTATTGAACTCCAAATCTAATAAAATTTGGGGCTCTTTCTCAAATCATGCTCTTGCGTTTGATATAGATCGTATAGCAACAAATCCAGAACAACCAACACTTTCTCAAATGACAGAAAAAGCAATTCAAACATTATTAAAAGACAAAGATGGTTTCTTTTTATTCGTAGAAGGTAGTAAGCCTGATTGGGCAGCTCATGCTAATGATCCAATTGGGATGATTAGTGATGTATTGGCATTTGATGAAGCGGTAGCAAAGGCGTTACAATTTGCGAAGAAAGATGGGGATACGATGCTCATAGCTTTAACTGATCATGGTAACAGCGGTATCTCTATAGGGAATAGAAATACGACAAAAGGATACAATACTACACCGGTTTCTGCATACATTGATTCATTGAAAAAGGCGAAAATGACACTTGAAGGAACTATAAATAAACTGAAATCTGATTTATCAAATGTAGAAGATGTAGCTAAACTATACGGTTTGGATAATCTAACTCATGATGAAAAAGAAAAATTAAAAGCGGCAAAAAAGAAAATGGATGTAGGACGAATTCTTACTACATTATTGGCTAATCGTGCAAATATCGGCTTTACGACAGGAGGACATACAGGTGAGGATGTATTTTTACATTCTTATGGACCTCAAAAACCAGAAGGCTTAATCCAAAATACAGACATTGCGAAGACGATGGCGAAAGCGATGGGCTTTAACTTAGAAGAAGTAACGAATAAAATATTTTTGGAGAGTGAACAAGCCTTTAAGAAAATCGGTGCAACTGTAACAGCCGACAAAACCGAAGGAGCAAACCCGTTACTCGTAGTAAAACATAATAAAGTAGAAGCACAATTATTTGGTAACAAAAATATAATTCGTATCAATGGTAAAGGGTATGAATTAGGAAGTATTATTGTAGAGAGTAATGGAAAGTGCTATGTACCAGAAGAAGCAATTCAACTATTTGTAAAGCATTCTCGTTAAAAAATTGCCAACCAGTTAAGCTAACTGGTGGCAATTTTTTGTGTTTATTCTAAATATAAGGGTTCGGATTGTTTTGGAAAGTTTTCCAGATGAGATTTGTATAAATGTGAAAGGGGAATTATATTTTTTCTTACATTAAAAAATTTCGTTTTGTAGAATAGAGAATTTATACATATAGTAAAGTCTAATGTATTATCAATTAATATTTACGAAAAATATATTAATACTTTAGAATTTCTTTAATTTTCGTTATTTTTTATTTAATATTATTCGTTATATTTATAATGTGTTTATTTCAATTTATCGTATTGAAGCGCAGTTTTATATAATTATAAAGCAATCAACAAAATAAAATCTCCACTAGAGTAAATTTATTATTTTTTTTGCGTCTTATTTATCCCGCTATTTGCCGGACAGTAAGACCCCCACCTCAAAATTAAGCGAAAGCAAAGAAGTTAGGTGGGGGTCAGGCTGCCTGTAAAAACCCGATTGGTGAGGGCTGATTAAAATTTCACTTTATTTACGAAAATTATTATGCAGCTAAGAAAACTGTAATTTATTGAATTAGAGATATATTAGAATTTAGTTGAAGAAAGAGAGAGGGAATAAAATGAATATAGTGCACTTACGTCCTAAACAGCGGTCTAAGTATCGTATTATGCTAGGGAAGTGGTATTACTCTACAAAGAGGTACATTCAGTGGTTAGTAGACGGAAAAACATATGCAAAAAGGCTCCAACAAGAAAAGCTACCTTGTACAGCAATTCAGCACCGAACGATATTACTTCGTAAGCTCAAAGATGTAGATATGTGGTATCAACAGAATAAGGTTGTTAATTTGAAAATTGCTGTTAAAAAACTAAATGGTATCGTCATTAGACCAGGAGAAACATTTTCTTACTGGCGTTTAATAGGTAAGCCTACGAGGAAAAAAGGATATGTAGAAGGTATGGTATTACACTACGGATCTTTTCAAACAGGTATTGGAGGAGGTCTTTGTCAGCTTTCGAATTTAATATATTGGATGACTTTACATACACCACTGACAGTAACAGAACGATATCGTCATAGCTTTGATGTCTTTCCTGATTCGAGGCGAACTCAACCGTTTGGGAGTGGAGCGACTTGTTCCTATAACTATTTGGATTTACAAATTAAAAATGAAACGGACCAACCGTATCAACTTCACCTTTATATGACAGATGAATATTTAGTTGGTGAATGGAGAACAGTCTATCCGCAACTTTATCAATATGAAGTGTATGAGAAAGAACACTCAATTCAACCTGCATACTGGGGCGGTTATATACGACATAATGTGATTCAACGTAAAGTATATAATCAACAGAAACAGTTAATAGAAGATCAATATGTAACGGAGAATCACGCTATAATGATGTATGAACCACTATTAGCTTGTAATAATGAGAATAGTGAGTAATATGATAATCCATAGATTAAATAGTATAGAAAATATTTAATTCTTATTTTTATTAAAAAAATATAAATCTCAGATTTACTGGATTTTGATTGTAACTAAGAACATATAAAAGTTCACTGTTATTTATTGGAGAGCCTGTTTGTTTTTCTATCTTTTGTATTTCACTCTGCATAAAAAAATATTTCTCAACATTTTATTTGTTGAAAAAGATTGAATATTCGTATTATAATGAATATTATGTTGTTATCGGCAAAAAACGATAATTTGCAGACACTGGGGAGGAAATACATTGAAAAAGAAAAAGAAATTAAAACCATTAGCGGTATTAACAACAGCAGCGGTACTAAGTAGTACGTTTGCTTTTGGAGGTCACGCAGCGTATGCTGAGACACCAACATCATCTCTACCAATAGATGAGCACTTAATACCGGAGGAGCGTTTGGCAGAAGCGCTAAAACAACGGGGGGTAATTGATCAATCTGCATCACAAGCTGAGACGTCAAAAGCTGTCGAAAAATATGTTGAGAAAAAGAAAGGGGAAAACCCTGGGAAAGAAATCTTAACAGGAGATAGTCTTACACAAGAAGCTTCTGATTTTATGAAAAAAGTAAAAGATGCAAAAATGAAGGAAAATGAACAGGCACAGCAGCCTGAAGTAGGCCCAGTAGCTGGACAAGGTGCAGCATTAAATCCAGGGAAATTAAATGGAAAAGTACCTACTACATCAGCGAAGCAAGAAGAATACAATGGAGCTGTTCGAAAAGATAAAGTACTTGTTTTACTTGTAGAATTTAGCGATTTTAAGCATAACAATATTGATCAAGAGCCAGGATACATGTATTCTAAGGACTTTAATCGTGAACATTATCAAAAAATGTTATTTGGTGATGAACCATTCACTTTATTTGATGGATCGAAGATTAACACATTTAAGCAATATTATGAAGAACAATCTGGTGGTAGCTATACAGTTGATGGGACTGTAACAGAATGGCTTACTGTTCCAGGAAAAGCATCAGATTATGGTGCTGATGCGGGTACTGGTCATGATAACAAGGGGCCTTTAGGACCAAAAGATTTTGTGAAAGAAGCATTAAAAGCAGCGGTAGCAAAAGGAATCAATTTAGCAGACTATGACCAATTTGATCAATACGATCAAGATGGTGATGGAAATAAAAATGAGCCAGATGGAATTATTGATCATTTAATGGTTGTACATGCTGGCGTTGGTCAAGAAGCTGGCGGCGGTAAATTGAAAGATGATGCGATTTGGTCACATCGTTCAAAACTCGGTTCAAAACCATATGCAATTGATGGCACGAAATCTTCTGTTTCGAACTGGGGCGGAAAGATGGCTGCATACGATTATACAATCGAGCCTGAAGACGGAGCGGTTGGTGTGTTTGCACATGAGTATGGCCATGATTTAGGCTTACCAGATGAATATGACACAAAGTACTCAGGACAAGGTGAACCTGTTGAGTCATGGTCTATTATGAGTGGTGGTAGCTGGGCTGGAAAAATTGCAGGAACAGAGCCAACGAGTTTCTCACCACAAAATAAAGAGTTTTTCCAAAAGAATATGAAGGGGAATTGGGCGAATATCCTTGAAGTAGATTATGACAAACTTAGCAAAGGCATCGGTGTTGCGACATATGTAGATCAAAGTACTACAAAATCTAAACGACCTGGAATCGTTCGTGTTAACTTGCCGGACAAAGATATAAAAAATATCGAATCGGCGTTTGGTAAGAAGTTCTATTATAGTACAAAAGGAAATGACATTCATACAACACTTGAGACGCCAGTATTTGACTTAACAAATGCAAAGGATGCTAAGTTCGATTATAAGGCATTTTACGAACTTGAAGCGAAGTATGATTTCCTTGACGTATATGCGATTGCAGAAGATGGAACGAAGACACGCATTGATAGAATGGGCGAAAAAGATGTAAAAGGCGGCGCGGATACAACTGATGGTAAATGGGTTGATAAATCATACGATCTAAGCCAATTCAAAGGAAAAAAAGTAAAACTGCAATTTGAGTACTTAACAGATATTGCAGTAGCTTATAAAGGATTTGCGTTAGATAATGCAGCCTTAACTGTAGATGGAAAAGTTGTTTTCTCTGATGATGCGGAAGGTCAGCCAGCAATGACGTTAAAAGGCTTTACTGTGTCTAACGGATTTGAACAGAAAAAACATAATTACTATGTAGAGTGGAGAAATTACGCTGGTTCTGACACTGCGTTACAACATGCACGTGGACCAGTATTTAATACAGGAATGGTTGTATGGTATGCGGATCAAAGCTTTACAGATAACTGGGTAGGCGTTCATCCAGGTGAAGGGTTCTTAGGAGTAGTAGATTCTCATCCAGAGGCAATTGTAGGGACATTAAACGGACAACCTACTGTGAAGAGCAGTACGCGTTATCAAATTGCCGATGCGGCATTCTCATTTGATCAAACGCCAGCATGGAAAGTAAATTCACCAACTCGCGGTATTTTTGATTATAAAGGATTACCAGGAGTGGCGAAATTTGATGATTCTAAGCAATATATCAACAGCATCATTCCTGATGCAGGACGTAAGTTGCCGAAACTAGGACTGAAGTTTGAAGTAGTAGGCCAAGCTGAAGACAAGTCTGCAGGTGCGGTTTGGCTTCATCGATAAAATAAGTTAAAACGAAGAGGAGCTGCCACAAGTCGGTGAAACTGACTTATGACAGCTCTTTTCTTCTTGTGAAAAAACTCTCTGTTTTTTTATGTACTTATTGGAAAAATTCGAAGTTTCTTTGATACATAAAATGCTCCGTCTGTCCAATTATAGAAGCTATTTTGGACGTAAGAAATTTGTAAGTAATGAGTAAGAAAAAAGAGATTTTCATAGTATAAAATATTTATTATAGCTACTTTTAACACCTGATACTAATAGTGTGTTATAATATGAATTAGCAACAAAAAGGAAAGGAATTAGAACAATGACCTTAGAAAATACTAAAAATTTAAAAAAACAAGTTGCTCCTTTTGAAAAATCAACGATTAAAAAAAGTGTTTGGCAACTGATCAACACAATCGTGCCATTTATTATTTTATGGTACCTTGCTTATAAAAGTTTGTCAGTTTCTTATTGGTTAACATTAGTTCCAGCACTGTTAGCCGCTGGATTTATGACAAGGATTTTCATTATTTTTCATGATTGCACCCATTATTCGTTTTTTAAAAGTCGACGTGCAAATAGAATAGTTGGAACGTGTATGGGTGTTTTAACATTATTCCCATTTGATCAGTGGGGGCATGAGCATTCTATTCACCACGCTACGAGTGGTAATTTGGATAAAAGGGGTACAGGAGATATTTGGACGCTTACAGTAGATGAATATGTAGCAGCACCATTTAGACTCCGTTTAGCATATCGTTTATATCGCAATCCATTCGTTATGTTTGGGTTAGGCCCGATTTATGTTTTCCTGCTTAAAAATAGATTTAACCGAAAAGGTGCTAGAAAAAAAGAACGTATGAACACATATTTAACGAATATTTTAATCGTTGCTATTATAGGAATGCTTTGCTGGGCAATTGGATGGCAATCGTTTCTTTTAGTACATGGTTCTATATTTTTAATAGCAGGTTCAATAGGTATTTGGTTGTTTTACGTACAGCACACATTCGAGGATTCTTATTTTGAAGAAGATAAAGAGTGGGAATATGTGAAAGCGGCAGTGGAGGGAAGTTCTTTTTATAAACTTCCAAAAATTTTGCAATTTCTAACGGGTAATATTGGATTCCATCATGTTCACCACTTAAGTCCAAGAGTACCTAACTATAAATTAGAAGAGGCACACAACAATACGCTTCCTTTAAAAAATGTACCAACGATTACGCTTGCTACAAGCTTACAATCACTACGTTTCCGTCTTTGGGATGAGAAAAGTAACAATTTTGTTAGCTTTAAAGATGTCAAAAATATAATTAAAAATAATGTTTCTGTTCGAGTGAAATCTGAACTATAATTGCATCGTATATAAAACTCCCCTTAATCATTTTCGATTTAAGGGGAGTTTTTGTTTAAAGAGTAGATGCCAGATAAGAAGAAAATTTACATAATTCAAATTGTAATTGAAGCAGATTAGGAATTGCTCGTACGTAAGTACAAATATAAGATGACAATAAATACACTATGTTAACAAATGGAGTTATCATGAATTTTCCATTACGAAAACTGTTCATAAATCCGAAGAAAATTAATAGCAAAAGGGGAATCGTACAACATTATATCCAAAAATAAGAAAAGACTTGAACGAAAATTCCATTCATTTTTCTTGGTGTTCCGTATTCCATACACTTAAATAGGATGCATATTCTAGTTCATCTGGATTCTCATGTAACATAGAAATGAATTCTAATTTATTTCCATCACAATCTAGAAAGTATACACTTGCAGCGGGCATCCACCTTTGGACAATTGGCTCTTGATTTCCTTTTCCTTGACTTCCTATCACTTCTATTCCGCGTTCCTCTAACCACGCTTTAGAAGTCATTAAAGACTCTAAATTTACACCAAAAGCAAAATGTCTCGGCTCAAAGTCTTCAATGTTATGTACTTCCCATAGTCCAAGCATTTGTTGTTTATTTTCTCCGACCCAAAAGAAAGCCACTCTTCTTTTGGAGAATTTTCTTGCTAACGTTAATCCTAGCTTGTTTTGATAGAAATTTATTGCGTTTTCTAAATTTCTTACATGTAAATGAGTCTCGTATATGTTCTGTATTATTATGATCATTCCTTTCTTTATGGGTAACTACCAATTAAATAGTGAATGTAATTCTAAAGTTGAAATATGTATAAGCCTAGTAATGTACATCTATATCCGATATACCTATTTACTATTATATTGAAATTGGAATGTGATAAATCCCACTGAGGTAGTAAGTGTTTAAATGAACACTCTACTACTTTTGTAGGAGAGGGGATATATCTATTAAATTCAGATGAAATCATATTTAAATAATGAAAAACGCTATTCTTTTCGTAAGAATAGCGTTTTTTTATGTTTTTAAGTTGGTGGCCATAGGGTAGAATTTGAAAAATGAGGATTTACAAAGCTAAGAAGTTTAACTCCAAAAAAAATCGATTTCCTGTGGAGTTAAAGGAATCGACTTTTTTATTTACCTTGATGTATTAACGCAGCTGTTAACTTAATAGTAAATAAGTAGAATCCACTATTTCTCCCAAAGTTCGATCAATCGACCTTCAGGATCCTTAATCCAAATAAACTGTCCAAATTCACTGATTTCTTCTTTCTTCTCAAGAGGTACACCAATATTCTCAAGATGCTTTATAGTCTCGTTTAGATTATGTACTTCGAAATTTAACATCACTTGTTGTTCTTTTGGAAAATAATTGTCATTCTCTGTAAAGAAAGAAAAGATTGTCTCATTTCCTAACTGGGGTTTAATCACAGTTCCATTCCAATCTTCTATATCAAGTTTCAACACTTCACTGTACCATTTTTTTATAACTTCAAGATTCTTAGTTCTCCAAAATATTCCTCCAAAACCTTTTATCATCGTATCTAACTCCTGTCTGTCTTTAAATATATATTAAATATATCAAAACAAAACAGTATTAGTAAGCAGAATTATCAACTTATGAATAGTAAAAATAGTAATTGTTAGTATTATAGTATTTACTACATTAACACTTTCTACAACATCATTAGCAGAACTTGAAATTTCGGGAAAGGTATAGAAATGCTCATTTTTCAACCCAAAGTTCACCTGAGCAATCCAGAACTTAAAGTGTTATAAATAATTCTTTCAATAGTAGGGGGAAATGAGAGAAGGAACGATAAAAGACCACACATGAAGTGAAACGCCATGTGTGGTCTTTTATGTATCGTCAAATATTACGAAGTCTCGCTAATTTTAGTTTCACTATGAGTGTTAGTAGAATTTCTTTTCTTAACTTTAAAGTGATAGTAAGTGTAGCAAAAGATGATAAATGGGACAGTGCAATAGATTCCAAGTCGTTGTTCTGGGATAAAAATAAGACTGATTAATATAATGCCATACAATCCAAAACCAAGAATTGGTACGAGTGGATAAAGTGGCGTTTTAAATTTTAAGTCTTCTAATTTTCCGCCGTCTGCTAAATAATGTTTGCGGAAAAAGAATTGAGAAACACAAATTGACATCCAAACAATAATGGTAATGACTCCGGAAATTGAAATGAGCCATAAGTAAACCGTTTCAGCAGCTACTACGCTTGTCAAAAGAGAAAAAGCAGAAATAGCTATCGTCATGATTAAAGCGTTGAGAGGAATCCCACGTGATGATAATTTCTTTAAAAAGGCTGGAGCCATTTCGTTTTTTGATAAAGACCAAAGCATTCGAGTAGCAGCGTATAGTCCTGAGTTTGCAACAGAAAGAACAGCAGTAAGAATAACAAAGTTCATAATATCAGCTGCATATGGAATACCGATATTATCAAAAACAGCAACGAATGGGCTCTTTGTTAATCCAGCTTCTTCCCAAGGAATTAAAGCAACAAGAACAAAGATTGCTAAGACGAAGAAAAACATTGTGCGCCATATAATATTTCTAATAGAACGAGGTAAAGTTTTTGCTGGATCTTCACTTTCACCTGCTGCGATTCCAACAAGTTCTGTACCTTGGAAGGAATAGTTGACTGTAACCATTGTTAAAAGAATAGCGGCAAGTCCATTTGGGAATAAACCACCATGATTTACGAAATTTGATAATAGCGGAGCGGGTTCGTCACCTTTTAAATCAATAAAACCGAACATAGCGGCGCCGCCAAGAATAATGAAAGCGATAATGGCAGATACTTTTATACTTGAAAACCAAAATTCTGTTTCTGCATAACTACGAGCAGATAATGCGTTAATAGTGAAGATTGTAACGCCAAATATTAAACACCAAACCCAAACAGGAATATCAGGAAACCAGCGCTGCATTGTAATGCCGGCAGTTGTAAATTCAAGACCAGTCGTATTCGCCCAGCTTAACCAATACAACCATCCGATTGTAAAGCCAGTTGCAGGATTGATGAACTTAGTGGCATATTCCTGGAAAGAACCTGAAACAGGCATGGCTACAGCAAGTTCACCAAGACATAGCATAACGAAATACATTAATAATCCACCGGCCATAAAGGCAAGTACGGATCCGCCAGGTCCAGCTTGACTTATAATAAAGCCAGATCCGTTAAATAACCCCGTTCCAATCACACCACCGAGTGCAATCATGAATAAGTGTCTACTTTTCATCGTCCGTTTTAATTCATTGTTTGTATTGCTTACTTGCGCCATTGTTTTCCTCACTTTCATAGTTGATAGAATAAAGTTTGGTGTTTTTCCGTATTATGGAATGTATTCCGTGATGTGAAATCTTGTTATAATTTTCAGATAATTAAAAAGAAAAGTCAATATTTTTTTTGTTTGCGTTTTCAATTCTTTGTTAGTGATATGTTTTTATTATTAGAAAATTAAATAAATAGATTGATTTCATTTCGAATGTTTGCTAAATTGATAGTTAATTAAGCATACTAACATATTACGAGTAAAGTTGAGGCGAGTTATGGTACAGTCCATTGATCGAGCGATAAGTATTATTAAATTATTGAATTCTACAAATGAAAAAGAGTATTGGGCTATTTCTGATATAGCTGATGGAACACATCTCCCGGTTAGTACAGTACATAGATTACTTAACTCTTTAATGGAGCATGGGTTAGTTACACAAATTTCAGAGACAAAACAGTACAAAATTGGACCAATGTGGATGGAAATAGGGTTACGTCAATTGGAGAAGGTAGACTACAGATCTGTTGCAAGAGAAGTGATGAAACGTTTGGCTGCTGAAGTGGAGGAAAGTGTCTATTTAAATATTCCAAACGGAACACATTCTATTATCATTGAAAGAATTGATAGTCCTTTAAAAATTCGAGTTATCGATAATCTAGGGGAACAAATTCCACTTTCAATTGGTGCCGCAAATAAAACGATGCTTGCCAATATGAAAACGAATGAAATGGAACATATTGTAGAAAATTTACTTTCTTCATTACCAGAACAAAAGCAAATTCTTCTTAATCAAATAAAGCAAATAAAAAATGAAGGATATGCTGTCAGTTATGGTGAAAAAACAGAAGGGACAGCTTCAGTAGCTGCACCTATTATCGGATTTAATCATAAAGTAGTAGGAGCATTAAGTGTTGGGTTAATTAGTCATCGTATTAATGATGATCGACTATCTTTTCTTATTAGCAAGGTAAAACAAGCGGCTCATGAAATATCAATAAAAATCGGCAGTACATCAGAACTATAATTTTGATAGCTGTCGTCATTTTTTTATTCATATACTGGAATTAGTTTTCATAATGCGGAAAAATAGGGGGATTTATATGTCAAAGTGGCAATCAAAAGAACAATTGATTCAATTATTAAGCGGTCTTGTTGAAATTCCTAGTATTACCGGTTCAGAAGCTGAAGTAATATTGCCAGACTTTGTTGTGGAACAGTTATCTGATTTACAGTACTTCAAAGAAAACCCGCATCATTTACAAAAAAATCCGACAGGGGACGGACGATATTTTGTTACAGCACTAGTAAAGAAAAGCGATAGTACAAAAAATACTGTAATTCTAGTAAGTCACTTTGATGTTGTAGATGTACAAGATTACGGAGTGTGGAAAGAAGATGCATTTAATCCTAAAAAGTTAACATCTATGTTTTATTCTCATAAAGATGAACTTCCAGACCATGTACGTGAAGATATAGAACATGGAGAATGGCTGTTTGGTAGAGGGACAATGGATATGAAATGCGGCCTCGCATTACAAATGGCAATGATTGAACAAGCATGTGAAGGAAGATTCGATGGGAATGTTCTTTTATTGGCTGTACCAGATGAAGAAGTGAATTCTATAGGGATGAGGGCGGCTGTTCCGAGATTGTTAGATTTAGCAAGAGAGCATAACTTAGATTATAAAACGGTCTTAAACTCAGAGCCTATGTTTTCAAGACATCCTGGTGACCAAAATAAGTATATTTACACTGGCTCTATTGGTAAAGTGTTACCTGGTTTTCTTTGCTATGGAAAAGAGACACATGTAGGTGAACCTTTTGCAGGCTTAAATGGGAGTTATATGGCCTCATTAATAACAGCAGAATTAGAGTTAAACACAGACCTTTGTGACATTGTAGAAGGGGAAGCGAGTCCTCCGCCAACTAACTTACTTCAAAGGGACTTAAAAGAGGATTATTCTGTACAAATTCCGCATCGTGCAGTTACATTATTTAATTTGTTTTTATTAGAAAAATCAATGACAGATGTAGTTTCATTGTTACGTCAAAAAGTAACGAAAGTAGCAGAGAAAATAGAAGAGTCGTATGAAAAACATGCATATCGTTTTTCTAAATATAATCCATTTATACCACCTAATCTCAAAGTAAATGTATTAACTTATGAAGAGCTTATCACATATGCAATTGAGCAACATGGACAAGAAAAAATAAATCATATTCAATCTAATATTATAAAAAATAGAGAAGATAAAGATGATCGTGCGGTAACGATTGATTTAGTAGATAAATTAGCGATTTTATGTAAAGAAAAGGCACCGATGATTGTACTTTTCTTCGCTCCTCCGTACTATCCAGCTGTGAGTTCACGCAACAATCCTTTAATAAAAGAGGTAGTTGTAGAAATGGAAAAGTATGCACACTACAATCATAAGATTACATTTGAAAACCAAAATTATTTTGGGGGGATTTCAGATTTAAGCTATGTAGGCTTGCAGTATCCACTGGATTCAATGAGTTCGCTTGTAGACAATATGCCATTATGGGATAAAGGTTATTCAATTCCGCTTCAGGAATTAGAAGAGTTTGATGTTCCAGTATTAAATATGGGGCCGGTAGGAAAAGATGCACATCAATGGACAGAACGTCTAGATGTAAACTACGCATTTGAAACACTAATAGATATGTTACCGAAATGCATTGAAAAATTATTAGTTTCTAATAAAATTACACAATCATAGTAGGGAATAGGTAAGGGATAAAACAGAACCTTTAAAGAAGATTTGAATTAAATTATTTTAATATAATTAAAAAGCGGAACGGCCAAGCTCAATTTTATATGAGTTTGGCCGTTTATCATGTAGTGAATTTTTAATTAAAATTATGTAAATTCATAGCTAACGTAATCTCTTTTATAGTTTTATTTTTTAGTTTGACCAGATAGTTCAACAGACTTTTGCGTACAACGTTGCATAGCTGAAATAATCGCTGTTCGTAATCCTTTTTCCTCTAATGTTGCTACAGCTTCTATTGTCGTTCCACCAGGAGAACAAACCATATCTTTCAATTCACCTGGATGTATTCCTGTTTCTAGTACCATTTTTGCAGAGCCTAACACAGCTTGAGCAGCGAATTTATATGCTTGATTTCTTGGCATACCATCTAGTACAGCAGCATCTGCCATCGCTTCTATAATCATATATACATAAGCTGGTGAAGAACCACTTACGGATGTGACAACATCCATTAATTTTTCACTTACGATCTCTGTTTGACCAAAACTATTGAAAATGTTTAGTACATCTTCTAAATCTTTTTCTGTCACCATTTCATTCGGGCATAATGCAGACATTCCTTCTCCAACAAGAGCAGGAGTATTAGGCATTACCCTTACAACCTTTACTTTTTTATTAAAGGCATTTTCAGTACTTTCAATACTTTTCCCAGCAGCGATCGTAACGATGATAGCATCGTTTTTGATTACTTCTTTTATTTCATTAATTATTGACGCGTATAGGTCTGGTTTGATTGATAAAATTAAAATATCAGCATTTTTAGCTACTTCATTGTTGTCGGTAGTTGTAGTTAGCCCATATTTTTCACTAGCATTTTTTAAATTAGCAGTGTTTAAATCTGAACAAATAATTTGATTTGAAGACACTATATTTTTGTTTATCATTCCGCCAATCATAGCCATTCCCATATTTCCGCAACCGATGAATCCAATTTGTTTATCCATAATAACTCAATCTTGCTCCTTTTATAATCAATTATATCGGTTTGATATTATTTTCTTAGAATAAGAATAACATCCCTGTGCAATATAAAGAAACATTCTAAGAGAATATATTCCTTTTTGCAACACTAAAAGATAAAAATTAATTATATTCGACATTATGTAAATATATACACTATAATTTAAGGTTTTATGTTTATGAATAGGAGTTAAACTTATATCAATTTGTATTTTCATTCAGTAGGGCAATAATTTCATACAAGTAACTTGTGGCTCTATTTATTTTTTAAGATACCTCTTGACACCGAATCGAACTATATCGCATAATATAAAAAAATTAGATCGAAAATCGTTGAAGGGAATTAGTACATATGTCTTCTTGCGAAAGAGAGTGGAATTCACCGGCTGAAAGATTCCTCGTATAGAATGTATCGAACCTATCCCTGAGTCTTAAATGAAAGTTTAGGCGTTCGCCTGCGTTATAGGCACCAAGTGGATATCTATGTATATCAATTAAGGTGGTACCGCGGAACAATGACCGTTTCGTCCTTTTTATTTTATTAAGGGCGAAGCGGTCATTTTTATTTTGCTCTTAAATAATTCAGTGCAGCATTGATGAGAATAGATATAGTTGCAAAGTGAATGAAGTGTAAATTATAAAAACTTTGATTTTAGACTTGGGGGATAAAAAAGTGAAAAAACAACGAATTGTTGTAAAGATTGGAAGTAGTTCCTTGGCAGATAGTCATGTAGGCATCTCTACAGAACAGCTTTCAGATCACGTTGCCGCATTGGCTCGGTTGAAAGCTGATGGGCACGAGGTTGTGTTAATTACATCTGGAGCCGTTGCTGCAGGGTTTTCAGCGCTAGGATATCCTAGCAGACCTGTAACGATTAAAGGGAAACAGGCTGCAGCAGCTGTCGGACAAAGTTTGTTAATGCAGGCGTACACGGAGGAATTCCGTAAATATGGCATCGTTACTGCGCAACTTTTGTTGACGAGAAGTGATTTTTCTAGAAAAGAACAGTATAGTAATGCTTACGCTACGTTAGGAGAATTATTAAACCGTTCCGCTCTTCCAATTATTAATGAAAATGATTCCATCTCTTTAGAGGAGCTGACGTTCGGTGATAATGATATGCTGTCAGCTTTAGTAAGCGGGCTTGTTTCGGCGGATATGCTTATGATCTTTACAGATGTGAACGGGTTATATGACAAAAATCCTCAGAAAAATGCGGATGCAAAAAAATATTATTTTCTTCCTGAAGTTACGGAAGAAATTTCTTCTCTTGCAGGAGATGCTGGCTCAAAACTTGGGACTGGCGGTATGAAATCAAAAATCGATGCTGCAAAGACAGCACTCTCTCTTGGTGTGAGTGTATTTATCGGAACAGGACGTGGGCAGGAAAAGTTTGTAGATGTTTTGAAGGGTAAGGGTGACGGAACGTATGTCGGTAATGCTCCTCAAAAAGAAATGAAGATGAACAAGCAATGGATTGCCTTGCATTCGCTTGTTAGCGGACAAATTGAAGTAGATGCTGGGGCAGCTACTGCCATCATTCAGCATGGTAAGAGTTTACTTCCAGCTGGTGTTACGAATGTATCAGGATTTTTCCAAGTGGGTGAAGTTGTAGAGGTTGTAACGCAACAAGGGCGCGTAATAGGAAAAGGACAATGCACATATAGTGCAGAGGAACTAAGAGATGTAAAAGGTATGCAAAGCCAAGATATTCAAGTAAGAGGCGAGAGACATAGTTATGAAGTCATCCATAGGGATCATTGGGTTTCACTTTAAAAAGGAGGAAATAAAAATGAATGAAGTGTTGGCAAAGGGGATAAAAGCAAAAGAGGTTGTTAGGGAACTTGTACTAAAATCTACAAATCAAAAAAACGAAGCACTTGCTGCAATTGCAAATCAATTAATAAGTGAAACAGCTTATATTTTAGAGGAAAACAAACGGGATATAGAAGAAGGTAAGGCAAAAGGGTTTTCTGATTCTCTCATTGATCGCCTTATGCTGAATGAACAGCGTATTGTTGATATGACAGAAGGGATTAAGCAGCTAATTGAATTACGTGATCCTGTAGGAGAATGTGTAAGTGCATGGGAAAGGCCAAATGGACTATCTATTCAGGAAATGCGCGTACCACTTGGTGTTGTTGGGATGATTTATGAGGCAAGACCGAATGTAACAGTGGATGCTGCTACAATTTGTTTGAAAACAGGAAACGCAGTCATATTACGTGGTAGTTCTTCTGCTATTCATTCTAATAAAGCGATCGTTGCCGTTATTCACAGGGCGCTCAAACAAACAAGCTTACCTCAAGAAAGCGTCCAGCTTATAGAAGATACAACGCGAGATAGCGCAAAGCAGTTGTTTACAATGAAGGATTATCTAGACGTTCTTATTCCAAGAGGTGGCAAACAATTAATCGATACTGTTGTGAGAGAAGCGTCTGTTCCAGTACTTGAAACAGGTGCGGGAAATTGTCATATTTTCATTGATGAAACAGCGGATAAACAAATGGCATTGGATATTATTATAAATGCAAAAACGCAGCGTCCATCTGTATGTAATGCGATTGAAACGATTGTTCTTCATGAGAAGTGGGCAGAGAAATATGGTAGCGAGTTGTTTTCTTCTTTGAAGGGTAGAGGCGTGGAGCTACGTGGTGATCAAAAAGCATTTGCAATGGATTCTTCAATTGTACTTGCTTCAGAAGAAGACTGGGGGACAGAATTTTTATCTCTTACACTAGCAGTGAAAGTGGTTTCCACTGTTGAAGAAGCGATTCATCATATAAATACGTATGGATCTATGCATTCTGAAGCAATTATTACTGAAAACGAGGAAAACGTCAGCAAGTTTTTTACTTCTGTAGATGCCGCGGCACTTTATCATAATGCATCGACTCGTTTTACAGATGGATCCGAATTTGGATTCGGAGCGGAAATTGGTATCAGTACACAAAAGTTACACGTAAGAGGACCAATGGGGCTTCCAGCATTAACTTCTACAAAATATGTGATTCGTGGAAATGGACAAATTCGAAAATAATAATAAAAGACACTCAATTGGCCTGAGTGTCTTTTATTATAAAAATTATTTACCATACAAATAGCCCAACGAGCATAGCACTTAATAAAGAAACAGCCATCCCGCTAACAAGAAGCTTCCAAACATTTTTACCGATGACTGATGATTTTTCTCCGCCAAATAATGAATTGTAAGTTCCGTAAATCATACCTACTGTACTAAAGTTAGCAAAAGAAGCTAGAAATGTCGTTGCAACCGCAACCGTATGCGGTTGTAGCGACTTTAAGTTTGATTTTAAATCCATCATTGCAACAAATTCATTCGTCGTTATTTTGATCCCCATTAATTCAGCTACGTACATAGCATCACTGCCTGATAAACCGAGTAAAAATGCAAAAGGACTAAAGATAATGGAGAAGATTTTTTGAATTGTTAACCCCGTTACAAAAAAGCCTAAAATCCCATTTAAACATGCTGTTAAAGCTACATATCCAATTACCATGGCTAAAATAACGATAACCATATTCATCCCGACTAACATACTGTTTGAAATAGTAGAAAAGAAATCCTTTTTTTCATGTTTGGAAGGTGTGTAAACAACGTCTTCTTCTTTCGAAACTTCCACAGGATTTAATACATTGGCTAAAATTAATGCGTTAATACAGTTTAATGGGATTGCACTGAAAATATATGTTGCTGGAACCATTGATAAATAAGCGCCAAGAATGGATCCGCTAACGCTACTCATACTCATAATTCCAAAAGTTAATAATCGATTTTCTTTTAAAACAGATAATTGATCACGAACAACTGCAAGTGCTTCGGTGTTCCCTAAAAACATCATTTGAATGGAAAAGAAACTTTCTAACTTTGGCAAACGAGAAATCTTTGAAATAACTGCACCTACTTTATCAATAATCCAAGTTAAGATTCCGAAATAAGATAGAATATCGAAAAAAGTAATAACAAAAATGATAGGAAGTAATGCACTAAAGAAGAAATCAATGTGTGGACTGTCCATAGCGGAAGGAAATGCAAATCGAATACCTTCGTTCGCGCATGCCAGTAGCCAACTGAAAAATGACGCTATTTTATTAATGATAATACTGCCTAGCTTTGTGCCTAACATAAACCACGTAATAAAAAGCTCCAATATGATGAGAATTACAATTGGTCTCCATTTTATATGTTTTTTATTAGGCGAACATAAGAAAACGATTAATATGACAACGAAAATCCCTAACATATTTAATATGAAATGCATGTCAACCACTCCTTGAGCTTTATTATTTGTATATAAAAAAGCTCTTATTCTTCTTAATTTAGAATGAATGTGGTTTAATTTATATTTTTGTAAATTCTAAAAGAATAGAAGGTAAAATTCGATAAAAATAGAATTTAATACATAGCAAACAAGGAGGGGATAAAAATGGAGGTCTATCACATAAAGAGTAAAAAGAGGGAAACATACAACGTTCAGGTGAAATATTCGATACTTTTCGAATGTGCACTTGGCATTGCAGCAATTACTCATAAAAGGTTAATTGATACTCTTGAAAAGACTGAAAGTGAATGGAAAGGAATTAGACAATCATTAACAGATGAGATGGAAGAACACTTGCAGTTTGTAGAAGAACATAATACGTGGAAAGCATTGCTTCAGTTATTGTATGAAGAGGATTTTCAAGAGTTATCGCAGTTTAATTTTAAAATTGATTTACTTTCAGAAGAAGATTTGAAATTTATATGTTTACCGTTTTTAGGGGAGAAGTATGAAGAGAAAAGACGTTTAGCCGCAAGTAGAGATGTAACTGCAATACATGAACTAAAGGAATTAACGCAGGATCATCCGTTTTTTTCTACTTATATTAGCTTTATATGTGATGTAGATGTACAAGTGCTGAAATCTCATTTAATCACTGTAATGACAGGTTGGTATGAGAGCATAATTAAGAAAGAGGAAGAAGAAATACTTTCTATATTAAAACGAGATTATGAAGCAAAAAATGAAATGAATAAAAAGATGAAACCGGAAGAGTTTGTCGAGTGGGCGACTGGCGGAGTGAACTATATGCCAGAGCCAAGTGTTCATCACGTACTTCTTATTCCGCAAATGACGTACAGACCGTGGAATATTGAAGCAGATATTGAAGATACGAAAGTATTTCATTATCCAGTTGCGAATGAAAGCATTCATCCCGAAGATCCGTATGAGCCGAATTATTTTTTAGTTCAAAAACATAAGGCTCTTGGGGATGAGGCGAGATTGCGAATTATAAAAATGTTGTTTGAAAAAGAACGTACTTTACAGGAAATAACGGAAAGATTGCAGCTTGGTAAATCGACAGTACACCATCATTTGAAATTGTTACGTGCAGCGAAGTTAGTTGATATACATGACGGAAAGTATGTATTAAGGAAGAAAGCAGTGCAGTCGTTAGCGAAAGAATTAGATGTATTTTTAAATAGATAATTTACAACGAGAATGTACATAAAGGGAGGAATTTAAGAGAAAAGTTGGTGAGCTATAGTGAAGAGTGTATTGAAAAATCGTTCTTTCTTTTTTATGTGGATTGGTAGTGCAATCTCAGAATTAGGAGGGGCTTTCGGAACGTTATGTAATTCAATTCTAGTATATGAGTTAACAGGATCGGAAATGGCTTTAAGTAGTATGTGGCTATTATATTTCATCCCATCACTCATACTGCAATTAATAAGTGGCCCATTTATTGATAAATGGAGCCGAAAGTGGATTATGATTTTTTCACAATGGATACGATCATCCGTATTCTTATTACCTTTGATGATGCTAGTTACAGGTAGTATAGAAGTTTGGCATATTTATGTTGTTCAAATTGTAGTGGGACTTATTACACCTCTTTATACACCTGCGAGTCAGGCAATTACACCGAGCATTGTAAGTAAAGAACAACATCAAGACGCAAATGCGTATATTGATGGAATGACTCGTCTCATGATGTTTCTTGCGCCAGTATTAGGTGGAGTAGTAATTCATTTCATTGGAACAGAACTTACATTATCTTTCGTATGCATATGTTTATTTGTTAGTGGCACTTTCTTATTTTATATAAAAGAAATTAGAACGTCGCAACCTATTCGGAAAACGTGGCTAGAACAATTTCTTCACGGTTTTACATATTTTTTCACAAAACCAATCATCGTTTGGCTCGGTATATTTCTTACTTTCGTGCAGTTTGGAGTAGGGGTAACGATGGTCACAAATCTTCCTTATATAAAAGACGAGCTGTCAGCGGGATATGCAGAGTACGGTTATTTCATGGCAGGTTTTCCACTTGGCTACGTAATTGGCTCAGTATTAGTCGGAAAAGTAACATATAAAAGCCGGCGTATACTTATGCTTGGAGGATTGTTTATAGGGGGACTCACATACATTTCATTAGGATTCAATCATAGTATTATCATTGCAATAATAATTGAAGTAATAGCAGGGATTTGTATTGCATTTTTCAATGTTCATAACACGACAATATGCCAACAAACCGTCCAAAATAATATGATAGGACAAGTATTTTCAGTGCGTTTATTTTTTATACGATCCGCTATGCCATTAGGTGTGTTAGTAGGGGGAATATTAAGTGAAATGTGGGGAGTAAGAGCACTATATGTAATCATCGGTGCAATTATATGTGTTACCTCTTTAATAGGAATGTTACTTCCGTATTTCAAATTTTTAGATGAGGCGATAGAAAAGAAATCAGCATAATTCAAAAAATTAAAACTTTACAATTGAAAATAATTATCATAATCAATTATAATAGAAGCATACTAGTATTCGTATTACAAAGAGGGAGTGGGATATATGTTTATCGAAACGAAAACATTTACAGTAAAAGAAGGTACATCAAATATAGTTGTAGAACGTTTCACTGGAGAAGGTATTATTGAAAAATTTGAAGGCTTTATCGATTTAAGTGTTCTCGTGAAAAAAGTAAGACGCGGCGACGAAGAAGTTGTCGTAATGATTCGCTGGGAATCTGAAGAAGCATGGAAAAACTGGGAAACAAGTGAAGAACACTTAGCTGGACATAGAGCAGGCCGTGGTAAACCAAAACCAGATCATATTATTAATGTGGATCACGCAGTTTATTATGTGAAATCGTCGAAATCGGCTTATCAACAGTCGTAATATATAAGTAGAGGATACATGTTGTAGAAGCAAACATGTATCCTCTTTTTTATTACTGGGGGGATGTAAATGATAGGAAATCTTTCATTCATTAAAAAAATGTTCTAGGATATAGAAAAAAATATTAGACTTATAAAGCATAGTCTTAGATGGAACGCTTGAATATCTTGCCTTACATATTTAAGGGTTATGAAAATGAGTCTATATCCCTTCTGTTTAAAAGGAGATGAGTACATGAAGCTGAATCATTTAAATTTATGTGTTGATGACTTATCAGAAGCGAGACATTTCTTTGAAACATTTTTTGATTTTCAATTTTTGGAACAAAAAGGGAAAGCACTTGTAGTTATGAGTGATGAGAGTGGATTTATACTTGTGCTAAGTGATCCAAAAGCATTTAAAGGGAATAAGGAAGTTACGTATCCGGAAGCTTTTCATATTGGTTTTTTAGTGGATACTTCAAATGAAGTTGATCAAGCGTATAATCGTTTAGTAGCAGGCGGCATTGAAATAGATAAGGAACCTTATTCGATGCGAGGTAGTAGTTATGGTTTTTATTTTACAGTATTTAATGGCTTATTAATTGAAGTGTCTTGTCTTGATTATAGAGAAGGTAAGAAAGTTTCAAAGCTTAATAGTAATCACCAAGAGTAATCATTTGAAGGTGTATAAAATTTAAGTATGTATCATATTAGAAGACGAATTAAGAAAGTTTCACTGTAAAGTAAAAAAGACAGACTAATAAATAGTCTGTCTTTTTACATTAATTCTTCACATCATCATAAAGTTCAAGCGCCTCTTTCACATTCAATCTATTCTTCACAATACCATGTATTGCTTGAATCATCGCAGCTGGGTGCTCCGATTGCCATATGTTTCGGCCCATGTCTACTCCGATAGCGCCTTCTTGCAATGCATTGTACGTAATGTTTAATGCGTCTTCAATTGAATCTAGTTTTGGGCCGCCCGCGATGACGACTGGGGCAGGGCATGTGCTCGTTATTTTTTCGAATCCTTCGCAGTAATACGTTTTAATAATATCAGCACCCATTTCAACACATACGCGGGAAGCAAGTGCTAGAAAGCGAGCTTCACGTTTTTGTAATTCCTTTGCGACTGCGGTAATGCCGAGTACTGGTAGGCCGTAATCATGAGCTTCAGAAACTACATTTGCGAGATTTGTAACAGTTTGTGTTTCATAGTCTGATCCGACAAAAACAGAAACGCCAACGCCAATTGCGTTTTGCTTCACTGCTTCCTTCACAGGTGTAACAATTGTTTCATTCGCTAAATCTTTACCGACGACAGTAGCGCCACCGGATACACGCATAACCATCGGTGTGCTGCAGTTTTCAGGAATGCAGGAGCTAAGTACACCGCGTGTTAAAAAGAGGGAGTCTGTATAAGGAAGTAAGTTTTTAACTGTTTCAAGTGGTTGTTCTAGCCCGTGAATTGGCCCTAAAAAGTAGCCGTGATCTATTGCTAACATAACCGCTCTACCATCAGGTAAAATTGTATTTAATCGATTTTTAAATCCCCAAGTCATTCAAAATCACTCCTTCGTTAATGTTGGATTTTCCGTTTGTACCGTATCTTTATTTGGTAAATGTGGTGACTTTATAAAAACAGCTTTAAAAGGTTTGTCAGAATGGTTAATCAGATAGTGAGATTCATGAGGGCGAACTTGCAGGACATCACCTTGTTTAATCGGAACTCTTTCGTTATTTACATAGAAGTCTATTTCACCTTCTAACGCATAAAAAACTTCTTCACACGTTGTATGGTAATGATTTTGAAATTCTTGCCCAGGCTGAATGACAACAAGGCCAAGATCAATATTTGGACCTTGTATTAAATATTTCGGCCCGTTATCACCGAAGCGATAGGAGAAGTCATTTTCATTCGCTTTTAACATACAGTTCACTCCTTTATGTAATGTGTTACAGTGCACCAGGTGCAATCCACATATGTGTTGTAAGTCCTTTATCAGCTAAAGCGAGCTGACTGCTATACACGGTTTTCCATGTTTCATAGAATTCTTTGTATAGCTCGTGATTTTCAGTGACTGGTTCAAATGTATTTTCCCACTGTACAAATTGTTCGGCAGTCTCTTCCATAGATGAATATATGCCAGCGCCAACTCCAGCAGCAATTGCAGTTCCTAAAGCAGCCGCTTCTTTCACAACTGGTACTTTTACAGGAATGCCGAGTACGTCTGATAGAATTTGTGGCCATAGTTTCCCTTTAGCGGCACCGCCAGCAAAAACAACTTCAGAAGGGAATGTACCAGTAAGATTTTCAATTAGTTTTAAGTTTCCAAGTGTAACGAAGGCCGCATTTTCTTCAATAGCACGGAACATTTCCTTTTTTCCGCATTTGTCAGCGTCTAAACTTAAATTTAAGAATGAAGGTGCGGCATGACGCCAAGAAATGTAGTTCATAACGTTTGAAAAAGTAGGGATAATACCATATGAACCGACAGGTACGTCTTTCGCTTGTTCTTCTAATAATTCATAAGCGTCTACACCGAGTTTTTCAGCGAACTTTTTTTCTTCTTGGCAAAAAGCGTCTCGAAACCAACGCATAACGAGGCCAGGGAAAAAGGCAATCGTTTCATATTGCCAAAGGTTCGGAACGACGTGACAATTTACTCGAATTGCAGCATTTGGATCCGTTGTTGACTCTGTAATATTCACTTCCTGTTGCCAAAAGCTGCCGCCGCATATTAAAGTTTGATTTGGCTTTACGACTCCAGTCCCGAGTGCTGCCATTTGAGCATCACCGCCACCAGCGACGACAGGAATCCCTTCAAGTAAACCAGTTAGTGCTGCACACTCTTTTGTAACATTACCAATTACAGTGCCAGCTTCATTTATTTTTGGTGAAAATGGCAACGTTATACCACATTCTTTAGCGACTTCGTTATCCCAATTTCTATTTTGTAAATCAAAGATTCCGGACGTACAACCGTTGGAAGGATCGATTTGCAGTACGCCGCTTAATTTATACAAAATCCAATCATTTAACATCGAAAAGGATTGAATATTGTTGTAGATGTCTGGTTCATGTTTTTTAATCCAAAGTAGACGTGGTAAAGCACCTAATGAAAAAGTTTGCCCAGATTTTCTGTATAAATCTTCTTCAAGATGTGAGCGGATTTCTTTTAGCTCACTAACTTCAGCGGATGCACGGCCATCAACATTTGCACATGCCCATATTTCTTGCCCATTTTTATCATATAAAACAAAACCTTCTCGCATACTTGTAGCGCTAATAGCTTGAATAGAAGAGGGAAGTATATTACTTTTTTGTAGAACTTCTTTCGTACACTGTTGTACAAGTTGCCAGTTTTCTTCTACATCAAAATTCATAGAACCGGGGTAACGAGGATCAGTTTTATGAACCCATTCTTTTTGACTTACTGCAATTTGATTGCCATGTAAATCAAAAAGAACAGCTCGAATGCTTCCTGTACCAGCATCGAAAGCTAATAAAGTAGACATTAAGAATCACCTTCCTTTCTTAATAAGGAGAGCGCAGTTTCTTCATCAGTAATTAATGTATGAATAAATTTCCCTTTTAAAGCCCCATAAATGGCATCTATCTTTTGAGTACCTCCAGCCACACCAATGACATGATTCATGCTGCGAAGAATCGTAAGTGGTGTGCCAATTAGACGATTATGATGCGAGAGCTCTAATAACTCACCATTCGTATTATAAAACTGTCCTAAAATATCGCCCGCTCCGTTTTGACTTCGAATATATGTCATTTCACGTAGCGTTAATTTTTCTTCTTTTACAATCGTAGCGTCTTGAGATAACCCGCCAATACCGACAACTGCCGTATGTGCAAGTGAAGCGACATGAAGCATATCTTTCACACTTGGTTCTGATAAAATACTTTGTGCCATTTCAGTAGAAGATGCTAGAAAAGGAGTAGGAATAATATGAAGATCACCTTGCATGTAGTGTAAATAGTTTTGTTTTCTTGGAAGATAGTGGTTTACTCCGCCTGTTAGCGTTACGAATGAAAGATTAATAGAACTTTCAAAATGAATGTTTTCTAGCATTTTACTTATTGTTTCACCCCAGCCGATGCCGAGTAAATCACCTTGTTGGAGATGAGTCTCTAAATATTGTGCAGCGGCTTTTCCGAGAGAAGTAGCATAATTGTCTATTGGAGTAGGGATAATAAAGGCATCTTTCAAGTGGAACTTTTTCATTAAGTCACGTTCAATGCTCAAGCAATGCAAACCGGTTCCTTTTACGTGAAATGTAACGATACCTTCACTGCGTGCCTTATCTAATAACCGGACGACTTTATTTCTTGAAATATGAAGAAGTGAAGCAATCTCTTGTTGTGTTAATTGATCTTTATAATAGTACCAGGCTACTTTAGTTAATAAATTTTCTTCAAAGTTCAGCTGTGACATACTCTTCATCCCTTTCAACAATTGACCAATGCTTAAACATATGTAGCATATATTTTGTTTATTCCAGTTGAAACGATTAATAGCACATTGAAAAAAGTGTTCTAGATATGAAAAAAGGAATATACAATGCTACAAAACAAGTAGAACAAATAATCATTTTCTCAAAAAATGTTCTGGATAGAGGCAGGTGACATCATGTGGAGAATGTGCCCTTATTACAAGTGAAGAAAATGAGTAAGGCGTTTTCGAATCAACTTGTGCTAAAGGAAGTGAACTTACAAGTAGAGCATGGTGATATATACGCTTTAGTTGGTGGCAATGGCGCCGGGAAATCGACATTAATGAAAATATTAACGGGGTTATATTCGTATGATAGTGGAGAAATGTATGTGAAAGGAAAGAGACAGCAGTTTGTAAATCCAAAAGAAGCACACCAAGAAGGGATTTATTTAATACCACAAGAACCGCTCATTTTTCCGCATATGACCATTGAAGAAAATATATGTATCGGGTTAAAAGAAAAGAAAAAGAAACTAAAAGTACAGATTCAGCAATTGATTAGCAGCTTAGGATGGGATATTGACCTTAATAAACTAGGAGGAACATTATCGATTGCGCAACAACAGTTAGTAGAAATCGTTAGAGGATTAATAAGAGAAGCTGAGATTCTTATTCTAGATGAGCCAACATCGACATTAACAACACACGAAATTAAGAGTCTTTTTGTGTTGATGAAAAGTTTACAAGAAAAAGGAATTGGGATGATTTATATTACGCATCGTTTTCCAGAAATCTTTGAAATTGCCAACAAAGTAGCAATACTACGTGATGGAATGGTTGTAAGCCAAGGTGATGTATGTGACTATACATATGACATGCTGATGGAGGGACTATTGCCAAAAGGATATAAACAGAAAGAGAAAATAGAAGTAGTTCAAGAGACAGCAAGGACGAAAAAAATATTAGAAGTGGTTGATATAAATGGTCACGCATTCGAAAATATATCATTCACTGTACATGCGGGTGAGGTTGTAGGTGTTGCTGGCATTATAGGATCTGGCAGAACGGAATTAGCGGAAGCGATATTCGGATTGAAAGCTATAAAATCAGGTTCTATTTTATTAGAAGGAAAATCAATTGATACATGTTCTTTGCATAAAAGACTAAGTGAAGGGCTCGTTTATGTGCCGGAAGATAGGGCGAGAAATGGAATTTTCTCAATTGCTTCTGTTAAAGAAAATATTACAGCAGCAAGTTTATATCAAAATAATCGCTTTTTTATAAATCAAGAAAAAGAAAGCGCTTTAGTGAAGTCATTTATAGAAAAGTTCCAAATTGTTGTATCAAGTATGAATGAAGAACTTACATCTTTATCGGGAGGTAATCAGCAAAAAGTCGTACTTGCGAAATATCTCGCGTGTAATCCAAAAATCATTATTCTTGATGAACCAACTCGCGGAATTGATGCAAAAGCGAGGCTTGAAGTGTATGAGACGATAGAAAAAATGAAAAGGGAAGGACTCGCCATATTATTAATTTCTTCAGATGTTGAGGAAATTGTCCAATTAGCTAACCGTGTATACGTCATGCGAAATGGTCAATTTGTTTCTCATTTGGAGAAAGAACAAATAAGTGTAGAAGAAGTTACACGTCTTGCATACGGAGGTGTAATGGAATGAAACGTATGTATAAAGTGCACGAAACGTCTATCATACTGTTACTACTAATTTATATAGCTATTGTCGGGATGATAAATCCTAATTTTGTTCAGTTTAACTCATTATCATTAATGATGAAATCAAGCGTTATTTTAGTCGTTCTAGCAATTGGCCAATCGTTCGTTTTATTTACGAAAAATATAGACGTATCAGTTGGCTCAATTATGGGATTAAGCGCGGCAGTTTGCGGGATGTTGTTAACGAACGGGTATAATGCATTCATGTCAATTCTTGCTGCGATAATGCTTGGTGCTATTATTGGTTTCATAAACGGGATTGGCGTTGCAAAGTTTCGGGTACCAGCCATTATTATGACATTAGGGATGCTAGGAATTGTTAGAGGTGCAATGTTAATCTTCACAGGCGGGAAGTGGATTGAAGATATTCCAAACGATTTTAAGCAGCTGTCATCTATCATCATTCTTGGTTTACCTATAACTGTATGGTTCGTCTTTATTATTTTACTACTACTATACTTCTTTTTAAGAAAAGTGCCATTGGGAAGATACTTTTATGCGGTAGGTGATAATGAAGATGGCGCGAGGCTTATTGGTATACCTGTTAATAAAGTGAAGATATATGCGTTTATGATTTCAGGCATAAGCGCTGCGCTCGCTGGTTGCATATTTGTTATGAATATCGGGTTCGTCCCAAATCAAACAGGTACAGGATTAGAATTACAAGTAATCGCAGCCGCTGTACTAGGAGGAATTCATTTAAAAGGAGGAACAGGTTCTATATTTGGAGCCGCATTAGGAGCATTGTTTCTAGAAGTGATAAGCAGCTCACTCGTCTTTTTAAAAATACCAGCATTTTGGAATAATGCCATTTCAGGCTTTTTATTATTACTCATCATCATATTAGATAGTGTTATGAAAAAGTGGAAGGCAAAAAGGAGGATGAATCTATGAAGTATTTATATAGATGGGAAGGGGTTCTAATTGTATTACTTCTTATAGAATTCATCCTTTTTAGTTTTATAAATAGTGATTTCTTAAATATTAGTAATCTCCTTTTTAGTACAAATGATTTCCTATTTATCGCAATTGCGGCGATACCAATGACTTTCGTTATTGTAACAGGAGGAATTGATGTATCGGTCGGATCAATAATGGGGCTCACTTCGATCTTGATTGGTGTACTTTGGATGAACGGAATACCTATTTTGTTTGCTGTCATAATCGCCCTAATAATTAGTTGTTTAGCAGGAGCTTTAAATGGACTCATTATAAAAATGACAGATGTAGAACCACTCGTCGTTACACTCGGAACGATGTTTTTATACGGAGGAATTGCACTCGTCATTTCAGGAGGAGCAGGTGCTTCTGGGTATGAAGGAATAAGCGGTTTACCTGACACATTTGTACAACTGGCAAACGGTAGTTTTATAGGAATACCGAATTTATTATGGCTACTGATCGTATTAACAGTTTTATATACTGTATTATTTCACCGAACTATATACGGGCGCCATGTAAAATTAACAGGTGCGAACGAAAATACAGCAAAATACACCGGGATTAAAACGAAAAAAGTAGTCATTATCGCTTACATACTTTCTGGGTTAGGAGGTGGATTAGGAGGTGCTTTCTTAACTGCATATTTCGGTTCTGCACGTGCTGATATAGGAAGTGAAACAATATTACCAATCATTACAGCAGTCGTATTAGGCGGGACACTTATTACAGGTGGAAAAGGAAGTATTTTCGGTACTGTACTTGCAAGTATTTTTATAGGCCTTATGCAATATGGCCTACAAATGACAGGCTTAACAAATGAACAATCAAATGTCGTAATAGGTATTATCCTTATTCTTTCAGTTATTATGAGACATTTCAAATTACATCAATTTTTAGCGGGGAAAAGACAGAGTTGGCATAAGGGGGAAATGTCATGAAGAGAAAACTGGGGATTGTATTGATTGTATGTATTTGTTTAATAGGTTTAATCGCTTGTTCCAGTCAAACGGCAGATAAGAAAAAAGCGGATGATGTGAAATTTGCATTTATCCCGAAATTAACTGGAGTTGGCTTCTTTACATCGGGCGGTGAAGGAGCAAAGGAGATGGGAGATAAGCTAGGCGTACAAGTGAAATATGATGGGCCGTCTGAAGCGAGTGTATCAGGGCAAGTAAAGTATATAAATAATTTTATTAACCAAAATTATGATGCACTTATGGTTTCCTCTACATCAGTTGATGGTTTATCGCAATCATTGCAACGTGCTAAGAAAAAAGGAATGACTGTCTTAACGTGGGATTCTGATGTGAATCCCAAAGACCGTTCTTTTTATATAAGTCAAGGGACACCAGACCAACTTGCTAACTTATTAATTGAAATGACTTCCAAGCAAATTGGAGATAAAGGGAAAGTAGCGTTCTTTTATTCTAGTCCAACAGTAACGGATCAAAACCAATGGGTAACGAAAGCGAAAGAAATTATTAAAAAGAAATATCCGAACTGGGAAATTGTAACGACGCAGTACGGTGAAAATAATGCACAAAAATCTTTATCCGTAGGGGAGAACATATTAAAAACGTATCCAGATATTAACGCAGTTATTTGTCCAGATGCAACAGCACTCCCAGCCATGGCGCAAGCAGCTGAAAACTTAAAAATGGATAAAAAAGTAGTGGTAACTGGATTTTCTACACCGAACGTTATGCGTGATTATGTAAAACGAGGAACAGTACAACAATTCGGATTATGGGATGTCAAACAGCAAGGTGCGTTGGCAACTTATGTAGCAAATGAGATTGTTGTAAAAGGAAAGAAGTTAAAAGTAGGGGATAGCTTTGAAGTAAAAGGAATCGGAAAAGTGAAAGTAGAGCCAAACTCCATTCAAGGATATGATTATGAGGCAGAAGGAAACGGAATTATCGTATTGCCAGAACGAGTTGTATTTACGAAAGATAATATTGATAAGTATAATTTTTAGTAGACAAAAAAAACGTCCGAATATATCGGACGTTTTTTTTATTTCTTCATTAATTATGAACAGTTTCTTTTTCGTTTAATCCAAGTGTACGACCAGTCGAAGTGTGAAGATCTTGGAACAATCTTGGATTTTCAGTTAGTGAAATGCCATATGAAGGAATCATTTCTTTTATTTTTTCTTCCCATTCTACCATGCGGCTTGGGAAACATTTTTCTAATACTTCAAGCATGACGTGAACAGCAGTAGAAGCACCTGGTGATGCACCTAGTAATGCGGCGATTGAGCCGTCAGCTGCACTTACTACTTCTGTACCAAATTGAAGTGTTCCTTTACCGCCAGCATCAGTATCTTTAATTACTTGTACACGTTGTCCAGCAACTACAATATCCCAATCTTCACTTTTCGCGTTCGGAATGAATTCGCGTAATTCTTCCATACGTTTTTCGTGCGATAACATAACTTGCTGAATTAAGTATTTTGTAAGTCCCATTTCTTTTACACCAGCAGCTAACATCGTTAAGACGTTATTCGGTTTTACAGAACCGATTAAGTCAAGGTTTGAGCCAGTTTTTAAGAATTTAGGTGAGAAGCCTGCGAATGGTCCAAACAGTAAAGCTTTTTTATTGTCTATATATCTCGTATCTAGATGAGGTACAGACATTGGCGGAGCGCCAACTTTAGCTTTACCGTATACTTTCGCATGATGTTGCTCTACAACTTTTTGGTTTTTACATACCATAAATAGTCCACTTACCGGGAATCCTCCGATATGCTTTGATTCAGGGATACCAGTCTTTTGAAGTAGAGGTAGACTACCGCCACCACCGC
This sequence comes from Bacillus sp. CCB-MMP212, assembly GCF_022748145.1. Classification (NCBI taxonomy): domain Bacteria; kingdom Bacillati; phylum Bacillota; class Bacilli; order Caryophanales; family Bacillaceae; genus Bacillus; species Bacillus sp. CCB-MMP212. Next base: position 520,067 of record NZ_JALDQE010000006.1, read on the forward strand.
CAATAAAGACGAATTTAGCAGTATGATGCTCAATTTTACCACTATTCATATCGTGTACTTTTACTTCCCACAAACCATTTTTCGTGCGCTTAATATTTTCGACACTATGCTTGTAGTTTAGCTCGACATTTTTTGTTTTTAAGTAATCAAACAACATACGTGTTAATGCACCGAAGTTAACATCTGTTCCAGAGTCAATCTTCGTTGCCGCCATCGGTTCATTAGATGTGCGGCCTTCCATAATGAGTGGAAGCCATTTTTTTAATGTTTCAGGAGCATCAGAAAATTCCATTCCTTGAAACAGTGGATTTTTTGAAAGCGCTTCAAAACGGTTTTTTAGAAATTCAACATTTTTTTCCCCTTGTACTAAACTCATATGAGGTAGTGGCATAATAAAATCTTGTGGATTACGAATTAATTTGCTCTTTACAAGATATGCCCAAAATTGTCTTGAAAGCTGGAATTGCTCATTCACTTTTACAGCCTTACTAATATCTATAGATCCGTCAGATTTTTCGGAAGTATAGTTCAGTTCGCATAGCGCAGAATGCCCTGTACCTGCATTATTCCATTCGTTAGAGCTTTCTTCCCCGGCACTTGCGAGTTTTTCAAAAACTTTAATTTCCCATTCTGGTGCTAATTCTTTTAGTAATGAGCCTAACGTTGCACTCATAATTCCTGCACCAATTAAGATAACGTCTGTTTTTTGCTGCATGTTGCTCATGATAATCTCTCCATCCCCTATATTGGCAAAAAAGTGTAGGTGTTTTCTATGTCTAAGCCGTAAAAGAGAACCACCGCCTAGGCCCCACCTAGGTGTATACCTTTTTTGTCTCAATTATATAACCATCTCATACTCTATTATAATAATTAATAGACTAAAATATCTAGTGTTATCTGATAATTTTAAACTATTTAACGTTTTATTCGCTAAAAATCTTATTTAACAAGCTCTTTTAAGGTGATAAATAGAAAAAAATTACAGTTTGAAATTATCTCGAAAAAGCTTACGTATCCTTAAGTGACTAAATCGAGTACATTTTTATGGGATTATTCTTTCTGTAATGGTAAGATTATTCTGAAAAATAAAAAGGAGGGACTCTAATGTGTACAAAAGAACAAATTTCAAACTTATTTCGAAACTTTTCAATAAAGGAATGTAAAGGGTCAAGTGATTTATATGAATATTTATCAATGAAAATTGCTGAAGATGAGGAAGTACTTACACTATCGTCCTATGCTCAGGTAGGTCAACCAGTCCCAAACTTACTATTAGGTGCAGTACATTATTTATTGTTAGCAGGGAAAGAACATCATTTAAAAACGTATTATAGTAGTTTAGTTGAAAATGCCGATACAAATTTAAATAAAGCTTTTGATCATTTTAAAGATTTCTGTAAAGAGTACCGAGAAGAAATCATTACATTGTTACAAACGAAACTCGTTCAAACGAATGAAGTAAGACGGTGTGCATACTTATACCCAAGTTTCTGCTACATATTTAACAAAGTGAAGAAGCCGTTAGCGTTAATTGAAATTGGGACAAGTTCTGGGTTGCAACTGTTCTGGGACCAATATAGTTATTCGTACGGGACGGATGAAATGTACGGAAATATAAATTCAAATGTGCATGTAACTTCTGAAATAAGAGGGGAGAATGTACCGCATTTTCTAAAAGAAAGCCCATCTGTCGTAGAAAGAATCGGACTGGACTTACATGTGAATGATTTACATAATGAGGAAGATTATTTATGGTTACGTGCTTTAATTTGGCCAGAACATAAAGAAAGGCTTGAGATGTTTGATCAAGCTGCATCTTTAGTGAAAAATGAATCTGTCCAATTCATAGAAGGAGACGGTGTAGAGCTATTATCATCTATTATTGAACAAATAAGTGAAGAAGCTGTTATTTGTATTTTCCATACACACGTCGCAAATCAAATACCAGAACAAGTAAAACATAAGTTAGAAAAACAAATACAAGAAATTGGCGCAAAACGTGATGTATTCCACCTTTATAACAACATGTGGGATCGTGACCTTCATATTGATTATTATATTAACGGAAACGAATATCGTGAAACGGTTGGAGAAACAGAAGGGCATGGGAGATGGTTTAGCTGGAAGATTGGAAATGAGACGCTTATTTAGATTAATATGGGTGCTCTCACTTGTAAAAGGTTCAAGCATTGACTAAATGACTAAGGAATAAATTTATTAGTACCATACAAAAAATGCTTGGGAGAAATCCTAAGCGTTTTTTGTATTACATTTAAACCCCATAATGGATTATGTACTTCTGTTCTGCTGCGGCTTGTACAATTTTTGAAGCTAACTCATTCAGCTCATCAGAATTTATGAAGAACTTTGAAGATGTAACTGCTTCATAAAATATCTTCGGTTCTTCTTCGTGAAGACAGTTTATTTATCGATAAACTCATCGGGAGCCCAAGTGGCGATTTCATTCCCAGGTGCAGCGACTACAAGCCATTGCTCACATAGAACACCAGATTGCCAACATTCATAATAATCATGAAAACCATTTACAAAAATAATTTGTCCACTCTCTAATGTAATAATTAAATGAGGGCTTTCTAAGCCGAGTCGTATATCGGTAACTTTTTGTCTTCTTATCTTAAATATTCTTTCATATTCTTCTTCCTCAGAATAAACTTCAAATTCATCTTCATTTAATGGGTATCTTTTTTGAGGTTTATTAAATAAACACCATTTGGATTCGATATTGATATATAATTGTCCGTCATAATCAACTGAGTCGTGAAAGTTTGTGAAATGAATCTTTATAGCGGCTGGAGAAATACCAAATTGTAATCCATCAACTTGTGATCCGATGAATAGATTTTTCAACACTTTTTCAGCGTAAATTTTATCCTCTTGATTCATTCTTGAAATCCTCCTTTTCTTAAAAATATACCTTATATTTTTATTGTAATAAATAAATTTTCATGTAAAATAAACCTTTTGTGAAAAACGAGCGAATATAGTGTGAAAGATTACGAGAGGGGAACGAAACTTTGGATGAAGTACAATTAAAAGAATGGCTATATAAAAGAAAGTATGTTGCCCAAAAAAGAGTTTGAGAAAGTATTACTTTGGATTGTTGAATAGATATTTAGCAAAAAAAGTAACTAATAATTATATTATGTAAACTTAGTTTATAAAACACCCATTTAAAAAATGGATGTTTTATATTTTGATATATTAGGTGGAATATATAGTTTAAAAAAGCGGAATACTTTGCGGAAAGTTAAAGACATTTTTCGGATCATATTTTGCTTTTACTTCCATTAATCGGTCAAAGTTGCAACTGAAGTATGCATCTGGCCAATTTTTAATGGATAGGTCAGGAGTATTAACATAGACACCTTTTGTAAATGGAAGCATTGCCAAACGGAAGTCTTCAACCCATCGAATACTTCCGCCAGCACCTTCTGGTTGCTCCCAAGTAGCGAATATTGACATGTTTGATAGTGCTTTTCGGTAAAAGTAAGCAGTCGCCTCATTTGGCACCTCAGCAACAGCACCGCCTAATCCGTGGAAAAATACGGAGGTGGTGGAAAAGGGAGGTGCATTATTAATAAAGTGATCGATAATGGATAGTCCTTCTTCTGGTAATAGTTCATATACATATGGACCAACACTTTTAAATGGTAAAGGTGTTGCAGGTTGCTTCTCAGCTATTTTCGTTGCTGCTTCTGCCCATGGTATTTCTTCGATAGTTACTTGCATTGGTGAACCGGCTTTTAGTAATGGCTGTAGTAGCATCTGCAATTCTTGAACAGAACCGAGAAATACACCTTGCATTAATAATGATGGTTCTAATCCTGCAGACATAAAAAGAGTAGTTGTAAGTCGTTTATTAGCGCAAGGTAGCGTATATTCTTGCCAAGAGGTTAATACAGGTTTTAAATCTGATATCCCCCAGCTTATTTCTGCAAATCCTACCGTATTAATTTTATGTGTTCGAAACTTAAACGAAGTACATATTCCAAAGTTACCACCACCAGCACCGCGCGAAGCCCAATAGAGATCGGAGTTACACTTGGCGTTAGCGCGTATTATACAACCATTCGCGTCTACCATTTCTAATTCAAGTAAATGATCGAGAGTTAATCCAAATGGACGAGAGAGAATACTATGTCCGCCACCTAAAGTAACACCTGCAATCCCGGGAGTAGGACAAACACCACTCGGCACAACTAATCCTTCAGCTGCAAGTGTTTCAATTAAAGAAATATTTCTCCATCCAGTCCCGATAGTTACAGTTCCATTATTGTGATCTATTTCTAATTGCTTCATTTCACTTACATCAATTACAAGACCAGCATTACTGACGGATAATGCCTCATAATTATGACGTCCAGAGCGCATGCGTATAGGAACGTTATGTAGCCTTGACCAGCGAACAGCGTTTACTACATCCTGCGTATTTTGAGCAAAAATAATGATTAACGGAAATTTGTTGAAGAATGTATTGAATTCTTCACGCGCTGAATTATAATCAGGATCATTAGGTGTAACGATACGACCAGTAAGTTCAATTTTTTGATTATTCATTTCAGTCATCTCTCCTTGACGTGAAATATTTATAATGTGGAAATACAGAACATAAAGAAGAACTGACAATACTTTATAAGTAAATGAATAAAGGAAAAGGATTATTCCAATAAAGAAAAAGGCAGTGCTACATAAGTAGCACTGCCTTTTTGTAATTATATGTATGTGCTCAAAATTTCCCCAGGTAATCCATCAATCTCACAAACTTTCTCCGATGTAAAACCTACGCTTAGTACAATTTTGCGAGAAGGGATATTATTTGGATCGGTCATTGCTTTTAGTACGTTTACATCTGTTTGCTTCACTATTAAAGCTAGATGTTAATTTTTGATTATGTACGTACATACAATGTGTAATTAAGTGAATGATTAACATAGTAATTACAGAAAAGGGTGAATGCAGCATATGAATCAATTTGAGCAAATGATGTACGTTGGTGTCATCATGTCTATTGTACTATCCGTAATGATTTTAGGGTCCTTATATTATAATCCTCGACTTTCATTAACTGATTATCCGAAAGATATTCAAAAAGTAGTTTTTCCAAAATCGATTCATGAAAAAAAGCAAACCATTTACTTTAATATTGTATACAATGCTATTCTTTTCGGTTGTCCTTTCGTTTCTACATATATATTACATAAGCATGAAAAATTAATGTATATGGATGCTTATTTACATACTTTTGGTATTTTAATGATTTTCAATTTAGTAGATTTACTTATAATTGATTGGCTAATTTTTTGCTGGATTACTCCAAGGTTTGTTGTGATTCCTAGTACGGCAGGTATGAAAGGATATAAAGATTATAAGTTTCATTTAAGAGGGGCTATAGTCGCTACTCAAATTTTAGCAATCGTAAGTTTATTTTTGGCGGGAATTGCAACAACTATTTAGTGTGAAGAAGGGCATGAAGCTTTTATAAAAGATAAGGAGATTTATAATATATAGAATTAGAAATAAGAATTTGTTAGTATTGAAGTGAGGAGTTTTAATAACAGTATATTAAGTCGTATTAATATACTGTTGCAAATGTTTTGATATTATGTAAAATTATACAATTTTACAGAGGCATTTGATAAAATTCAAAAAAATATAATGGAGGCTAATATGAAAAAAGTAATTGGCGCAGCAACAGCAACTATTTTTGGATTGGGGGCGTTTACCACAACTGCTACCGCAGAAACAATCGTAACAGCAGATGTACTTAACGTACGTGAAAAACCGACTACAGAATCAAAAGTGGTCGAAAAAGTAAAGAATGGGCAAGAGTTAAAAGTCATCAATACCGAAGATGGCTGGTCAAAAATTGAATTGAACGGTAAAGAAGTGTTTGTAAGTTCGGAGTTTACAAAAGATGTGTATCATGTAACGGCGAATTTGTTAAATGTACGTACCGAAGCAAACACAGATTCAGAAATTCTTGGCAGACTAAAAAAAGATGATGTAATTGAAACAACGCATCAAGTAAAAGACGGATGGTTGGAATTTGAGTATAAAGGAAAAATTGCTTATGCAAACGTTTCTTTCCTATCAAGTACAGCACCAACTGAAAAGAAAACTGAAGAGAAAACGAAGCAAGTAGCGAAAGTACAAAAATCAGTTAAAGAAAAGAAAGAAGTAAAGACGCAGAAAGTAGCAAAAGCGAAAGAAACAACGAAAGCACAAGAAATAGTAAAGCCTAAAGAAGAAGTAAAAGTTAAAGAAGAACCGAAAGCACAAGAAATAGTAAAGCCTAAAGAAGAGGCAAAAGTTAAAGAAGAAGTAAAAGTTAAAGAAGAAGTAAAAGTTAAAGAAGAAGTAAAAGCACAAGAAATAGTAAAGCCTAAAGAAGAGGCAAAAGTCAAAGAAGAAGTAAAAGTTAAAGAAGAACCGAAAGCGCAAGA